>JAZNSP010000009.1:0-15520 GCA_045591285.1 Acutalibacteraceae bacterium
GCTGATAACAAATGACGGAAGTGCAGTATCTCAGCTTATTGCAATAATTTTCCACGGAATAAACCCTCTTACCTACAGAGGCTATGTATTCAACTTCTCCACCGGCCCCTCCCACTACCTCGGATCAAGATTCTATTCACCCATGCTTTGCAGGTTCTTAAATGCCGACATCTACGCCGACACCGCACAGGGTGTTATCGGAACTAATATGTTTGCGTATTGTAACAATAATCCTGTGATGTTTGTTGATCCGACAGGTGAATATGGCGAGACTACAACTGCTGGACAATTAGATGAAAAATCTAGTGGATTGATTACATATGTAGTGTTTTTTGCCACGATAATAATGGTTATTACCGGCACGCTACCAAAATCCATTCCAATTTCTATTTCCCTTCCCACTGCAAAAACTGAAGCTAAATCTCAAACAAAAACATTAACTGATGTAACTCCTAAAGTGAGACGTGGAGGTCGATATAAATTGGCATATGTAAGATCTGGTAAGCTTGTTACATTTGGTCCAAGTTTTTCTTTTATAGCCGCAATTGAAAAATTAGGTTTTGCTGGTGCGACAAATGATTTATCGCAAAGATTTTCATATGATATGTCAAATTCGACAATTGCTTATGAAACTATAAAAAAAGAATATTATTCGGTAGAATATTGGGGAATATATGCTAATTCTCAATCGGATGCAAAAGCATTGGCTATAGTTTTTGGATGTGAAAAAGCTCCTGAAGTTCATATTCCAGGATATGGACATTATCATGATGCTAAGCATGCATTTCACATTTGGTTTGGCAATAAAATAACATGATAGGAGATAGTTAATTGAAAACAGCAATTATGTATTTTGTTGATAAATCTTTATATTATCCGTCTAATACAAGACAGTGGTATTTTTGCCTGAATAATTATAAGTTTTATTATGATATTGATGAAACAAAAGTGGTGAAAAAATGTTTAGACAAAAGAAAAAAACGTAGAATTAAGTATCTGTTACCAACAATCAGAATCAATATTATTGAACTTATGGAAAACTATATTAAGTCATTAAATATTACCCCTGAAGAAGTTATAGAAACTGCAAAAAATTCAGATCCGTTAAATAAGACATGGTCAGAAGATGCAGAATCGGTTTTTGATGTAGCTTTCAGAATATTTATTGACGGCAGATGTTATGAAAAAGACGGAAAGAAAATTGATATGGTTGATGATTGGTTTAACTATAGAAATTCTGTTTGCTTGCCGCTTGTGAAAAAATGGTGTGACGAAAAGGGTATAAGATGGTATGACAGTGAATTTGAACATTTTTTACACCGTTGGCACTTCCCGGTTGTTTTTGAAGCAAACAAAAAAGATTTATTTGTTATAATTTAAGTTATAACAGGAAATTTTTGAACAGAAAAATAAGTTAATATCAGCAACAGGATTGGTGTAGTATGGCAAATAACTGTTTTTTGTATGAATATGATAAAATTCCCAAAGATGATAGGTGGTCATGTTCAATTTTTGAAAATTTTTCAGAAAATGATAATACCAACAAAACAAAGATTTCTGAATATTTAGAAATTGGACTTCATTATTATTTGATTGCTGATGCATTATTAAATGAAAATGAAATGTCAATTGAAGACATTATAAAAGAACGAAGAAATTATTCTAATGTTCTGTTTTGCCTAAATTCTAATTTAAATTTAGGGTATTTTTGTTCCAGTCCTGTTGTAGATTTGATTGTCGGAAAAACTAAAAGAGGGACAATTCGCAAAAAAACTAAAAAAACGAAAAATATAACCAAGTATTATTTTGACGGAAATAAATTGTCTTTTGTGGATTATTTGGGAACAGATGTTTTGATTTTTTATAATGAAACACAAAGAGAAATTTATGAAATTTCATTATTTTTTAATGAATTATATGCAATGACGGTATGCAGATATAATTGCGAAAATCAAATAATAGAAAGATTGGCAATTTCATTCAAAAAAACAAGTGTTGATGAAATTAATAGAAATTTTCTTGGTATTTATTCAGGTACTTCGCCTGTTGTAATTCGAAATAAACATAACAATCTTGATTGTCTTTTTTCAATAAATGAAGAAAAATATATTTATGAATCAGACCGAATTGTGGAAATGCAAAAAACTGAATTTAGATCCTATTTATCACGTTTGTCTATTAATAAGTATGTTTTTCGTTACAAAAAAGATAAGTTCAAGGATTATGATTTTATTAATTGTTATAGCGGAAACAAGAGTACATATAAGGTTTATCGCCATAGAAAGTATAATGAATTTCTCTCTCCGCCACTATTTTCAGATTATGTATGATTTGTTTCCATATTACTATATTTCAGTAATCCAACATACATTCAAGGAATTTGGTTGTTGATATGAACAGCTTTGTGTTAATATTTTAATATAGAGCTGTTCAGTCATATTGTTAAATGTCAATATAATTTAGAGTATATTTAACAGCTTAATTGCCTTTTACTATGGGGATACCGACACAACCGCATCGACTAAGGTAAATTCTCTTATTTCAACTGTTACTAACGGAACGAATACCGTAGGTGTGCAGGAATATTATGAATATGATGCCGTAAGTGGAACTATAGAGGCTGGCATTTTTGGATTTGACTATTTTAATGGAATTGAAAAGATATATCGTAAAACAAAATATGATCCCTATTACGATCCTGTTGCAAAAAGACGAAGAAGAGGTTATCATAATCCGGAATGGGCAACTATGCCGATTGTTGTTGTAGGCTAAGAATAGAGGTGCTATATGAAAAAGTATATACCGACAATGCTATCGTTTTTGATTTTAGTTTTTCCTATATTTCATATTATAGCTTGTTTAGCTGCAAATGGGATTATTGCGGATAAAATGATTATTGTGCCGCTTGTTTCATTTATTGCGGTTTTTGTAATTTCTTTAATCAGAAAAATTCCTTATGTTGCAAAAATTTTTGTTGCGGCTATTATGTTAATTTTAGTTTTTGTCGGCAGTTCATTGTTTTATCTGCTTGGCGGAAGTGCAGAATTTACAGTATTTGAAAATGCTACAGTTGATGAATTTGAAACTACATTTTTTGAATACCCTGATAATTATAAAAATGCACAGGTTTATCGTTATTCTGACAGTTCTTTCTTTTCACTCGAGTCAGAAACGCTTATTCTGAAGTATGATGAAAATGATTTTATTAAGGCAAAAAGTGAAATAACTCAGAATTATCACTTTTTTACCGAAGAAGATTTTAACGGTGATATATTACCTGAGTTTGAATATGAAAAATTTGATTTTTCAATATGTAAATCTGATAAAAATTTCCCCCAAGTAATCTATTTTATCGGTTTTAATGATGAAACTGACGAAATAGCATTTGTTTGGTTTAACAACTTAGAGCTTGATAGGGTTTCAGATATTGAGTTGCTTTTGTCAATTGATTGCGGCTGGAAATACATTGAGAGAAGTCGGAATAATAGTTTCTTTAATATTTTTTATGCAAACTAATTTATGTAGCTCGGAAAATTGTATTTATATGAAAAACTGTAACAAAAAGAAATTAATAATTGCCTTAATAGTTTTGCTTACTGATGCAATATTGTGACGAGGTATGAATATGAATACAAAATCAATGAGAAAAACAATTGAAAAAGAGTTTTCTGATGTGTGTGAAAATGCTTCCATAAAAATATCTGTTACAGATTTTTTCATGGAAGGCGGATTTCATAGTAACGGAAGCCTTCAGGAAAAATGTGAGTTTTACACAGGTGCTGTAAAATTTGCGGATTTTATAAGAGTGATATCAAGTGTAATTGATGAAAAAGAAGCTTTTGTTTGTTCATTTGTAAGACATCAGAAGAATTATTATTGCTGGAAAGACATAAAAAAGTTTGATGCCTTCAATAAATTACGAAGTGAATTGAAGCAAAATGAAATGATAAAAATTAATACAAGCAATAATCTGGTTGATTTGATTGTGGAATGTAATCTGCGTTATTTTTCAAGAATTATGTTCTATTTCCCCCAGAACGCCATTTTCATAAGACCTGATATGCATTGCTATCTTGAAATTTATGGAAAACAATGTCAGCTGGACAGTATATATCCTCTTTTGTGTAAAGAAACATACGGAGAATATATAATTGAATATGAAGCCACAGAAAAAAACTAATATGATTTATAAGTTGTTAGATTGGAATAGCGGTGAAAATGATAATAGCATTGGCATTGATTTAGCAAGTAAAATGCATGAGCTTCAATTTTTTATTTTGCCTGAAACAGAACAGTACAACAAAAATGTATGGGAGAATTGTGCTGTTGTTTTGGATAAGAAGTCTGATGCTGAAATTGCCCCTTTTCTGCCAGAATTATTCGAATGGTTACAGGATATGAATTGGCCGGGTGCCGACCGTATTTATAATAGATTGCTTCGTTTTCAGGATAATTATATTTTTACTTGTGCATATAAAGAATGCGAGAAAAAAGCAATAGCAGAAAATGATGAAATATGGTTGATGACCTTACGTCTTTAATAAATGACAGAGAACAAAAATAAGTAACAGAAGCCGTTTTTGTTTCTAAACAACAACTGATATTCACTTTATCATGGGAATTGACTTGCATAACGAAGATAATATTATTTATGAAGATGCTATGCCTAATGAGAAACCTGTCAAAATGATTTATTGAATATAAATTACTGATAAATTTTGGCATCTTTTCGGAGGTAGAAAATGATTAACAAAATAAGAAATTTTCTCAAAAAAAATAAACAACAAAATAATAATTTAACAGGTGAAGCATACAAAGGCTTTGTGAATTTTGCTTTGGATAATTCTGATTATTTTACTTTTCATCTGCCGAATTATAATCATTTCATTATTACGGATAAGAACAGCGATTTGCTCCCTGATGAACTTAAAGTTGATATTCTCGATCTTGCAGATAATAAACAGGATAATAAGGAATATGTTGAATATAAATCAAAAACTGCCGATATTATTGATATTATTCGTAATCAGATTGTTTCTTCCGTCTATGATGCAGAATATCTGAATCAGATTTATAATTACGGCACAGAAGCTTATGTTGTAAAAATCTCAGATAAAGAAAGCTGTTATAATTTTTTGATGTCAGCAAAATCTCTTTTTTCGTGGCGTGCAAATAATTTGCCTGAGGATATATGCTTTTTCTCAAACGGTATTTGTTGGCTGAAAATTATTTCACACTCAGAAATGATAATAGCTAATGTAACAAATGAACTAGAGGAACAGCTAAAAAATTTCGGAATTTCTTTCAATAGGTTTGAAAAAGACATAAAACTTCCGTTTTCTGAATGCTTGTGATTATGATTGTGAACAGGAGTATCAACAATGCATTATATTTTAGATTATATAAAAAAAGTGGAAAAATGTCCGCCTATGTATCTGGGAGATTGGAATCTTACAAATTTATCCCATCAATTGAACGGAATGGTTTATCTGCAGAATCTTATGGATATTAAGGTTTCAGAAGAAGATCCGCTTATCGGTTTTACTGACTATGTTGCAGAGTTGTATAATGATCAGCGCACTTTGAATTATCGGGGACTGATTTTGGCTTATAGTGAAAACGAGAAAGAAGCTTTAAAAACATTCTTTAAGTTATTTGATGATTATATAAGAATACCTGCATATAAGAAGAATACTTTCTATAAAATATTTAATGATTATTCAAAACGCACGGACAAGAACTGGGGTATTTTTTTAGAAAACCGGACCTATTTTCGTGATTGTAGATATGGATTTGATTGCGGATTAACTGACAGAGAGTTTTTTGAATTATTTCAGGAATATATTCAGAAAAATTATGGAAAACCTGATATAAATGCTCTTCATGAACATTTTATGGAAATATATGAAGATGAATCCAAAGCATTTGATGAAATTTTTAAAGTACTTACTGAATTTCTTAAATTGACAGTTGGTGAGGACTATTATTGCGGTGAATGATTAAAGCCATCGTTTTCATTTTTGGTTGTATCGAAATGCCATTTTGGAATTTCCGTAAAGCGATAAATTTTTATCCTTAAAGCTCATTTTATACTCCACTTCCGACTTCCGACCTCCGACCTGGCTTTGCCTCCGACCTAAAAAAATCTCTCCTCATACAAAGCAGAACACCTCTGCTTGTATGAGGAGATTTTTCTTATTGCATTCCTATTCCCGAAGGATTTGCGCCGCCCATGAGCTTTTCCATGAGTCCGGGGCCCTTCTGCTTTTTGGGTTTGAACTTGGGGGGATTTTCAAGACGCATTTTTGCTGACTTGCTGTTTCTGAGTCTTTTTGCAACTGCACAGACAGGCTCTAACATACTGTCTGAAATATAGGGCATAATCTGCTGCATTCTTTCGGGCTCAACCGTAACAGGACCTAAAACGGTTACTGCAATAAGGCTCTGAACCTCGTTTGTGCCGTCCTCATAGGTTTCGCAGATTATATTGAAAAGTCTTTTCATTTTCTGAGGATTTTTTTCACGTACAGTGTAGTCAACAAGAGGACAAACGTGATTTACAAAGAAATCCTCACAGAGAAATTCACCGTAAGCTTCAATGTTTTCCGTAATAGCAGCTTTAAGCTCGGGATAAAGACCGCTGAGCTTTGTTGCAAAGGTAATGGGATCGTAAGCTAAAGCACCGCTCTTTGCGGCAGTACGGGAAACAGTTGCTATATTCTTAGCCTTGACAGCCGCCTTCTTCTTGACAATGAAGGTATCTGTAACGTATTCGTTTATTTCAGAGGCAATACTCTTGATATCACGCTCCGTGTATTCACCTAAAACGAAAAGATAGGTTGAGTCCTTTGTGAAAGCGGAGTCATCATCTCTGGGAGCTTCCTTTTCAGCAAAAAGAAGGTGAATTCTGTCTTCACTGAAAACAAAACGGGCAACACCCTTTTCGCCTGAGAAGTCCATTACCACAGCTTCTCCTCTTTCATAGACGGGACAGCCAGACTTTCTCATACCTTCCTTATATTCGGGCATAAATCCGCACTGCTCCATTGAAGCAGATATATGTGAATAGAGATTTTCAAGTACCTGAATTTTTTCCATTGTTTAATCCTTTCAGCCGTTAAGTGCGGCAAAGTTTGATTTATTTGCTTTATAGAGATTTTTGAAGACCTCATACTGCTTATCGTAAACCGCCTTATTTTCCTTATTGGGAACATAAGTCTTTACAGCGGGAATAAGCTTTTTAGCTTCGCTGAAGCTCTTGATAAGACCTGAGCCTACAGCTATTGTAACAGCCGCACCCACAGCACCTACGTTCTGAGGCTTATCAACTATTTCAATTTTCTTACCCATTATGTCAGAGAGTATCTGACAGGTCATATATGAAAGAGCGCCGCCGCCTACAAAACGAAGGGTTTCGGAAGCCTTAACCTTCTTCTCCTCTGCCTCCATAAACCATCTGAGATGGAAGCAGACACCCTCGATAACGGATCTTATAAGCTCACTTTTGCCTGTTTCAAGGCTTATGTTGAAGAACATCCCTCTTGAATTGGGATCCTCAAAGGGACAGCGGTTGCCGTGAAGCCAGGGAGTGAAAATAACACCGCCTGAGCCTGCAGGAACCTTACTTATTACGTCACTCATATAGTCGTAGAGATTTGTATATTCTGTTTCGTAGCTGTCTGCTACGTCTTCTTTATTGAGATAAATGTTGATTTCGTCAAGTGCTAAGTGGTCCTTTACCCATTCAAGACACTTGCCTGCTGTTTCAAGCTCACCGAAGTAATTGAATTTTCCGGGCTCTGCACCGATAACAGCCGCTATCATAGCAGATGCATCAACAATGGATTTGTCAACAACAGTGGAAACCCAGCCTGAAGTACCGCAATATACGTGAGTGTCACCCAATTCAACGGCACCTGCACCCACACCGATAAGAGAAGCATCACCGCCGCCGCCATATACCTTGATACCGGCTTTAAGTCCAAGCTCCTCTGCCTGCTTTTCACGAAGACAGCCTGCAACGTCAGTGGAATTTATAATTTCAGGCATGTGCTTTACGTCAACACCCAAGGACTTACAAAGGCTCTCACTCCAGCACTCATGGCCTTTTCTCAGGTCATATAAGAGAGCTCCGAAGGCAGAGTCCCTTGTCATCACGAATTTGCCTGTCATACGGCAGATAAGGGCTTCCTTAACGTCAAGCCACTTGTGAACTCGCTTGAAATTCTCAGGCTCGTGATTTTTTACCCAGTTATATTTCCATACAGGGTCCTTTACGGATGCGGCAACCGCACCTGTTATCATAAGGGACTTGAGAAGAAGGGGCACACTTGCACCTGCAATCTGAACACCGTGGGCAATACCCTTCTTGAGCTCTTCTCTTGCACGCTGGTCCATATAGCTCATAGCACGTCTTACGGGATTTCCCTCTTTATCAACGAGCACAAGTCCCTGCATCTGAGAGCAGAAGGAAATACCTTCAATAAGAGAAGCATCAATTCCGGCTTCAGCTACAGCCTTTCTTGATGTGTTACACATAGCAGCCCACCATTCATCAGGATCCTGCTCTGCACCGCCGTCGGGGAAAACATAAAGCTTATACCCCTCAGAAGCACTTCCGAGAAGCTTTACGGTGTCTGATATTTCAAAAACACAGGTCTTAACCCCCGTAGTACCGATATCAAATGTTATTGCATACATATAAACACACCCTTTTAACAGTGATTTTAATTTTCGGAGTTTTTTCCTTTTACATCGTGCGCCTGCCCTCAATTGCACGCATAAGCGTTACGCCGTCAGCATACTGAAGGTCACTTCCCACAGGAAGACCGTAGGCAAGTCGGGAAACCTTCACACCGAGAGGCTTCAAGAGCTTACTTATATACATAGACGTAAGCTCACCCTCAACATTTGAGCCCGTTGCCATTATAACCTCTTCAACGCCGCCTTCATTTATTCTCGAAAGCAGCTCCTTTACCGTAATATCATCGGGAGTCACGTCATCAAGAGGTGAAATTACACCGTGAAGAACGTGATAAACACCCTTATATTCATTGGTATTTTCAATTGCCATAAGCGACTCTGCATTTTCCACAACACAGATAAGTGACTGCTTACGGGTATGGCTTTTACATATAGGACAAAGCTGTTCGTCTGTAAGATTACAGCACTTGGGACAGCGGTGAATTTTTTCACTTGCCTCTTTTATTGTATCAGCCAGCTCATTTGCCTCCTCTTTATCAAGTGACAACACGTAAAAAGCAAGACGCATAGCCGTTTTTGCACCGATACCGGGCATACGCTGAAACTGTTCAACTAATTTTTCAAAAGAAACTGCACTTTCCATAAATAAACCGCTTAAAAATAAATTTATCCTTTTATCAGAAAAGTCCGGGAATATTAAGTCCGCCGGTAAGAGAATTCATTTCTCTTTCCATTGTATCAGTTGCTTTTCTTATTGCTTCATTAAGTGATGCAATAAGAAGATCCTCAAGCATCTCAACGTCCTCAGGATCAACAACCTCAGGCTTGATGCTTACGGAAAGAACCTCGTGCTTACCACTGACCTTAACTTCAACAGCTCCGCCGCCTGCAGATGCAGTAAATTCGCTGTTTTCAATCTCAGTCTGCTTTGTTGCCATATCCTCCTGCATCTTCTGGATTTTTGCCATCATATCGTTTCTTGACATATTATTCTGATTAGGAATTCTTGCTTTCATTTTTCATTCTCCTGTTAATCTAATTTTACGTTATATGTTTTGCCGAGAACTGTTTCGGCTGCTTTTGATACGTATTTTCCGAGCATAAGCTCATTTACAAAAATTTTGAGATTTTTTTCTCCGAGCTTAATATATATAGTGTTCCCCGCTATTCTTGCCGAAGAGCCCGTAAGCTGTCCGATAAGAGGCTGGAACATTTTTTCCGTTTCAAGCACTATTTTTCCCCAGGAATAGTTATCAATCTTTCCCTGCACCTGCTCAGTGGGAAGAGTATCCTCAAAAAGCTCGTCATAAGGAATAAGATCTGGGGAATTTGCATCAGCTTCCGCTTCTTCCTTTACCTCTTCCTGTTTTTCAGGCTTTTTGTGCATACCCTCATGCTCCTTCATAAAAGCATCAAAGTCAAAGCCTGAGTCATCACCGTCATCAGCCATAGCACTGAACTGCTGAGCAAAGCCTGATGATGAGCTTTCCGCTCCGAAGCCCTTGAACTCGGTATTTCCCACAGAGAAAGGAGCTGAAGAAGACTCACTGAAGGGAGAAGCTTCATCGAAAGGCGGTGCCTCATCGAAGGGCGGTGCCTCATCGAAGGGCATATCCTCTGCTGCCGTTTTTTCTTCAGCTAAAGCCTCTTTTTCTGAAGAAACGAAAGGCATTTCTGAGTGCCTTACCGTAACACCGTTCTTTTTGAGAAGAGAAATTTCCTTTTCAAGTGCGGCAATACGAACCTGAAGAGCCGCAACAGAGTCATCGTTTTCAGGACGGCTGAGTCTTATAAGCGCCATTTCCGCTTCAATTCTTCTGTTCTGAGTTCTTCTCATAGCATCTGCCGTGGAAGTCAGCACGTTAAGAGCGTAAAGAACGCTTTCTTTTGTAAACAATCCTGCAATCTGCTTTATCTCCGAAAGCTCTTCAGCAGTACAGACAAGAAGATTTTCAGGATTTTCCACAGTCTTTACAATAAGGAAGCCTCTGAAACGGTCAATAAGCTCCGTCACAAGCCTTTCCGTATCAAACGAGCCCTTATGAAGTTCGTCAAGTATGGTAAGACACCTTGCGGTATCACCTGAAGCAATTGCCTTTACAAGTGCATATATATGCTGTCTGCCCATAAGTCCTGCAGAAGAGGATACCGCGGCAACATCTATATCGTTACTTACACTTATGCATCTGTCAAGAAGTGAAAGCGCATCTCGCATACCGCCGTCTGCAATTCTTGCAATAAGCACAGCCGCATCATACTGAAGCTCTGCTCCCTCTTCCTTTGCGATATACTGAAGCCTTTCGGCAATAGCAGAGGGCTCAATTCTTCTGAAATCAAAACGCTGACAGCGTGAAAGAATTGTAGCGGGAAGCTTATGCACCTCAGTGGTTGCAAGAACGAATTTTACGTGTTCGGGAGGCTCTTCAAGAGTTTTAAGAAGCGCATTGAAGGCTTCAATAGTCAGCATGTGAACCTCGTCTATGATATAAACACGGAACCTTGCCTGAGAGGGAGTAAAGTTCACTTCCTCTTTAAGAAGTCTTATATCGTCAATACTGCGGTTACTTGCAGCGTCTATTTCAACAATATCAAGCACTGTTCCCGCATCAATACCTCGGCATATCTCACATTCATTACAAGGGTTTCCGTCAACGGGTGAAAGACAGTTCACAGCCTTTGAAAAGATTTTCGCACAGGTGGTCTTACCCGTACCTCTTGAGCCTGTAAAAAGATAGGCGTGAGAAAGACGGTTTTCCTTTACCTGAGAAGAAAGCGTAGTTGTAACCTGAGGCTGTCCGATAACATCGGAAAAAACCTTAGGACGCCATTTTCTGTATAAAACACGGTAAATAACAATCAACTCCCCTTCTCAGATTTATTGAAGCTCACGATATTAAAAAAATTTTGCCTCTGTCACACGGCGTGCAGGCGGACTGTGTCGCACGGGCTGACCGCTTAATGCTGCTCGGTTCCCCGCCTGACATGGTTCGCGGCGCTCCGTCGCACAGGACCAACACGCCGCATGACAGAAGCAAAATCCATTGATTTTTACTAAATTATATAGCTGATATACCTCAGCCTACTTATTATAATACAATATAAATAATTTTGCAATACCCTTTTTTAAAAAGTCGGAGGCAAAGCCAGGTCGGAAGTCGGAAGTATATAGAGCGAGGCGAAGCCGATGCGGAACAAAGGCGACAGCCTTCCTTAACATTTTCCGAAGGAAAATATTTCATACGGCGTAAGCCGTATATCATTCATTCCGCAAGGAATGTATATCATTCTTTGCAAAGCAAAGAATATCATTGTCCGACGGTGCGAAGCAACTTCTGACTACTTGTTTACACAAATTCTGACCTCGTCTTTTTCTACAGTTGCAAAGCCGTCGGAACTAAAAAATTCCTCAAACACAATTTTTCCCTCGTTATACGCCTTAACTACACCTTTGTCTGTTGCAATAACGGCTTTGGCGTGGCCTTTTTTTATGCCATAAAGACCGCCGCCCTTTCCCTTTTCATCATCGCTCACCGTAAGGATAATGCTGTCGCATATTACAGACGGCGTTTGTCCGTCAGGTGAAAAAATTTTAAGCTCCATTTTTATACACCTTACTGTCAGATACTGTTTTCCTTAATATCGTCAATTGTTCCGATATTAAGGAAAAGCTGTTCGGGAATATTATCACACTCACCGCCGAGAATATATTCCATACTGTCAATTGTCTTTTCAAGAGGCACATATTTACCCTTGATGCCTGTGAAATTCTCCGCAACGTGAAGAGGCTGACTGAGAAAACGCTGAACTCTTCTTGCTCTTTTAACGGTAAGCTTATCTTCGGGAGATAAATCCTCCATACCGAGTATGGCAATTATGTCCTGAAGCTCGTTATATTTCTGTAAAACTCTTTGAGTTTCCTTGGCAGCCTTGTAATGTCTTGCTCCTACAATATCGGGGAGAAGAATTCTTGAAGAGGACTGCAGAGGATCAACTGCAGGGTAAATACCCAACTCAACGATCTTTCTTGAAAGAACCGTTGTTGCATCAAGATGCGAAAAGGTTGTTGCAGGAGCAGGGTCCGTAAGGTCGTCTGCAGGAACATATACCGCCTGAACCGACGTAATTGAGCCATTACCCGTTGAAACAATTCTTTCCTGCAGCTTACCCATTTCAGAAGCAAGTGTGGGCTGATATCCTACTGCAGAGGGCATTCTGCCTAAAAGTGCGGAAACCTCACTGCCCGCCTGAGAAAATCTGAATATATTGTCAATAAACAAAAGCACGTCTTTATGGGAATTTTCTCTGAAATACTCAGCCATTGTAAGACCGACGAGAGGAACTCTAAGTCTTGCACCTGCAGTTTCATTCATCTGTCCGAAAACAAGAGCCGTCTTTTCAAGAACTCCCGACTGCTTCATTTCGTTATAAAGGTCGTTACCCTCTCTTGAACGCTCGCCGACACCGGCAAAAACGGAATATCCGTCGTGTTCAAAGGCAACGTTTCTGATAAGCTCCATAATAAGAACGGTTTTACCTACACCGGCACCGCCGAAAAGACCGATCTTACCGCCTCTGACATAAGGAGTCATAAGGTCAATGACCTTGATACCTGTTTCGAGAATTTCATCAGAAGCCACAATATCCGCAAATCCGGGAGCAGGATGATGTATGGGCCATTTCTTGCCCGTATCAATTTCCTCACCCTTGTCGATGGGAGAGCCCAGCACGTTTACCATTCTTCCCAGAGTTTTTTCACCGACACTGACCTTAATGGGTTCACCAGTATCTGTGGCGGCAACACCTCTTGAAAGACCGTCTGTGGAATGCATTGAAATACATCTTACTATACCTTCGCCGAGATGCTGAGAAACCTCAAGAACAAAGGTATTACCGTCTTTTTCTATTGTAATGGCATGAAAAATATCGGGAAGCTCGTTTTCATTAAAGAGAATATCAACAACAGGCCCCGTAACCCTTACTACCATACCAACCGAGCCTTTAGCCATAAATGCCGCCCGCCTTTCAAAATCAAAAATTAAATATACTTATTCCGACTGTGAGGTTTCAATTACGTCTGCCGTAACCTCACTTTGCCTTAATCTGTTTATCTGTACCTCAAGCATAGCAGAATATGCCACTGCCGTATCATAGGCTGAACGCATTGTGGTAAGCGTTGCCGCCTGTGCACCTAAAGCCGTTTCAAGAATAACAGAATAAACCTCTGCCGAAATTATTCTTTTTGCAATATGACCTATAACCGTCTTTTTATCGGGAACAAAAAATGCCGTATCTGATGAAGCTTCATTTTTCTCACATTCAATTCCCTTGAAAAGCTCAGTCTTTACGGGATATTGCACCATTACGTTCTTATATTTGGGATAAATCACAAAAACAGAAGAAATTATTCCCTCAGATAACATTTTCATAAGCTCATTGAGAAATTCCTCACCCTCTTGGGCTTCGGGTGTATCTGAAAAGATAAAGGATTTTGCAAACGGAATGCCCTTTTCGGTAAAATATCCCACTGCCTTTTTTCCGCAAGGGAAAAACAGGGTATCCTCAGGCATACATTTCCGTTCATTATTGAAAAATGAAAAGAGCTCAGTGTTGAAGCCGCCGCACATTCCCTTGTTTGAAGCAAACACAAAAACACCCATAGGTGCTAATGTATTCACTTGGGGAATTAAGGAAATTATTTCTCCGCTGTAGTCGGAATAAAGTGACAGACAGCTGTTTTTATAGGCTTCAAATTCCGAAAATCTGCGGTTAAGAAACGAATACTTTGCCGCAGAAACACTTTTCATAGCCTTCGTAAGCTTTTCGGTGGATTTTATTCCTTTAAGCTTCTTTTTAAGAGTCTGCAAAGAAGCCATATCAATACCTCTCAGAGAAAAGTGCTACGGCATTTCTCACACGCTCTGAAACCTCAGGTGTCATTTTCTTACCCTCTTTCAGAATAGCCGTAAGCTCTGTCTGTTCTTTTTCAAAATATTCAAAAAGCTCTGTTTCATAACTGCTTTCATCAAGAACACATTCACCCGTAAGATTTTCCGTTACGGCAAAAAGAATGAGTGCCTGCTTCCAGCTGTCAAGAGGTCTGTATCTTCCTTGCTTGAGAATTGACATAAGACGTGAGCCTGATTCAAGAGTCTTTCTCGTAAGCTCATCTATATCAGTTCCGAACTGAGTAAAATCCTGAAGCTCTCTGTACTGAGCAAGCTTTGTACGAAGAGGAGATGCTATCTGCTTCATAAGAGAATTCTGGGCAGAGCCGCCGACTCTTGAAACGGAAAGACCTACGTTTACAGCAGGCCTCTGACCTTCGTTGAACAGCTCACCGTCAAGGAATATCTGACCGTCAGTTATTGAAATAACGTTTGTGGGAATATATGCGGAAATATCACCTGCAAGAGTTTCAATTACGGGAAGTGCCGTAAGTGAGCCGCCGCCGAGATTCTGAGAAAGATGCGCAGAACGCTCAAGAAGTCTTGAATGAAGATAGAAAATATCACCGGGATATGCCTCTCGTCCTGAAGGACGGTGCAAAAGAAGAGAAAGTTCTCTGTAGGCTACGGCGTGCTTTGAAAGGTCGTCGTAAATAATAAGGACGTCCTTTCCTTGCTCTCTGAAATGTTCAGCCATAGCGCAACCCGAATAGGGCGCAACGTATTGGAGAGGCGCAGATTCGGATGCCGATGCCGAAACAATAATGGTGTATTCCATAGCACCGTTTCTTTGCAGTTCACTTGCTAATTTTGCCACAGAGGTACTCTTCTGACCGATGGCAACATAAATACAGATAACCCCTGTGTTTTTC
>JAZNSP010000010.1:0-19432 GCA_045591285.1 Acutalibacteraceae bacterium
CACGGAAAGCTTGCAAAGCAAGATTTCGTCCGTCCACCAGCTCCATTTTCATATAGGGGAGAATTCCCGAGCGGCCAAAGGGGGCAGACTGTAAATCTGTTGTCAACGACTTCGGTGGTTCGAATCCACCTTCTCCCACCAGAAAAAAGCACTTCGTAAGAAGTGCTTTTTTCAATGAAATAAATCCCTTACGGGATTTGTGAAATAATGCCTCGCATTATGAAATATCTGTCGCTATGAAATACGCTGCGGCGTATGAGGGATTTATTTCATTTCACATTGAGCGTATGTGAAATATTTCATAATCCGTCAGAATTATTTCATATTTTCCGCAGGAAAATATTTCACTAAACAATTCAGCAAATCCGTTATTATTAACTCAAGCCACCGAAAATCTCAGGTTTTCGGTGTTTTTTATTTATCCCGTCTATGCATATTTTCCCCGACTCAACCAACAATACCATAAAAGGGGATGAAAATATGGATTTTGCGGTGTTATGTCTGACGGCGTTTGGTTCAGTTGCGGCGTTGTTTCTGATTGCAAAATTTATAGGACACAAGCAAATTGCTCAGTTTGATTTTTTTGATTACATTACGGGAATTACAATAGGCTCAATTGCCGCTGAAATGGCTACCGAGCTTGAAAAGCCGTGGAAGCCTCTCACTGCTATGGCAATTTACGGTGTGATCACACTGCTTATGAGCATCATATCAAAAAACTTTCCCAAATCCCGAAAATTCCTTAACGGAACACCAACAATTCTTATGGACAACGGAAAGCTTTATTATGAAAATATGAAAAAATCCAAGCTTGATCTGAGTGAATTTATGGTTATGTGCAGACAGCAGGGCTATTTCGATATCAGAGATATACAGACAGCTGTTTTTGAATACAACGGCAAGCTCACCGTTCTCCCTGTAAGCAATAAACGGCCTGCAACCCCCGAAGATATGTCACTTGCACCTGAACAACAGTTTCTGTTTACGGAGCTCATAATGGACGGAAATATCCTCAATGAAAATCTGAAGCGTATGGGACTTGACAGGGTATGGCTTGATAAAAAGCTGAAGGAAAACAGCATAAGCTCACCTGAAGAAATTTTTTTAGCCCTCTGCGACCGCAATCTGAATTTTGTTTTTTATGAAAAGAAAACCTGAAACTGATACAAACTGATACTAATTACTATCAGCTTCATAAAAAAACCGACGGACGTTCTTCTGGGCGTCCGTCGTAATTTTTATTATGCCGTGATTTCTTATTTCGGATAATTTCCCGTTCTGAAGGCTTCTATCATTTCTCTTGTGAGGGAAAAGTCATCGTTTCTGAAGTCTATTTCGTCTTTGGTAAACCATTTTGCCTCTTTAAGCTCAATATTGTCAACCCTGAGCTCATCACTTCCGTCAACCTCACAGAAGAAGCCTAAGAGAAGGGACGATGAAAGTCCCCACGGCTGAGATTTATAGTAGCGTACATTATTGACTTTAAGTCCTATTTCTTCCATAACCTCACGGCAAACCGTCTGCTCTACGGTTTCACCGATTTCCGTATAGCCTGCAACCAATGCCCAGTTAGCATAGCCTCTGTTATACTTTGTCATACATATTCTGTCACCTGAAATTACGGCAACAATAACAGCAGGACAGATGGTCGGGTAAATAATATTTCCGCAGTCACATACTCTTGCCCTTTCCGTTTTACTGTTACAAAGTAAGGAGCCGCATCTTCCGCAATACAGGGTATTTTCATACCAATTAATAAGATGAAGGGCGGTTATTCCTGCAAAAACCTCATTCTTGAAGCCTTTCCCCCTGAGAGCTCTCATATTATGAAAGGAAAAGGGAAATTCTTCTCTGACTTCGCCTATGAAATATTTTTTATCCCCTACGGAAAAGAGATATTCGCCTACCTTTTCCGCTTCGTTTACCCTCGGATAAACTATTTCTTCATTCTGAAGAGATAAAAGTATTTCGGAGTCTTTTTTGCAGATTACAAAATCATCGGGACAGGGCTCAAAGAGAGCAAAGGAGTTATCCAGCTTTTTATCGGTTTCGTGTATCATATTACTTCACAAAAAGTCCTGCAAATCTGCCGAAAATTGTAAGGAAAATTGCAGTGAAAATTTCAATGATATTATCGGCGTTTTTAATATTTACATCATATCTTGTGCCTACGTCCTCAACCGAAGGCGTAAACGTAATTTCACTGAGAGTAATATCACTGTATTTATCTTCACCCTCAAAGCAGAATTCAAGATTTTTTATATTTCCGAGCTTTTCGTTATCATAGGAAAGACTGCATTCGTTTCCGAGGTGATAAACTCTGTCAAGAGAAAGAACTATTTCATAAGCATTTCCGTCGGCGGGAATAACGACTTCCGTATCAAGCATACCGTTTGCTTCGGGAGCATACCACAAGACAGTACTTTCATAAAGCTTCAATGCCTTGAAGGTAACGTCACTGTCGCCGTTATTGGTTACAAAAAATTTCAATTCAGAATAGTCTGAATAATCACCGTCGGCACAGCTGAAGGATTTTTCCGTAATACCGTCTTTATAAGTAAGAGTAGGACTGACGGAGAATTTCTTTGAATTTGCACTTATTTCAAGTCCATTACCGTTTACAGATATTTCTGCATTTTCCCCTGTCCACGCATCGTAATAGCCTGAAGAAGCATCATCCTCGGTAACCCATATAGCTTCTCTGTCACAGTCTGCCCAATCCTTACCGATAAAATAGTGAGCGTCTGTTACGTTATATGAATTATAAGGCGCAACGGGAAGCAGCTCACCGTTTATTACGGAATAAAGATTTGCATCGGTATCAACGGCATAAGCGTATGTAAAAGCAGCCGGAGAAGCAACACCTTCTGAATAAACTCTTACCGTATCCTCTGAAATTATTTCAGCCTGAGCTTTCACAAACACACCGTCAGAGGAAGAGATAGTGAAGCCGTTTATTTTCTCACCTGTGCATATAAGCTTATCACCGGAATTTTCAAAGGTCACATAAATACTTCCGTCTTTAACTTCATAGCCTTTAACTGAAGCCGCCGTATATGTATCGTATTTATCATATCTGATACCCATAGCGGCAAGCGCCATACGCTGACCTACCTCGCACTTTCTCTCGGGGTGGATAAGTCCCGCTTCGGAAAGATACGTAACAGGCACGTCATATATAGTTACAACTGCTCTTGAAGAAGGCTCAACCTTCTGCATATTTGTAAAAGCTATGTTCCAGTCGGCAAGAATAAGACCGTCGTCTGAATAATAGTAAGGTGCAAGCTGTGTATAAATTATGGGCAGAAGTCCGTCAGAATAGCCGAAAAGCTCGGTATATGATTTCTGTAAAAGAGTAAAGTATTTATCATACTGAAAATTACCTGTCATAAGGTCGCTTTCACCCTGATACCATATCATACCTGAAATTCTGAAGTCGGCAAGAGGTGCTATTTTCTGATTGAAATTTGTTGTCATATCGTAATATACGTTCTGAGCATCTTCCTTCCACGCGCTCTTTTCGATATATTCTCCTCTTTCTGTAAGAGAAGCCCTGACCTCAGGTGAGCTATCGATAGCCTCTCTTGATATCCACGAACGGATAGTAGTACCGCCAAGGTTGGAATTGAGAATACCCACAGGCATCTGAAGCTCCTCAAGAAGCTTTTCTGCAAAATAATAGGCAACAGCACTCATGCTGTAAATCTCACCGTTTTCACCGTTTACCCACTTTGCACCCTTGATATCCTTCTGAGGTTCACAGGGTAACAGGGAGGTGGAGCCCTTATATTCATTATATGCAGGCACGAGAAGAACTCTCAGCCAACGGCTCAGTTTCTTTGCCGCATAAAAATCATCAATTCCGCCAAGTGCCTGAGAAAGAGGATACTGCATATTACTCTGACCTGAAGCAAGCCACAGCTCACCGAAAACAACACCCTTGAGCAAGCTGAACTGTACGGAATTTTCATATAACGTAACCGTATATTCCTCAAAGCTTCCTTCGGGAGCCATAAAGGCAACGGAAAAGCTGCCGTCTGCTTTTACGGCAGAAGAGCCTTCAGATACCAATTCACCCTTTGAATTTCTTAAAGCTGCAGTTATGATATCACCTGCTTTTCCCGTACCTGAAAGAACTGCTTCTTCATTTCGGGCAAAAAGCATATCATTACCGTAAATCTCATAAAGCTCTGCTTTCGTATCTGAGGCAGATGCCGTTACAGTGCAGGATAATAACACAATAACACATAAAATAAATGCCGTAATTTTTCTGTAATTATTCATTTGCCATCTCTCCTTTTACTGTATTTTACCACGGCGTGTATTTTCCGTCAAGAAATTAAAGAACATATAAAAACTGAAAAAAATCAACATTACACAATAATTCTTTAACATCAAAGAAACATTTATGGTCAAAACATTCAATTTCCGATAAGCCGTTTTATTGTTGTATCAAAAAAAATAATTCGATATTGACAAAAAGATTTGTTTTTTACTATTATATTCCTGTAATGAATTTTAATTAAGGAGATTTCATTTATGAAAAAGCTTATTTCCGTGCTTCTGTGCATTCTGACTGCACTTCCCGTTTTTGTTTTTTCAGCATCAGCAGAAGACACACCTCTTGAAATTACCGTAGCAAATGACCTTCATATCAATTACAAAGCCGCAACTGCCGCAAAGGTTGCGAAGAGAAACAACCTGAGTGTTGAATATGCCCATGCTTCCTCAGGCGGACAGCTTCCCTACGAATCAATAGCTATAATCAAGGCCTTTCTTGAAAAGGCAGGAAGCAGCTCAAGTAAATTTGTACTTATCCCCGGAGATCTTACAAACGGCGGAACAGCTGAAGAAAATGCAAAGCTTTCCGAAATGCTCAGTGATTTTGAAAGCACCTACAGCAAACAGGTCTTCGTAGTTCCCGGTAATCACGACTATTTTGCATCAACCGTTGCAGACTTTAAGTCTGACTATGCTCAGTTCGGTTACAATGAAGCAATTACCGTTGATGAAAAAACCGCTTCATACACAGCTGAGCTTGACGGAAAATACAGACTTCTTGCAATTGACTCCTGTGATCCCGGTCAGTCACCTGAAGGCGTTACGGCAGAAACAGTTCAGTGGATAAAGACTCAGTGTGAAAAAGCAAAGGCTGACGGCAAATATCTTATTGCCATGATGCACCATAACCTTATCGACCACTTTGTTCTTGCTTCAAAAATCCATAAGGGCTCTGTTGTAAGCGATAATACAAATAAGCTTGCTGACATACTCAGTGACGGCGGTGTAAAATATATCTTCACAGGTCATACTCACGAACAGGATATTGCCGCACATACCTCTGCTGCAGGAAATGTTATTTATGATGTTGTTACCACATCAATGAATGCATACCCCTGTGCTTACAGAGAGGTTTCCTTCGGTGAAAACGTGGAAATAAGAACAAATTACGTTCAGAAGATTGATACTTCCCTTCTTCCTGCAGGAATTCACGAAACAGCCCTCGCTCTTGCAGAGGAAAATTTCCTTTTATACGCAAAGAACTGCACATATATCGGTATCGAATCAGTTATATCCTCTTATACAAAGGCAAAACAGCTTAAAAGCTTACTGGATACTGACGACGAAAAGATAAATTCACTTATTGACAACGCCGGCTCAAAGCTTGAAAAGGCGGCATCAATGCCCTTATACATCAAAGATGAAACAGTTGAAGGCGAAAGCATAGAAGCACTTGCAGCAGCCCAGGGCATCACACTTCCCAAAACAGGCTATGAAAATCTTATAAAGCTCGTTGTAAGATTATATCAGGCACACGCTGAGGGTGATGAGCATTATCCCGCTTATTCCGATGAAATGATTCTTCTTTCAAGAGCACTTGCGGTTGCAATAAACTATTGCTTCAGCGACGTTTCCGACGAAGATTTCATTGTTATCCTCTCCTTCGTTGCTTCCCTTTTAGGTGCTGATATATCAGACGATATAATCAATGCCGTAGGCGGTGTTGCAGGAAAATTAAGAGGCAGTGAGCTTTTTGTCACCTCAGTCATCCTCCCTCTTCTCGCTGAATACGGTGAAGACAAAGCACCCTCTGACAATAATGTAACCCTTCCCGGCTACAGCACAAGCGCTCCCGCAAAGAGCTTCCTTGATGAGATAAGAGATTTCTTCAAGAGAATTTTTGACTTCTTCCACATGCTTTTTGCAATGATAGCATAATATTTTCCCTGCTCCGAAAAATTTCGGTGCAGGGATTTTTTTGTTGTAATAAACACCTTCTTGTGTTATGTTATTAGTATAAACACAAGGAGGACTTTTTATGGAACCTTTAGGATATATCATTCACGGCGGAGATTATAATCCAGACCAGTGGATAAGAACCCCTGAAATATGGGATGAGGATATGCGCCTTATGAAAAAGGCAGGAATTAACAGTGCAACCGTAGGTATTTTCTCCTGGTCAGTGCTTGAACCCGAAGAGGATAAATACGACTTTTCCTTCCTTGACACCATACTCGACAAGATGCACAAAAACGGCATAAAAGCTGTTCTTGCAACGCCTTCGGGTGCAAGACCTCCGTGGCTCAGTGAAAAATATCCTGAGGTTTTAAGAGTTGAAGAAAGCGGTATAAGAAACGAATACGGTGTCCGTCACAATCACTGCCTTACTTCCCCTATATACAGACAGAAAGTGCAGAAGATCAACCGTCTTCTTGCCGAACGCTATAAAGACCATCCTGCCCTTCTTATGTGGCACGTTTCCAATGAATATTCAGGCGAATGTCACTGTGAATTATGTCAGAAGGCATTCAGACAGTGGCTCAGAAAGGAATACCGTAACGATCTCGATGAGCTTAATTTCAAATGGTGGAACGGCTTCTGGAGTCACCGCTTTACCTCTTGGGAGCAGATTTCTTCACCGAAATTCAGAGGTGAAAATCACGTTTCCGCATTGAAGCTTTGCTGGGACAGATTTGTTTCCGACAGCCATATTTCCTTTTTTGAAAATGAAATTGTTCCGCTGAGAGAGCTTACTCCTCATATTCCCGTAACAACAAACTATATGGGAACCTACGACAGAATAGACTATCAGAAGCTTGCAAAGAAGCTTGATATAATCTCCTATGACTCCTATCCCCCCTTTGAAGCAGAGGACAGCCTTAAAACCGGAAAAAAGTGGACTTTTATATACGATATATATCGCTCTATGGGCGGCGGAAAGCCTTTCTTCCTTATGGAAAGCTCACCTTCACAGGTAAACTGGCGAACCGTGAACAAGCTTCTTCTTCCCGGCCGCCACGAACAAAAATCAATGCTTGCTGTAGCCTACGGTGCAGACAGCGTTCAGTATTTTCAGTGGAGAAAAAGCCGCGGCGGTCACGAAAAGTTCCACGGTGCAGTAGTTGACCATATAGGCACGGAAAACACAAGAATTTTCAGAGAAGTAGCCGCATTGGGCGAAAAGCTTAAAAAACTGGGCGGTGTAACAGGCGGAAAATCCGACAGTAAGGTGGCTGTTATCTGTGACTGGGAAAATTCGTGGGCAACAAAGCATTTCTGCGGTTATAACAACGAGAGAAGAGATTACTTCGATGAATGCAGTAAATGGCATGAGCCCTTCGCCACAAGAGGTATTTCAGTTGATGTCATAAGCGAGGATGATGATTTTTCACCCTACAGCCTCATTATTGCACCCTTTATGTATATGCTCAAAGACGGTATAGATGAAAAAATAAAGAATTTCGTTTCTCAGGGCGGTGCTTTCGTATCAACCTATTTTTTTGCCGTTGCAGATAAAGATGACCTTTGCTTCCTCGGCGGACTTCCGAAAGGAGAGCTCAGAGAGGTTTTCGGAATTTGGGCAGAGGAAACAGACGGTATTCCCGAAGGAAAAGAGGGCAGTGCGGAATACAACGGAAAAACCTATAAAACACAGCATATCTGTGACGTAATTCACTCTGAGGGTGCTCAGGTTCTCGGTACATATACGTCTGATTTTTATTCAGGCTTACCCGCTGTCACAAAAAATGCTTACGGACAGGGCAAGGCATACTGCACGGCATTCAGAAATGATGAGGATTTTACCGATGACTTCTGCAGTGACCTTATAAAAGAGCTTAAAATAAAGCCTGACACAGAAATTAAAGCATCAACGGATATTCTTATAAGAAAACGCGGTGAATTTATCTTTATTTTCAATTTCAGTGAAAATGAGGAAGAAATAAGCCTTGATAAAACCTATTACGACGTAATAAATGAAAGTGAAGCTTCAGGTAAAATAACACTTTCTGTCTGCGGTTACGCAATATTAAAATAACAAAGCGGTGAAAATATGAATCAGTTTCTTGAATGTTTTGAAAAATTCATAAAAGAAAACAACGGTAGAGTCTTTTCAATTGCCGAAATGAAGGGTGATGAAGAGCCTCAGAGAGTTGAAATTACAGAAACAAACGCCTGTCAGAATATATATTCCGTAGCAAAGGTCTTCTGCGTAACTGCAGTTGGAATTCTGTGTGACAGAGAACTTCTCAGTGTAAATGAAACGGTTGCCGATATTTTAGGCGACGAATGTCCCGAAGGCTTTAACCGTTATTGGAAGCAAACCACCGTGGATATGCTTATGCGCCACAGAGTAGGCTTTGAAGGCGGCTTCGACATTGACGTTTTTGATGCCTCGGAATATAACCCCGATTATCTCAGGGAAATAATGCTGAGGGATTGGGTATGTCCGCCCGATACTGAAAGACGGTATAACGACGGCAGTTATTATATTATTTCAAGAATTGTGAATAAAAGAGCCCGAAGGCCTCTCTTCACGTTCTGCTGGGAAAACATCTTTCAACCCCTCGGCTTCAGAGAAGCAGCCTGGAGCTGTTGTCCTCAGGGCCACGCAGTAGGCGGTACGGGACTTTATATAAGAAGTGACGATATGGTAAAATTGGGCGGAGTCTATCTCAACGGAGGCATTTATCACGGAAAAAGAATTGTTTCTGAAAAATGGGTTGAAAGGGTTCTTGAAAGGCAGTATGAATTTTCGCCCATCGGCATAAAGGATGCTTACAGCAAGGGCGGAATGAACGGTCAGAATCTTCTGGTTATTCCGAGTGAAAATCGAGTTGTAGGCTGGCAGGGACATAACCGTCATTCAGGCGGTCCCGACCTTACAAGGTTTGCCGCTGAATATGAAGACTAAGGAGAAAAAAATATGAAGGATACAGTAAAAGAAAGAAAGCTCCCCGCACTTCTCGCAAAGGAAGAAATGCTCGATATGCTTCAGCGTGAGGAATACGGCTATATGCCCCCTCCTCCCGAAAAAATCAGCTTCTCAAAAAAGCTTTTGCGGAATGAAAACATCTTCGGCGGTAAAGGACTTTTATGGGAAATAAGCATTACCGTAACAGTAAACGGAAAGGAATTCACTTTTCCTGCCGCACTTATGCTTCCCGACGGTGAAGGTCCCTTCCCGTTTATTGTAAATCTTAATTTTGAAAAGAATATTCCCAATTTCTACTTCCCCGCTGAAGAAATTCTCGATAACGGCTTTGCCGCATTCAATCTCTATTTCAAGGACGTCACTTCGGATAATGCCGATTTCACCGACGGCCTTTCAGGTCTTTACTACCCCGACGGTAAAAGAGGTGATACGGACTGCGGAAAAATTGCACTTTGGGCATGGGCGGCTCAGAGATGCCTCGACTATGCTGAAACAGAGCCTCGTCTTGATATGAATAATGCCTCAGTTTCAGGTCATTCAAGACTTGGTAAGACCGCACTTTTTGCCGCCGCAACCGACAAACGTTTTAAGTTCTCCCATTCAAACGATTCCGGCTGTTCGGGTGCATCCGTAGCAAGAGGAAACACTGGCGAAACCATAAGCGATATCCACA
This sequence comes from Acutalibacteraceae bacterium, assembly GCA_045591285.1. Taxonomy (GTDB): domain Bacteria; phylum Bacillota; class Clostridia; order Oscillospirales; family Acutalibacteraceae; genus RUG806. The sequence goes on from JAZNSP010000010.1 coordinate 9,888, forward strand.
GAAATTTCCCCTATTGGTTCTGCAAAAGCTACAGCAAATACATTGACAACGAGTATAATATGCCCTTCGATCAGCATTTTCTTTTAGCGGTAATTTCACCCCGTTTCGTAAGCGTGGCTTCAGCCTCTGAGGATGCCTGGGCAGATCCTCTTTCCGAGCAGATAGCCTGCTTCGGCGCAAGTGAAGCCTTTGTCCGTGACGGTGTAAAAGGCTTTGTCTGTGACAAAAAAGCAGAAACAGGCGAAAGATTTTTTGAAGGCAATATCGGTTATTCTCTGAAAAAAGGCAGACACTTCTTCTCAAGAGAAGACTGGAACGCCTTTATGTCATTCATAAAATCAAAGCAATAATTTAAGTAAAATTTACAATCGGACTCCTTATTCTCTGTAAAAATAGGGGGTTCTTTTTGTATATTTACAGTTGAAAATCTTGTTGTATTATTATATAATATATTCTGTATAACTATAAGGATTGAAAGATGAGTGCTATATGGCTTACGAAAAGAATTTTAACCGCAGGGGCGGCAACGATAATTACAGAGAAAAAAGAGGAAATGAAGGTTCATTTAAGAAGAGCTTTCGTAATGATGATGAAAAATTCTCTGACGACAAAAAAGACAGAGAGCCGAGAACTGATCTTGTTATCGGCAGAAATGCAGTAAAGGAAGCACTTAAAGCAGGACGGCCTGCAGACTCCCTTCTCATTCAGAGAGGAGATTTATCCGGAAGCATAAAGCCCATAATTGCAGAATGTAAGGAAAAGGGTATTATCGTAAAAGAGGTTGACCAGAAGAAGCTTGATTTTATGTGCGGGCACGCACACCATCAGGGTGTTATTATGATAGCGGCGGCACACGAATATTCAACGGTAGAGGATATTCTCAGAAAAGCCCAAGAGAAAAATGAGGCTCCCTTTGTAATCATCTGCGACTCCCTTGAAGATCCCCATAACCTCGGTGCGATTATAAGAACTGCAGATGCCGCAGGTGCTCACGGCGTTATTATTCCTGAAAGAAGAAGCGTTAGCCTTTCGGGAATAGTCGGAAAAACCTCGGCAGGCGCACTTGAATACGTTCCCGTAGCAAGAGTAAAAAACATTACTGCTACAATAAAAGAGCTTAAAGAAAAAGGACTCTGGGTTTATTGTGCCGACATGGACGGCACCCCCTACAGACAAGCCGACCTTTCAGGATCGATTGCCCTTGTTGTAGGCGGCGAAGGAGCAGGAGTCAGCCGTCTTGTAAAAGAAAACTGTGACGGAGTGTTATCCATTCCCATGAAGGGAAACGTAAACTCACTCAACGCCTCAGTTGCGGCAGCCGTACTTATATTTGAAGCAGCCTACACACGATAACTAAGGAAGGAAAAAAAGCTATGAGTGATTATAACAAGCTGCTGCAGCAGTTAAACAACAAAAATACCTCCCTTGAAAATGAAAATCCCGCAACCGCTTCAGATAATAAAAATGAGTCCGTTATTGACTGGAAGGATAATTCCGCCGAAGCGGCAAAAACTGAGGAAGCACTTCGTCAGAAGCAGGCTATGGAAGAGAAGGCAAAAACAGAAAGCCGTAAACGTTTTGATGAGATAATCAGCAATTCCTCTGCAAAGGTGCTTAAAAACGGTGGAAGAGATTTCCTCTCACCCTTCAGCGAGGAATTGAAAAGCGAAAGCAACGAAAGAGGCAATAACGGAAGATTTATAAAATCAGGTGAAGCGGAATTTATTTCCGTAAAAGGTGAAGCGGCTTCCGAAATTCCCGCTTCAGCTAAGAAATACACAGACAGATTTATCCCAAAAGGACCTGATGCTCAGCAACACACAGGATACACAGGAAAAATCAACACATACACCGCCACGCACTCACCTTCGGCGAATTCACCTAAATTCATAGTTCCGCAGGAAACAAAAAAGGCGGATAAAATTACAGAAGTAAATGCTAAAGTAAATATTGACGAGGGTGCAACGAAGGTTATCCCGAAAATCACCGATAATGCTTCTCCTCTTTCCGAAGAAGAGGCGCTTCGCCTTCAGGCTGAAAAGGCTGAAGCAGAAAAAACTAAACAGTTTGCAGGAAAAGGCGATCTTCTGAGAGAGCTTGCAAAGACCTCAAAGGGTGCACCCACCGAAGAGGATGAGGCACAGCTTACAATGGAAGGCTTTTCAGAGGAAGACTCTGCGCCTGAAACACTTTCCGAAAAAGACGAGCTTCTCCTTCAGAAAGAGCTTTCCGAGGTAAGAGAGAAAAGAATTAAGAACTTCCGCTTCTGGACAAAGAGTGCTGTTGAAACAGGTGAAAGCGAGGATAAAAGCTTTTCTGCTCCCAAGGAAGAAAAAAAGCTTCCTGATTTTCTTAATAAATTTGCTGAGAAATTTGCTTCTCTTGATACAGACTTTGTTTCCGTTCAGGGCGACGAATACACGGATCCCTCAAGAAGAAAGGAAATTTTCTCCCGCCTTATTGAAGTGAGAAAATCCGTTATCATAAAAACCATGATAGTCGGTCTGCTCGGAGTTATTCTTATTCTCATTAATATTTCCGCAACTCTTTCAGCAGCTATGCACAACGGCTTTTTTGAAATTTTAGGCGGCTCACCTACAGTATATTCCGCAGTAAATCTGTTCTTTCTCATTGTAACCGGAATAGTGATGTTTGATGACCTGAAAAAAGGTGTGTTCCAGCTTCTTAAAATCAGACCGAAAACCGACAGTGTTCTGTTTTTCATTTATGTAAGTGCACTTCTTCAGACTGTGGTATCCTTCTTTACACAGATGAAGGCAGAAAGTGATTTCCATCTGATTTCAGGTGCGGCAATTCTCTTATGTATCCCTGTCCTCATTTCAAAGATTTTCTATTACGACAGCATAAGACACTGCTTCAAGGCAGTAGCCGCAACAAGCGATAAATGCTATCTGAGAAAAATTTCCGATGAAGCCCTTATTGCTTCTCTTCTCAAGGACAGCACGAACACCGAAACAAACGTTGTTTATGCGGGCAAAACAAGATTTATAACAAATTTCCTCAAAAGAAGCTCCTCAAGTGCATACGCAGGACAGACCTCATCAAGAATTGCTCTTGTTGCTATGGCTTTATCTGTGGTTGCCGCCCTTATAGGACTTATCACTTCAAAAAGTATTGTCTTTGCCCTCGGTGCTATGGCTTCAACTGCCGCACTGTCCTTCCCTGTAAGCTGTCTTGTTTTCACAGGCTTTATGCTCAGCAGTGAAAACAGCACACTTTCAGTAAAATCTTCATTTGTAGGAAGCTACTCCGATGCTCACAGCTTCTGCTGTATTGATGATATTATCCTTGAGGGTAAGGATATTTTCTCTGCCGAGGTGATTTCGGTTTCCTGCAGTGAAAACGTAAGCGAAAAGCAGGCACAGTTCTGCGCCGCTGTACTTACAAATAAGGCTGGCGGTATTCTCAGCAAGGCATTTTCAGCCTATGCCGCAGGACTTCAGGACAAGTTCCCCGAGGTAGAAGACCTCACCTCTGAAGATAAATTAGGTATTTCAGCATGGATAAGCGACTGTAAGGTTCTTCTCGGCACCAAGGATTTCCTTATTAACCATAACGTAACGCTGCCCGAAAACAATACGGTTCCCTTCGTGCTTGAAGAAAACTCAAAGCCCCTATTCCTTGCCATTGAAGGACACTTTGCCGCTGTTTTCTCAGTTAAATATTCCTGTGACTCCTTATCTGCAAAAAGTCTTCAGGAGCTTACGTCAAACGGCGCAAACATTCTCATAAGCTGTGATGATCCCAATATAAATGAGGAATTCGGTGAGCAGGTGCTCCGACTCCCCCGTAATTCTCTGAGAATTATCAAATACACAGCCAATGAAAAATTCAACACAACCAGAAATACAGTAACCGACAGCGAGGAAACAGGAATTATTTTCTCTGACTCCTTTGATGCCTTCTCAAAAACAATGGCAAGTGCCATTAAGCTTGACAAAACAAAGAAAGCGGCAAAATCCATCTGTGAAGCAGTTTCTGTTGCAGGCGGTGCATTCGGAATTGTACTTTCTCTTGCAAAGGCTACAGCAGGAATTAACAGCTGGCTTCCCGTTGTACTTCAGATTTTCTGCATCATAATTTTATTCGGGGTTGTTCCTATGCTTACGGCAACAACCGTAAAGAGCAGAATTCAGCTTCCTTCTTCCCTCCCCGCTTCTCTTCCCTCAAAACTGAAAAAAAGCACCTTCATAACAAGAGAAGACAGCAGTTATGAAGAAATAGATGAAAATAATTCAATTACAGAAGATTTCGAAGAAGAAGAAAAGAATACCGTAACTGCCGCTGAAAATAATGAACCCGACTTTGAGTTCACTTATCCCGAGCCCCCCGTAACAGAGGATTTCAGTAATTTCTCACTTAAAGAAGAAGCTGATACCGAGGACAATTACGGTGAAAGCAAAATAAGCAGTTCAATTCTTGACTCTTTTGCCGCACACACATCAGGCATAAAGCGTTCCGTAAAAGCGGTTTCTGAAAAAAGCAGTAAGCTCAATATTTCCGAAAAATTAGGCTTTTTCAAGAAAATTCCTTCATTTATAACGGTAAGCGATGATGAAGAGGAGGAAGAAAAAACCGAAAAACGCTCAATTCTTTCCTTCGCAGACGAAAAAATCCCCGAGCCCCCGAAATATGACCTTTCAAAGAAAAAGGAAGAGGAAAAAGAGGATCCCCTGAACGCTTCCTTCATTCCCCCTGAAAACCACGAGCCTTCCGCTATTTACAATGACGATTTCTTTTCCTCTTACGACACAAAAAAGGATGACGAAGCCTTCCGTGACGTAAGAAGACAAAGAGAAACAAAAACCGATGAAGGCGAATTCGATTTCTGGCGAAGCTGACAGTTAAGCTTCAGGAAATTACATTTTCTTTACAATTATTGAAATAACGGAGAACTTCTGTTATCATATTTTCAAACAAAAAAAAGGAGTGTGCAGAACACCTATGAATGTAAAAAACGGTAAGCTTGACATCAAGAAAACCATACTCACGGGCTTCGGTTTCCTTGCAACATCAATCGCATGGGCAATTTATGACCCGTATATAACAAAGATACTCAACAAAATCCTTTCTGAGAGTGACGTTATCACAAATCTCAGTGCTTCTCTTGCAAATGCAATTCCCTGGATCGGTAAATTTGCCGAAGCACAGGGCCAAAGCACAATTTCCGCAACCGGCGGCTTCTCTCTCGTTCCCCTTTTCATCGGTATCATAATGACCTTCGATAACATTTTCGGTGTTATTTTCCAGCCCACCTTCGGTAAGCTTTCCGATAACTGTCATTCAAAGCTCGGTAAGCGCCGTCCCTTCATAGTGAGCTGTGCTCCCATTTCAGCAATACTCTTTGCACTTATTCCCATTGTGGCACTCAACACCTCCGGCAGCCTTCAGCTTCCTCTTACAATGGTAACGGTTATCCTCTTCGTATTCTCCATGTCACTGTGGAGAGCTCCTGTTGTTGCTCTTATGCCCGACCTTACTCCCCCTCACCTTCGCTCAGAGGGTAATGCTATCATCAATCTTATGGGCGGTGTCGGCTCAGCAGTAGGTATGGTTGCAGGTACTATAGGTATTGCACTGTGTACTCTTTTCGCAGGCTACAGCAAGGCTGAAATTACGGCAGACGAAACAGTTTCCTTCCCCTACGTTTTCATAGTCGGTGCACTGGTTATGATAATCGGTATGCTCGTTCTTCTCTTCTTCGTTAAGGAAGAGGACACAAGCATTAAAATCAAGGGCGAAATGAACCAGTATGCTGACAGCAAGGCTCTCAAAAAGGCTCAGAAGGAAGAAGCAAAGAAAAAGAAGGCTGAGCTTAAAGCTATCAAGCTTTCAACTGCAGAAAGAAAGAGTCTTATCTTTATGCTGGGAACACTTTTCTTCCTTTTCTGTGCATCAAACGCCATAACAACCTTCTTCTCACTGTTTGCTCAGGAAATCCTTCACATGATTACCTCAGAAGCAACCTTCATTATGCTTATATTCGCAGTATGCTCAGGTGCGGCGGCTATTCCTGCAGGTAAGATGGGTAAGAAGCTCGGCAGAAAGAAAACTATTATGGCAGGTCTTTCCGTTTTCCTTGCAGCCTTCATAGTTTTCTTCGGTGTATTCGTAGGAATGCTGGGAAGCAAGAGTCTTTCAATAAACAACTACGTTACAGTAAACAATACATATATTGCTCTTGATGAAAATATCAACGCATATAATGCAGAAACAAGTGCATTGGCACAGGATGAAGGCAGAACACTTGCTGACGAAGAGGTTCTCAGTATTGAAGGCTTCCTCGCATATAAGGCAAATGAAGAAATGTCTGATACCGTTAAGGGCTACTATGAAGTTTATGAAGCAGGACTTATTGAGGAGCTCGGTGAAAATATATACACTGAAATTGTTACCGTTGCAAACGATATCCTCGCTACAGAAACAGATGATTTTGTAGTTGCACTTGATGCTATTGTAGAAACTGTTAATTCTGTAACCAAAATCCTCAGAATTCTCATTTATCCCGTTCTTATTCTCGGCGGTGCGGCTAATATGTTCATCACCGTTAATACTCTTCCCCTCGTTCTTGAAATCGGCGGTGTTGAAAAGGTCGGTACCTTCACAGGCTACTACTACACAGCAACCTTCTCAGCACAGATCGCTTCTCCCATTCTCTACGGCTTTATAAGAATGTTTGCAGGTACGTATATGTCGCTGTTCTACTACAGCCCCGTAATGTTCGCACTTGCGGTTCTGTTAATAGCCTTCGTTAAGCACGGTGAAGCAATTCCAGATGAATTAATCAAGGAAGCAGAAGAAGCAAACGACTAAAACAATTTTGAGCCGATACCTTTTTCAGTATCGGCTCAAAAATATTTAAATTTACTCTTGACACGGCAAAGTAAAGTGTGTATAATACCACTTGTTCCGAAAAATGCGGATGTAGCTCATCTGGTAGAGCGCCACCTTGCCAAGGTGGAGGTAGCGAGTTCGAGCCTCGTCATCCGCTCCAAAAAATCCAAGTCGAAAGACTTGGATTTTTTTATCCATCGCAAAGCGGTGATATAATCGCCGTAGGCGTATATCATCAACAAAGTGCATTAAATCCATAAGAATTGATATTGACAACATTATGTAATCGTGTTATAATCCCACAAGTCAACCGAATATGAAGGCATAGCTCAGTTGGTTAGAGTACTTGCTTGACATGCAAGGGGTCGGTGGTTCAAGTCCACTTGTCTTCACCAGAAAAACAGCTTCGCATAGGGCGAGGCTGTTTTTTTATCCAATCCGACAAAGCTTGATATATCATCAACATTAGCAAAGCTATTATATATAATCACGCATAAGTGTGTATGTGCTCAGTCCGAAGGACTGTATGTCATCACATATAAACGAGTATATCACAAGCAAAAGATAATTGTTATTAAACTCAGTTTTTTCGATACTGCTCAAAAAACATTTTGCTCTAAGAGAAAATCACCGCAGCCCGATGCAGTTTTTGTCGGGGTGCGGCGAATTTTTTGTTATTTGGTGTTACTGTTATTTAATATTAACGGGTAATTCCCAGCGATAGTCTTCGAGCCATTCGTAAGCGTTGAAGTTTCTTGCTCTGATAAGAAGGCGGTCTTTATAGACTTCTGCAGTCACACCAAGTCCGAGAATATATTCTTCATTTTCGTCTTCGGTGTATAATGCACTGGGAAGAAGCAGACTGTAGAAATTATCGGACACTTCTACGAGTGTATCTTCGTGGAAATCCTTATGCAGATGTCCGCAGACATATACGGTGGTAAGTCCTTCGTCTGCATACTTTTTAACCACTGCTTTAAGCTTTTCGGAAGCTTCACCGAGGTTTCTTGAAGCAGGAACACCGCGGTCGTCGTGTGTGCCCATCAGCAATTCGTGTGAAATTATAAAGCAGGGCATACCTGTTTTTGCGGCTTCAGCCAGCAGGGTATCTACCCACTCGATCTGTATGTCGGAAATATAAGGCTCAGGCATACTTTCCGTACCTAAGGCAATGAAATAGCAGCCGTTGACCACTTTGTAATAGTAATTATTTTCAGTCTTTATGCCCTGTGTGCGTAAGAAATTTCTGAACAGTGTGGAGCCTTCTTCAAAATAAGGCTCTTCAACGCAGGTAGCACGTGAATCGTGGTTGCCCATAGAGGGAATAAGATTCTTTGATTTATTATACGCAAACAGCATACCTTCAAGATTGATGTATTCTTTGATGTTTCCGCAGTTTGTGATATCACCTGCAATAGCAACGGCATCCAATTTTTCTTCGGAAGCGTTGATATCGGCAAGCAGACGGCGCAGATTGTCGTTTCTGTCACGCACGGGATCGCCGTCGGCGTGAATATCGGCAATAAGCACGGCATTCATCAGCACTTCATCAGGATTTTCCGCTTGGTACGTTTCCTTATAAATGCCAAGAGAATGAGGGATAAGAGAAATAATACAAGCGATGGTTGCGAAAATAGCCGTAATTGTTTCAAAAATAACCATATCTGACAACTCCTTAAAACTGTATCTGAATTCATAATACAACATATTTTTCACATATTCAATATTCCAACGGCATTTTTTACAAATGAGAAGAAGGAACAGTGAGAATTATCATTCGTATCAGTCCCAAATTTAACCTGTCTTTCTTGCGCTTCAGAAGACTCATTTTAAGCTTTTCGGTATAAATCCCCTTTGAGAATGAGATGCGGCACGATATTATATTGAATAAATATACTTAAACAGATGAGAAAAAGTTTTAAAAAATGAATATTTTTAAGCTTTTTTTAAAAATTTGTTGACATTTCAAAAAAATAGTGCTAAAGTGGGTGCGTAATTAAAATATTATATTACACCCAAAAATTGGAAGGAGTTTTATTGGTATGAAAAAGTTTTTAGCTATCTTACTTTCAGTTATGATGCTCTTCACAATGGTATCAGGTACAGTTTTCGCTGCAACTGAAGAAACAACAGCTGCTGAAGAAGAAGTAACTGTAGTAATCGACGAAACAAAAGCTGAGTTAGACACTCTCATCGCTACTTTCAAGAGCCTTATCGTTGTTATTCACGAATTAGTCGGCAACATTCTTGCTGCTGTTGATGAAGAATGCCCCTTCTGTGAAGAATATCACGATTTAGTTGGCGGCGACGAAGCTGAAGAAGAAACAACAGAAGACGAGTTTGCAAACGGCATTGAAGATCGTATGGACGGTGCATTAGAAGCAGGTATGAGCCTTTTCGATGCTCTTCACACTTTCTTAGGTGAAGTTCTTGCTATGCTCGGTGAATCATGCTTCCTTTGCGGAACAGTTCACGGTGCAACAGATCCTGCTACTCCCGAAGCTGAAGCAACAACAGAGGCTTAATCAGTAGATCAATACAGAACTTAAAGGGGCTGTAAAAAAACAGCTTGAAGAAATCCGAGATTCACGATATTGTGAGTCTCGGATGATTTTTTATGTTGTTAATTTGTTAAAAACTAAATTTTGCAGAAAATAAGGTACGCTAAACAGACCGACAGTGAAAGCTGT
>JAZNSP010000011.1:0-2521 GCA_045591285.1 Acutalibacteraceae bacterium
ATACTCATCTCGCAAAAACATCATAACCGCAGGCATATCAACGCCTAAAAACTTATGGGAATCAATAAGCTTTTGAAGTTCTTCCTTACTTGCCCAATGAATGTCTTCCGTTGCATCCCCTGAAGCTAAAGGCTCTCCTTCAACCTCACACACGAAATGAATACCAAAGGAATCCACCGGTCCTTCTAAGGTTTGATATGCTGAAAAAGGCTTTATACACTCTGCCTTAAAACTCACTCCAGCTGCTTCAACCGCTTTTTCCTCACCGCAAATTGCTTTTATTTTTAGGCCGGTTTCTTCCAGAATCTCTCGTTTAAGTCCATCAATGATTCGTTCATACTCATTGATTCTACCACCCGGAAGTTCATATACTTCTGGCTCCCCATTCTTTTTTCGAAGTTGAATAATCAACTGTTTTTCTCCTTCAACCTCTCGAACCAATAACCCTCTTACATTAACATGAATCATAATATTAGCCCCTCATTCTATTCTCTCTGGATAAGTGTAACTCATCATATTCCATGATTGCGCAACTTATGTCATGGCTTTCTTGCAAGTTGCAAATCAATCGTATCGTATAATGTAAAGAAACCGCCATATTGATTTATTGCCTCTTCTATTTTTGAGAAAAATTCCTTTCGAAGATTTTCTTCAATTGCAATATGATCCGAATAGGTTCCCAACAATTCTGTATATTCTTGGGCAGTAAATGTTCTCGTCCTATAAAACAAAGCGTGTTTTATAGCTACAAAACCATATTTTTCAGCAATTTGTGCACGCTGTTTTGCTTGTTCCTCCGTATATTCTTTAGCTTCCTTAATATCTTTACCATGATAAGCGCAATAGTACTTAGAATACAAATCATCAATAGCATCGGAAAGTGCTACATTCCCTTTATCTTTATACGGATGATTCGCAAATCGTGCAAAAACTCCTCCGCTTTTCAACATGGAAAACACTTTTGAATAGCCAATTTCTTCCGGCACCCAGTGAAATGCGGATGCAGAATATACTAAATCATATGTAGTATCTGAAAAAGAAACATTTTCGAATTTATCTGTAATAACCGAAAATCTATCATATTCTTTAAACTTTTCTTCACACAATCTCGAAAAATTCTCACCATATTCTACCGCAGTTAAGGTACATCCAGTCTTCAAAACAGGCAATGTGGCTTGCCCGCCGCCAATTCCAACCTCAACTACATTAGATGAATTATCTAAAGGCATATAGTCAAAAATCATCTTATAAAGTTCATCTGTGTAGCCAGGACGAAACTTTTCATACTTCGTTGCAACCGTATCAAATGTCCATTCTAAACCTTGAATTACTGGCATAATCCACCTCCAAAGCCCCTACTCTGTTTTCGTTCTTACACTCTATAAATTGAAAGTATTATATCACAGCAGTTTATTTATTGCATTAAAAAAGACTATATTTAAACGTATATTGTTTAAACATAGCCTAACATGTATGTGTAAAAAAGGGCATAATGAATGCCCAGAGCCGGAATCGAACCAGCGACACGAGGATTTTCAGTCCTCTGCTCTACCAACTGAGCTATCTGGGCATTTAGTAGCGGGGACAGGATTTGAACCTATGACCTTCGGGTTATGAGCCCGACGAGCTTCCAGACTGCTCCACCCCGCGATATTAAATTAAAAAACTTACAAATTTCTTTGTAAGTAATGGGCAGAGGTGGATTCGAACCACCGAAGCAATTTGCAGCAGATTTACAGTCTGTCCCCTTTGGCCACTCGGGAATCTGCCCATTTGAAGTTTTAATGATGCTTCACATCAAGCCGATGATCGGACTCGAACCGATAACCTGCTGATTACAAATCAGCTGCTCTGCCAATTGAGCCACATCGGCGCATTTATACGCCTATTAAATTAATAGAAAATGGGGCCTACAGGGCTCGAACCTGTGACCCTCTGCTTGTAAGGCAGATGCTCTCCCAGCTGAGCTAAGACCCCATTAATGCTGGTACAACCAAACTTTTTATCGTTCAATTGAACGACCCAGAAGGGACTCGAACCCTCGACCTCCGCCGTGACAGGGCGGCGCTCTAACCAACTGAGCCACTAGGCCAAATAGTGCATTATACACTCAAAACCGAACACTAAATCATCTCTTACAATACATCTCTTAAGTCTTCCTTCTGGAATAACTCTTTCCTCTCCAACCTTGGTTAAGCCCTCGACCGATTAGTAAACGTCAGCTGAACACATTACTGTGCTTACACCTCGTTCCTATCTACCTTGTCGTCTTCAAGGGGTCTTACGTATTGGGATATCTCATCTTGAGGGGGGCTTCACGCTTAGATGCCTTCAGCGTTTATCCCTGCCGGACTTGGCTACTCTGCCATAGGATTGATTCCTAACAGATACACCAGCGGTCCGTCCATCCCGGTCCTCTCGTACTAAGGACAGCTCCTCTCAAATATCCTTCGCCTACGCCGGATAGGGACCGAACTGTCTCACGACGTTCTGAACCCAGCTCGCGTACCGCTTTAATGGG
>JAZNSP010000012.1:0-75603 GCA_045591285.1 Acutalibacteraceae bacterium
TTAAGCTAGTAAGACCCCTTGTAGACTACGAGGTTGATAGGCTGCGTATGTAAGCACAGTGATGTGTTCAGTTAAGCAGTACTAATAGGTCGAGGGCTTGACCTCTTTACTTGGTTCTCTTCTCTCATTGTTCAGTTTTGAGGGTGTATTTCATCCCTGTACGCACCTTTAGCTCAGCTGGTAGAGCACCTGACTCTTAATCAGGGTGTCCAGGGTTCGAGTCCCTGAAGGTGTACCAATTTTGGCCCGTTGGTCAAGTGGCCTAAGACTCCGGCCTCTCACGCCGGCAACATGGGTTCGAATCCCGTACGGGTCACCAAACCAAAATCATAAGCGTTAGCTTTTGATATATATGATGTATGTGTTAATAGCACATATAGTCGGTGTCTATAACATTGAGGTCCCACCCGTTCCCATCCCGAACACGGTAGTTAAGCTCAATCGTGCCGAAAATACTTGGCGGGTAGCTGCCTGGGAAGATAGGTCGTCGCCGACATTTTTTTTCATTGGGGAATACCCCGGTGAAGATGCCTTAATAGCTCAGTCGGTAGAGCACGCGGCTGTTAACCGCGGTGTCACAGGTTCGAGTCCTGTTTGAGGCGCCAAAAAATAAAGGATACCATTCGGTATCCTTTATTTTTTTTCTTTTGCTCCCCTAACAGACCTATAACCCGTGTCACCGGGAGTGAACTGCCGCGTTCGGCTGTTATCTGGCTCACCGTACCCCGCGTCCAGTGGAAGATTCCCCCACGGGGTGGGAGAAATGTCACAAAGTGACAAAGGGGGACGGGCCCGTCAGGCATGAAGGGGTGCGGTGAGCAGGAAGAAATAAGGAGTATCACGAGCGCTCCAAGCGAAGTGAAACGACTATATTTCTGATCGGTCACAGGTTCGAGTTCTGAACAGAATTGTTCTTAGTTTTTAATTTGTATATAAGTATTGCAAGCAATACAGGGCAAAAGCAGAGCTTTTGAAGGTTCCGTGCTTCGCACGACTGTATAATTAATGCCATCCGATGAATTTCGGGTGGTTATTTGTTTTTGTTCACATTATAATTTTATTAATTTTAATTGCAGACATTTTTTTGAAAAACTATTGAAATTAATTTTTAATTCATTTAATCTTATTATAGGCTGTTTAAGTGATATGATTTTTACTGCTATACAGGAGAAAACTTTAATGAAAAAAGTTTTAGATGCTTATTCAAGTAAAAACGATATAAATATAAAACAGATTGTTGCCTATAAAGATAACGAGCTTGAAATTGAAGAATACAGGGACGGTTTTAACAGGGACCATACAATGAACGTAATGAGTGTTACAAAATCTGTAACTGCATTACTGATAGGTATTGCTATTGACCAAGGTCTGATAAAAAGCGTAGATGACTTTGTGATGGACTATTATAAGGAGTTTTACACCCCCAAAAGAGGAGAAAAAACTATATTTGAAGTAACAATTAAGCATTTACTTACAATGACAGCACCCTATAAGGGAAATAGCGAGCCCTGGAAAAAGGTCTGCACGTCTGAAGATTGGACACTGACAACATTGGATTTTCTGGGCGGTCGCAAAAGAGTTACCAATGAATTCAGATATCACACTCTCGGCGTCCAGATTCTTTTGGGGATTATAAGAATTACAAGCAGAATGAACGTGCTCGATTTTGCTAATGAGTATCTTTTCAAGCCCTTAGGAATTGCACCGAGAAGTAACGCAGGCTGTGAGAATAAAGAAGACCAGTTCCAATATTTAATGAATAAAAATGATCACGGAAAGGTTTGGTTTCTGGATCCGACAGGTATGCCGACTGCAGGTTGGGGATTATCTCTTTCCGCCTATGAAATGGCACAGATAGGTCTTATGGTGCTTAATAACGGAATATATAATAATATCCGTATTGTAAGCGAGAATTGGATTGAACTAATGACAAAATCCTACGTATCCTGCGCTGAAAAATTCGGCAATCAGGATTACGGTTTTTTGTGGTGGTTTCCACACAGAACTAGTGATGTAATTGCCGCTATCGGTGACGGCGGTAATATAATATATGTTGATAGAAAAAATCAAATTGTTGCAGCCATAACCGCACATTTCAAGCCTATGGTTTTTGACAGAGTAGAATATATTGAAAAAAATATTATTAAAGCATTAATAGAGGGATAAAACTCAATTTATTGATAAGACACTTGAAAAAACAGATACCATAAATCTGTTTTTTAATAAAAGTACAGTCTTTAGAGTATATAAGTATCGTTTCACGATACAGGCACAACTGCCGTTGTGTCGGTGGTGCTTCGCACGATTAAATAGAATAACTTTTTTTATTGACATTTTTTCAAATACACCCAAGTAAGCGGCTGTTGCGGTAACGTGCTTTGGGGGTAGATACTTGAAATCAGCGGTTATTTATGATAAATTGACTGTGAGAGGAGAAAAATATGAAAAATAAGCTTGTGCTGATTAAAAACATTTTTTGTGTTCTGACAGTTATCTGGTCATCTGTTATGTTTATGAAATATGTTTCAATTCTTATTCCCATACATTTTTACGGCGTTTTATATTACATATTTGATTTCTTTTTGATATTTTTGTATCTGGGTATCTGGTGTGTGCCTATCTTGTTTGTTATATCTTCAATACTGATTATTTTGTTACGAAAAAAATATAATTATAACGGTTGTAAGCTGTTAAATATAATTACGATAGTTATTCCGATTATCCTTACTGTGTTAATGCTCTTAACTGATTTTAATTCACTTTTGCAATAAGTTCAATAACGGATAAAAACACGGGGCTGTGAAAAACTTTTGTTTTTTGCAGTCCCTTGATCATTTTCATTTTTCCTTGATTGTTTAGATTTGCATATATGAAAAATCAGGATTTATTGAATTCCTCAAAATCTTATGATAAGATTTAAACGGGAAGGAAGGATATAATATGCAGTCTGTGACATCAAAAATTTTTATGGCAATTTTACGTACGGTTTTTCATTCTCCCTTATTCGACAGTTCAAAGCTATCTGACAATGCGGCAAGGCTGACAAAAAACAAAAAGTCAAGATATAAGCCGGCTGAGAATTTTATATATTCAAAGCATACAATTGAAGACGTTAAGTACGAAAGGCTTGTAAATAAGAGCTGCCATACTGAAAAAGTTATATTAATGATTCACGGTGGCGGATTTAAAATTGAACTGAATGATTTTTACCGCAAGCTTGCTGAAAAATACAGCAATACGTTCAGCGGCGCGACCGTAATAAATGCAGATTACGGAAGATTTCCTGAGCATCAGCTACCTTCACAGATGCACGACGTTGTGAAAATATATCTGCATTTATTGGATTATGGGATAAAAAATTCTGATATTATCGTTATCGGTGACAGTGCAGGTGCCACGTTAGCCATAACCTCTTCCTTGTGGCTCAGAGATAACAATTTTTTCCTGCCAGGACATATTGTTTGCTTTTCTTTATGGGCAGATGCAACTTCAAGCGGAGATTCTAAAATTACAAATGCATATACTGACCCGTTTTACGGAATTGCAAAGTATAAAAGAACAGAAGATAATCTTCATTTGCTTAGAAGGATATCCAAGTATGTTCTTAATGTTGACAGAACCGACCCTTATATTTCACCATTGTTCGGCAGTTTTGAAAAATTCCCTAAGGTAACATTGATATGCGGTACTGCAGATTTAGATGAAAGTGACAGCGACAGAGTATATGATAAAATGAAAAACGCAAATATTGATGTCCGCCTTTACAAATTTGAAGGTATGTGCCACTGCTTCCAACTGTTTTCGTTTTTACCGGAAAGCAAAACCGCATACCAAATTGTTAAAAGAAGAATTGCGGAGGAATAATAATGAAAATTCTCGATAACGGTAACAAATATATATTGCCGATAATACCTGAAATTGTTTCTGAAAGACTCAACAAGAAAGTTTCTGATATTAAATTTATCGGTGGAGGCAGTTACGGAAGAGTTTATAAAACCTCTCTTTCTAACGGTGACGCAATCGCTGTCAAAGCATACAGAATTCAGGGTTCCCAGTACGAAGAAGCTCGGCAGCTCAACATTCTATCTGCAAACACAAGTGTAGAAATGCCGAGAGTTCTCTTTACTTATGAAGATGAAAAAACGGCAATTTTAGCTATGAGTTTTGTTGATGGACAAAATGTACTGAATCCATTGTTCCTATTAAAGGGCAAAAGTCAAAAGCAAAAATTTGCTGATGATGTTGTTTCGGGTATGCTTGAATGGCACTGCGTTACAAATGACAAATTCGGTGATTTATCAAATCCCCAATATGATACCTGGCTTGAATATTACAAAAAAGAAAAGCAGGAGCCTTGGCTTGCCGGTCTGAAAGAATTGAGCGAAAAAGGAAAGTTCAGCAAGAAAAATTTGAAACTTCTCTGTGAAGCAACTGAGATTTTTAATAATCTTCCCGAAGAAAACTCATCTCCCGTTCTCATTCACAGCGACCTCAATATAATGAACATAATGGCTGATCCCAAAACATTAAAACTCACAGCCTTCATTGACCCTTGCGCTTGTATGTGGGCAGAGAGAGAATATGATTTATTCCAGCTTCGCAATATGTGGGGCGATGCATACGGTCTTTATGAAACATATAAGCAAAAATATAAATTATCCGAATATGCGGATTTCAGAGTTGCATATTACGGTGCAATGAATGAAGCACATTGCCGTTTGGGCGGCGGTCTTATAATGCCGCTGTGGGAAGAGCTTAATAACGCACGGTTGAAAAAAGAGATAAAAAAGCTGAAGGAAAAGATGTGATTTAATGAATATAGGCGAGCTTGTAACCGTTAAGACTATAGAAAATAAAAATGCCTTTGAAGAAAGGCATACTCCGTACAGTGCAGAAATACGGCTGTTTTCTTGTGTTCAGCAGGGTGATATTGATTCTCTCATAGCACAGCTTAAAAATCTTGATTCTATCATCGTTATGGGGCGAATGTCTGATGATGAGCTTATGCAGTATAAGTATATGGCAGTCAGTACAGTTACTCTTGCAACCAGATATGCCATTCAGGGCGGACTTAACGAAGCAAAGGCCTATGAATTTTCAGACAGAGTAATTAATACAATTGATAAGCTTACAGATAAAAACGAAATATTTATGTGTCTGGGAATTGAAATTATCAAGCTGACTGAAGCTGTGAAAAAGAATAAAAATCAGCCTGAATTTTCTCCCC
Source organism: Acutalibacteraceae bacterium (assembly GCA_045591285.1). Classification (GTDB taxonomy): domain Bacteria; phylum Bacillota; class Clostridia; order Oscillospirales; family Acutalibacteraceae; genus RUG806. The sequence continues at coordinate 5,228 of JAZNSP010000012.1, forward strand.
ACATACGAAATTGCATAAAATATATAAATGAAAATCTTTCTCAGAAGCTGAGCGTATCTTCCGTTGCAGCTCACTGCGGAATTTCAGCCGATTATTTATCACAGATATTCAAGAAAGAAATGGATGAAAATCTCAGCACCTATATTTTAAGACAGAAGCTTGAAAAAGCAAAAACCAAGCTTATTGACGGAATTTCCTCAAAAGAGATATGTGTTGAGCTTGGATTTTCCTCACAGGCATATTTTGTAACGGTGTTTAAAAAATATTATAAGATGTCCCCGTCTGAATATATCAAAATAACAAGAAGTAATTATTGAAGTTTTTGAGAGAATGTAAATATATGTATTACAAGAAATAAAATCACAGAACTTGACAGCAAAAGCTTAATACAATGTTTTAACCCCCATTGAGATTGCAGATTTCTGCTTTCCCAAGGGGGCTTTTTTTATTCAATAGGTATCCATATTTCAATTGTTCTTCCGGTATAGCCGCCTGTAATTCCCCAATGATAAACAGCAAGTTCGGGAGCGTTGACTATCTGATATTTATCATTTGACAGCCACTCGGTTGCAATTTGTTTACGGATATCAAAGTATTTCGGAATAGGCATTTTTGTTTTTTCGGTTTCAAAAATAAGATAAGTTTGTTCGGGAATAACAATTTCTTCAAAGCCGAACTTATCCATAAAATCAATTCCCGTAACTTTGCTGTTGTAGAGATTTTCGCGTTCATAAGCGTCTGTTGTTACAGAAATATAAAAATCATATCCGTCATCATCAAAATCTGAAAGCACGCAATAATCTGACATTTTGTCGTTAGCCATACCTTTGAGCATCCACTGATGTGCTCTTGTGGTTTTGAAAAAATCACCCTCCTGATGCTGTCTTGCTTCATCATAAGGAGTTCCGCTGAAGCGTTTTTTATAGCCTAAAAGTGTCAGTGCAGGTTTTGTTTCAATCCGATAATTCATAGTAGTGCCGCCTTCCAAAGAAAATTTCAGCACAAGACGGGAAAAGGATTTGAGATTACTGCCGTTATTTCGGGCTTGTGACGGCAATATACCGTGAAACTTCTGAAATGCTTTTGTGAAGCTGTCAGGACTTTCATAACCGTATTTTAATGCAACATCAATTACTTTTGCGTTGGTGGTTGTAAGCTCTCTGCCGGCAAGAGAAAGTCTTCGGTTACGGATATATTCGCCCAAAGTGAAGCCGCAAAGAATACTGAACACTCTCTGAAAATGATAGCTTGAAGAATAGCACTGCTTTGCAACATCCTCATAGTCAATCGTTTCGGTGAGATTATCTTCAATATAATCGATCGCCCGCTCTATTCCTGTGATCCAATCCATTGTTATCCCTCCTTGTCTGTCTTGATTTTAACAGAAGGCTGAAAAGATTTCCCGACATTACGTGTTAAGTGTTGTCGGGAATTTATTGATTTATTTAATTTCGTATTTCCATTCACCGTCTATTTTGTTGTGATAATAGAAAAATTCACTTTTATTATCATCAAGAAAAACATCAAGCATATCAATCATATCACGTGCAAGCTCAGCTTTTTTGAATTTTTCCAAATCCATCCAAAATACTTCACCTTCGTCTGATGATTTTAATTCACCCTCGAACTTATTTGTTTTATAAAACAAAACTATGTATCTGACATCTTCTGAATGAGGCCATTGCTTGACACCGCAAAACTGTGGACAGGAAATTGTAAGCCCTGTTTCTTCTTTCACTTCTCTGATAACTGCATCGGTAAATGATTCGTGCTTTTCAACGTGTCCGCCGGGGAATGTGAGCCCTTTCCAATTCTTGTTTAATCTATCCTGAACAAGAACCTTATTTCCATCATAAACCATACACATATTAGTTAATATTACTTTTTCTGACTCAGCCATAATAAAATAACCTCAAAAATTAATTGATAATAATTATTTGCTGTTTATATACCATTCAAGAAACTCTTCAATATACCGTCTGCAAGGTGTAATTACATTTATATCTATCATCGGATTATTCTTTGCGAAATCGTTTAATGCATTTTGCAGATTGTTTTTTGATTTCATATAATCTTCAACAATATATTCAGTGTCAAATCCTGCCTTATTCAATAAAACAGCAGACACGACACCTGTTCGGTCTTTTCCCGCATTACAAAAATAAAGGACATTTGATTTTGTATCTGATAAAAATTCAATTAACTTATCAAACGGAGAATCAACCATACCAATATATGACTTTGATACGTCATCCGTTGATGACGGTATTTTATCGCCTCCTGTAATCGGAAAACAGTGATAAGAAAATCTTTTATCGCTAATTAAAGGACATTCTTTCTTTGCTCTTTCAGTATATGTGCGAAGGTCAACAATTGTAAGGATATTATTTGAAAGTAACCATAACTTTTCTTTTTCTGATATCATAACCGGAATATCACTGCGAATAAATTTCAGACTGTTATCAAATATAGGTCTGGTATTCAAAGTATTTTCAAAAATACACACGGCATGTTCACCTCACAATCTGATTTTGTGATAATTATATCATTTCATCTCAGACAATTCAATAAGCTGTAAAAGGTATCATTTTAGTAGCTGCTCGGAATTGTGATTACGTATGATCCCAGACGGTGAAAGACTCAGGGGATTATTGCATAATTTATCAGTATATGTTAGTATTAAATGTAAGAAATTTCTGTTTTGTGCTCAGGGGAAAACGGACAGAAAGGAAACGGTTATAAACGTTTCAGAGCCTGATGTTATAAATGACGGTGTAAATTGCTTTTGACAGTGCGCGAAACAAAAATATGTATTGGCTCAGATTATTCAGAGGAGAAAAAAATGTTAATTGATATTACGCTGAAAATAACACCTGAAATGCTTAAAAATGCTCAGGAAAATGAAAAAAAGAGCTTGCAGGGCATCTCGGCACGCATTTTGACGTTATGAATAAAGAATTTCCTTTGGAATATACCGAAAGAAAAGGAATTATTTTTGACGTCAGCAGAGTTTCCGACAGGGATATAGATTTATGTGATATAAATCTAAATAAAATTGAAAAGGATATGTTCGTTGCTTTTTACAGCGGTTATTCAGAAAAAAAGGAATACGGAAGTGAAGGTTATTTTTCTGAGCATCCTCAGCTGTCCGATGATTTGATAGAAGCACTTTTAGAAAAGGAGATTTCTGTTATCGGCATTGATTTTGCAGGGGTAAGGCGAGGAAAAGAGCATACACCGAAAGATCAGCATTGTGCCGACAGAGGAGTATTTATTGTGGAAAATCTCTATAACCTGAAAGAGCTGTTAAATACGGAAAAGAGCTTTATTATAGCCACATACCCTATGAATTGCGTTGGGATAAGCGGATTACCCTGCCGTGTAATTGCAAAAATATAAAAGCTTATTTAAGTGTGTTGAAAAATTTATTAAAAATGGGGGCGGCGAAAAATGTCAGAACTGCATAAAGAAAAAATATTGACTGAAATTGATAAGGTTATTAAAAACGGAAAATATAAGGATAACTGGCAGAGTCTTATGAACCGTAAAACACCTGATTGGTACTATAACGGAAAGTTCGGAATTTTTATTCATTGGGGTGTTTATTCTGTTCCTGCCGTCTGTAACGAATGGTATCCGAGAAGTATGTATATCAAGGACAGCTACGAGTATAAATATCATATTGAGCATTTCGGCAATCACAAGGAGTTCGGATATAAGGATTTTATTCCTATGTTCAGGGCGGAAAAGTTTGATGCTTACGAATGGGCGGAAGCCTTCAGAAAATCAGGCGCAAAATTTGTTATGCCTGCCGCAGAGCATCACGACGGCTTTGCTATGTATGATACGGTGCTTAACCGTTGGAATGCGAAGAATATGGGCCCCAAAAGAGATGTGATAGGTGAGCTTAAAGCGGCAATTGAAGATGAAGATATGGTCTTTTGCTTATCAAACCACCGTGCAGAGCATTATTTCTTTATGAACGGCGGCAGAAGATTTGAAAGTGACGTAAATGATCCCGAATATGAAGATTTTTACGGCCCTGCAGTTGATTCTGACGAGCTGCTTGATGATAATATGACTCCTTCAACCGAATCAGTTGACGGTGAAGAGCCAAGCGAGGAATGGCTTACGGATTGGCTTTGCAGAGTTTGCGAAATGATTGATAAATATCAGCCTAAGATCGTTTTCTTTGATTGGTGGGTGCAAAACAGTGCATTCAAGCCATATCTTAAAAAATTTGCCGCTTACTACTATAACCGTGCTGAAGAATGGGGCGAAGAGGTAACGATCAATTATAAGCATAATGCTTTTGCACCAGGTGTGGCAACTCTTGACGTTGAAAGAGGAGCGCTGGGCGGTATATCTCCGTTTCCGTGGCAGACAGACACGGCTATAGGTAAAAAATCGTGGGGCTACAGAAAAGACAACGAATATAAAACTACCTATGAGGTGGCAACAACTCTTATTGACGTGGTAAGTAAAAACGGTATGCTTCTTCTTAATATAGGCCCTAAGTCTGACGGCACGATACCCCACGAAGAGTTGCAGGTGTTAAGGGAAATGGGTGAATGGCTCAGGGTAAACGGTGAGGGCATATACGGAACTACCCCTTGGCTTATGTATATGGAAGGTGAAGCAAAGGTTTCAGTGGGCGCATTTTCCGAGGGTGACGTGGCTTATACCGAGAAGGATTTTCGTTTTACCTATAAAAACGGTTCGGTTTACGCCTTTTGGATGAAGCCTTCAGAAAATAAAAACGTAACGATAAAATCTCTTGCCGCAGGCTTCAGAGGAAATCTTGTTGAAAGAGTAAGTGTTCTTGGCTGCAATAGTGAGCTGCAGTTCAATGCCGACGGCGAAGGACTTCATATTACTCTTAATGAAGCACTCTCAGGCACTCTTCCCGTTTGCTATAAGATAGAATTGGCATAACAATTATACTGATAAAGCTGTAAACTCTGATGAAATGATATTACCGCTCTCATTTTTACGGGGGCGGTTAATCTATTTTTTGTAGAATACAATCAATTCAGCGGTTATTGAAATTAATAAAAGCCTTTTGTATAGTATTGATATAAAATACCGGGAGGAATGATGATATGAAGCTATTGATCGGAGAAAATATCAGAAGAAACCGTCTTGATAGAGGTCTTACACAAGAAGAGGTAGCCTTGCATCTTGGGATATCTGCACAATCCGTCAGCAAATGGGAACGGGGTGACGGTTATCCCGATATCGAAATGCTCCCTTCAATTGCAAATTATTTTAATGTAAGTGTTGATGAGCTTTTAGGAACAAGTGATATTCAGAAGACGGAAAATTATAACAGAATTAACGGTATCTGGGCAGATAACAACAAAAGCGGCTTTCATAAGGAAAACGTTGATATTATGAAAGAAGCACTGAAGATATTTCCTAACGATGCACTTTTACTCGTTCAGCTTTCAACCTCTCTTGAAAAGCTTGACGGTACGGAAGAGGAAAAAAGAGAATACTTAAAGGAGTCAATAGCAGTTCAGGAGCAGATAATAAGATATTGTGAGGACTCTGAGGTGCGGGGTGCCACTCTTTATAATATCTGCTTTGGCTATTGGAAATTGGGTGAGAGGGAAAAGGCGGTTGAACAGGCTGAAAAGCTCCCTAACCTTTATAAATCGAGAGAAAATGCTCTTGTGTATTTTTTAACAGGCGAAGAAAAACAAAAAATTGCAAAAGAAGCTCTCACTCCGCTTATATGGGGAATTACACATCATCTGTCAGCACTTGCCGAAACAGAAAATAATAACGGGTATCTGAAAAAGGCTGTTAAGATTATTGATATCTTATTTGAAAATTCAAAAGATGAGTTTATACAGAAAATGTATAATAGCCTTACTGACAGATTAAAATAAAAGCAGAAAAAGAGTTACTGCAAAAATATATGCCAATTAATATACCCCCCTGTTGACAATATACCCCAGGGGGTATATTATTTTTTCAGGAGGGGATTGACGGTGGATAATAATTGCTGTAACAAGAAAACCAAGAGAAGCCCTGAAGAAAAAAAGCTGATAATCAACAGACTGAACAGAATAAGCGGTCAGATCAATGGAATAAATAAAATGATCGAAGAGGATGCATATTGCAACGACGTTTTAATTCAGCTGTCTGCCGTTAAAAATTCTGTAAAAAGCTTATCGGCGCATATTCTGGAAAATCATTTATACACGTGTATAACCAATGATCTGGAAAACGGCGATTTAGACTCTCTTGATGAGCTTATAAGCTTATTCAAAAGATTTAATCAGTAAAAGGAGGTGTCAATATGGATAAGATCGTGCTTTGCGAAAAATGCGGTGCAATGGTTAAGGTATTAATTGATTGCAAGTGTGAAAACTGCGGTATTAAGTGCTGCGGCGAAACCATGAAAGAAATTTCAGAGGAAGAAGCAAAGAAGTTATTAGAAAACAAATAACTCAGAAGACGGAAAATTTTTTGTAAAATAAGGCTTGTTTTATAAAGACCTTATAAAAGCTTAATAATTTTCAGAAAAGAACTGTTCCGGCAGTTCTTTTTTTCTATTGACTCTAACCTTAACTTCAGGTTTATACTATGTGCATAAGGTACCTTAGATTTTATAAAGGAGAATAAATCTATGAAAATCGGAGAGTTTGCGAAAATGTGCGGAACAAAAATTTCTGTTCTCAGGCATTATGACAGAGAAAAGCTGCTTGAACCTCAATATACGGATAAGTTTTCGGGTTACAGATATTATACCTCTGAACAAATTCTTACTTTTCACAGAATTAACGCATTGAAAAAGGCAGGGTTCTCCTTACACGAAATAAGAGAAATTATTTCCGAAGGAAAATCAAGCAAAGAAATTGAAGCGATTTTCTCCCAGAAGGAAAGGGAATTTCTTTATGCACTTAAAAATCTGAAGGAGGCAAGACTGATGATGACAAGATTAGATATTTCTTTTAGTAATAATACCGCAGTTATAAGGTGCGGTGCTGACGACAGTTTTATTGATTTATGCACTGTTGCCGAAGCTGAGATTAGGGCGGCAGATTATCAGAGGATATCACAGTATAAATTAAATGACGGTAAAATAAGCTGTCAGGTTATAAAATTAGGTGATGAAGCCGCACAGCCAAAGCAGGAACTGCCGTTTGTGAATGATGAAAGCGTTATAGGAAAATGGGAGGTAAAGGGTGTTTTTGCCGTAAGAGAAGATTATGCGGAAAATATATTCTGCGATAATTCGGGCTTCTACGGCGGCAGTGTGAAATATCTTTATTTTCTTCCTGAGGGTGAGGAATATTGGGGCTACAGCTGGACAAAAGGATATTTTATCAGCAATTCTTATCTGTCAGGCTCTGCATATAATGAATATGAAATTGAAGAAAAAGCAGACGGAACATATATGCTCATAACCCTGAGAGAAGAAGAGTTCAGCCGCGGCGGAGAGCCTTTATATCTGTCTTTGAAGAAAACAGACAGTAACAGATATTCTGCTATGAGTATTGCAAAAAAAGATGATATAGATAAACCCTTTATAAATGATGAAAGAATAATCGGTAAATGGAAGGCTCATTCATTCTTATGCAATAAGTCTGAGTTTCCGCAGGAAGAAGAGTCTATAGAGGATTTATACTTCAAGGAGCTGGAATTCTTCCCTGAAGGCAGCTGCAGATGTGTTTATGCAGATGCTGTTTTTGAAGGTGACGATACTGTGACATGGACAAAAGATTATCTGCTCCGAAAATGGAATTGGTCTGCCTGCTTTTATGAAATCAGAAATGTTGACGGAACAGATTATCTTATAATCGAATGGAAAAGCGGCGACTGGCGTTACGGCGGCTTTGATACCAATTATTATGTGTTTGTAAGAGCATAATAGAAAACAAGGGGTAGTTTTTATGCTATCCCTTGTTTCTGTCTTTTTTGTTTGATTGAGAAGCAAAAAACTGATTTTTTTGTCAAAAGGTGCAAATAATCCCTCGAAAAACCTCGAAAAAGGTGCAAATTACTTGTTAAAAAAGGTGCAAATAAGTTTTTTTGAACAATAAAAAAAACAAAATCATATATAATATCCCCCTTTTGCATTTTTCAAAATTGATATGTATGGGGTTGATAAACGGTTAGAAATTTCTTATAATTAAAGCTGTAAAAAATAGATTGGTATGAAAAATAATGAAAAATGTGTTTGCTGTAAGAAAGCTTCTTGTGGCTGTTATGGGGTTTGTGCTGATTTTGTATTTTTTGTGTAAAACCACAAGCCATAAGATAATATTCGTTCCGTTTTTATTCTGTAGCTTCACCTCTGCAGGAAAATACCTTGGTGTGATACTTAATAAAATAAGAGCTGCTGAGATTTTTGATAAGCTGTTCAAGGTAAGCTTTTTTGTGTTCTGGTTCGGTTTTCTTATTTTTGCTGCCTTTATTTCAATTCGTGACAAGAATTACAGTATGCTGATATTTACTCTGCCCTTCTTTGCGGCAGGAATATATTTTGTTGTAAAAAAATTCAGAAAAAAGGTAAAGGAATATTGATGTGAAAAGAATATTTGTAACAATTTTATCCTTGATTTTTGTTTTTAGCTTTATGTCTTGCTCCTTTGATAAAAATGATACGGAAAATAATAACGAAATAAAAAATGAGGTTGACGGTATGACATTATTGGATAGTTTGAAGAATAGTATTTCAGATGACAGCACAGTTGATGATGTTATAACTGCATTTGCCGAAATGTGTAAAACACCTGTGGAAGAAGACCTTTTGCTGTTTGAATGCGGAGTTTTCGGATTTTCCGGTGAAAAAAACTTTTTGTTTGATATTGTAAGACAATATCCCGACGGCGAAGGTGAATATTATCAGCTTCGTGTAAGTCTGTCTTTTACACCCGATGAAGAAAACCGATCAATGTATAATACAGTGTGGTGTGATACTGCAGACGAATTAGTTGAAGAGATAATTAATTCTCCTGCGTATATTTATGCAAAAAATCATGAGATTAAAGCTATAGATATAGGAATTTCTCAGACATAACATATTGTTAAGCAGGTATATCGGTTTTTTACTTACCTAAAAAAAGCTTCAGACAGAAAATTTTTTGTCTGAAGCTTTTTATACAAAGTAAAGTATAATTAATTATATAAAGGTCTGTATAATTATTTGCAAAAAGCTTAATTTTATGGTATAATTACAGATAATAATTTATATTGTATCAGTATAGAAGAAACTGTTCATATTAAAAATATCTTAAACAGGAGTTTATTAATGAGGCATATTTTCGCATCCATAAAAGAATCATTAGTATCGGTTTTGCCGATTGCAATTATAGTTCTTATTCTTTCAGTCACCATTGTACCTATTTCGGCAGGAGTTCTTGTTCTGTTTTTATTCGGAACGATTATGTTAATTCTCGGAATGAGCTTTTTTACTGTGGGCTCAGGAATGTCAATGGAGCCTTTAGGTGACGGTATCGGTAAGTCACTAAACAAAAAAAGCAAAATTTTTATTCCTTTGATAATTTGTTTTGTTCTCGGTTTTCTTATTACTGTTTCGGAGCCTGATTTGCAGGTTCTTGCTGAGCAGGTGCCTACCATTCCCAATTCAATGCTTATTAACTGTGTGGGTGTAGGTGTGGGAATTTTCCTCAGTATTACGTTAATCAGAAACAGAAAAGATATTCCTTTGAGAAAACTACTCTGGGTTTTCTATATACTTATTATCGCATTGGCATTTTTTGCTCCTGACGAATTTATTCCTACTGCCTTTGACTCAGGCGGTGTTACGACGGGACCTATTACGGTGCCCTTTATAATGGCTCTCGGTGCAGGTCTTGCTTCAAGTAAAAAAGGTAAGCTTACAGGTGAGCACAGCTTCGGTCTTGTTGCCCTTTGCAGTATAGGACCTATACTGTCGGTGCTTTTATTAAGCATTTTCTATAAGCCGACGGCAGCAACAACAGTTTACGAAATTACTGATGTTTTTACAACGACAGAAGCCTTCAGTCACTTTACCCATGCTTTACCCATATATGCAAAAGAAGTTGCTACGGCTTTCATTCCCATTGTGATTCTTTTTGCGGCATTCCAGCTTATAACAAGAAGATATCATATCCACAACATTTTTAAGATGTCGGTGGGATTTGTATATACTTATATAGGTCTGGTTCTGTTCTTAACCGGTGCCAATGTAGGCTTTATGCCTGCAGGCCGTCTTATCGGTGCAAAGATTGCAGAAGGTGAACTGAGTCTTTTGCTTATTCCCATCGGTATGCTTATGGGATACTTTGTTGTATCTGCCGAGCCTGCAGTTCATTCACTTAAAAGACAGGTCAGTGAAATTACAAAGGGTGCAATATCACAGAAGTCAGTTGCTGTTGCTCTTTCAATAGGTGTTTCTGTTTCGGTGGGAATTTCAATGCTGAGAGTTCTTACGGGTATTCCTATTTTACCGTTTTTGATTGCAGGATATTTAGTTTCTTTGGTTATCAGCTTCTTTGTTCCGAATATCTATACGGGTATTGCCTTTGACTCAGGCGGAGTTGCAAGCGGACCTATGACATCAACATTTATGCTTCCTTTTGCCATGGGTGCATGTGAAGCAATTGGCGGTAATGTAATGACTGATGCATTCGGAATTGTTGCTATGATTGCTATGGCACCGCTTATTACAATTCAGATTCTCGGTCTTCATGAAAGAAGCAAGCGTGCGAGAAAAATCAAGCGGCTCCATGTTGAAATCAGCATGATAGATGACGATATTTTATTCTTTGACGAGGTGAACGGATAAATGGACAAAAAAGTTATGATGCTTTTATCAATTGTTGAACGTGATAAGGGCAATAAGCTTGTTAAAGAATTAAAAAAATCGGATATAAGAGTAAATTTTCAGACTGTCGGCTTTGGTACCGCACCTACTGAAATGATGGATATATTCGGACTCGGCACAAACGATAAGGACATTGTAATAAGTCTTGGTGCAGAAGTTAAGGTCAAGGAAATGATGTCCAATTTCGGAACAACCTTTGAAAGCCACTCAAAATACGGCGGTCTTATGATAATTCTTGATTTGGCAGCCGCAGGCAGAATTCTTACGGAGATTTTACATTTTGAGATTATTAAAAATACTGAAGAGGGTAAAGATAATATGAAAAATGAGCATCACAATAATCTTATTGTCATATCAGTAAACGAAGGTTATTCCGATAACGTTATGCAGGTTGCAAGAAAAGCGGGAGCAACGGGCGGAACGTTTATCAAGGGCAGACTTGCCGATACTGAGCAGTTTTCTGAGCTTCAGGGTGTTAAGGCAGATGAAGACCGTGAAATTCTTCTTATTCTTGCACCTCTTGCGGCAAGCAGGCAGATTATGGCAGACGTAAATAAGGAATTCGGACTTACCTCTCAGGCAAACGGAATTGTATTTGCAATTCCCACAGAAAAAGCATATAAAATATAACAAAACCCCCGACGGCAGCTGAAAATTTTATCAGATGCAGTCGGGGAAGTTTTTTTCAAAGGCAGAAAATTTTTATTTTATATTATATCTGTTGCAGTAATTAACAACTATATTCTTAAAATGCTCGTGTCTGAAATTGTTTTTTACGTCGCTTACGTCAATATAGAAGCCTGACATCAGATTTTGAATTATGGCTTCCGCTAAGAAGGCTTCAAATATATAGTCATCAGAGAAGGCTTCTTCAATATCTGTGTTAAGGTCAGTATTTATTCCCTTGATTGCCGCACGGTAAATCAGGTTTTCCTTACCTAAAAATTCACCTGCATTTTTAAGACAGACTAAGCCCTTTTTTATATCCGAAACGGTTATTTTCCCTTTGTATTCTACGGTCTTTTCGTTTCCCGTTAAAATAAAATCTATTGTTGTTTCAAAAATTTTTGCAAGGTTGGGAAGAAGGGTGATGTCGGGTAAGGCTTCTCCCGTTTCCCGTACTTAAAGATATTGGTTATGTATGAGTGCCTACGCCTACTTGCATAGGCACTCATATCTTTGTTTTTACTCAATTTTGCCGATTAAGCGGTAGTAGATGTCAATATTTTGCTCACGCATACCGTCCACGGTGGTTGCTTCGTGAATAACGATCTTTTCAATCAGCGTATTCAGAAGCTCCGCTGTCAGTTCGGTGGGGTTGGTATACTGTTTGAGAAGTGAAATCCAAGTCTCCGCATCGACAGTTGTTTGCTTTTCAGATTCAAGCTCGGCAGACAGCCTTTCAATCTTCTCGGTAAGCTCCTGCTGCTCGGTCTGATATTTCTGAGACATCATGTTGAAGTTGTACTCCGTGATACGACCATCCGACCAGTCCTCATACAGCTTCGCAAACTTGCGGTCAACCTCAGTTCTGCGCTTTTCGGCTCTTGTAAGCTCTGCGCTCTGCCTTTTGGCATTGGCGGCAAGCTCCTGTTCGCTTCCTTTCAGCAGCCGATGCAGAAGTTCCTTTTCATCCAACTGCGCCTGTCTCCACAACTCCTGTATTCTTGTCAGAACATAGTGGTAGAGGTAGTCATATCGGATGTAGTGGGCAGAACATTGTTTCACCCCCTGTCCGTATTGACTGCAAGTGTAATGGCTGTAAGGCTTGCTGTTCTGTCTGTTCGTACCGAAGCGCATCGACCATCCGCAGTCCACACACTTCACCAGACCGGAGAAGATCTGCGTGGTAGCGTCCTTTTGCTGTCTGCGGCGGCTGGCGATCTGTTCCTGCACCTGTTCAAAGACTTTCTTGGAGATAATGGCTTCGTGGGTGTTCTCCACTCGGAACCATTCCTCCTGCGGCTTGCGTATCTTTTTCTTGTTCTTGTAGGAAATGTTTGTCTGTTTGTTGTGTACGCTGTTGCCGATATAGGTTTCGTCTTTTAAGATGCTCTTGACCTGTGCCAGCGTCCATGCGTAGGACTTTTCTTCCTGTCAAGGGGGACATGGTTTACAGATTGTCCGAGCACATGGTTTACAACTTTCGTACAAAAAGTTGTTCCTAGATTTGGAGCCTGAGGTAAGGAAGCCACACCCTTTAGGGTGCTTGCTCTTGATAGGTTCTGAAAGAAATGCAACACTATTTTCCCGATGACGAAACAGAATTTTTAGTTCCTGAGTTCTTCGCCATCGGTAATTGTTAATTGCATTTCTTTCACGGTTCTGTCAAGAGTGGCGGCTCTTTTCTTGGATCTCCTGTTATCAGGTATGCCCTTTTGAATTCATAAGCCCGTTTGTCGAGATTTAATTTTCCGATAATAAATTGCCTGTAATAAAGATTGATACATCCGTTTGTTGATGATTCTCTGATTGCAATTTCTTTCCCGGCGAAGGCTTCGCTTAAGTAGTACGAACGTCCTTTATATGAAAAATATCCTGTCGATTTTACTTTATGGGGGGTACAATTTTCAGGATATTCCCATTTGCGGATTTTGGTGCTATATTCGGTATTGCTTTTTATGTAATGCTTTGACGGTGTATCTAAATTCAATGAATGATGTGGTCTTTTGTTATTGAAAAAATCACGGTATTCATTGAATTTGCGTTCTGCATCAGTAAAATCATCAATCTTTGTGTATTTCAATAATTCTCTTTTCATTGAACCGTTAAAACTTTCTTCTTTCCCCTGTGTCTGTGGGTGAAGTATTCTTCCGTGTAATGTCAGTATTCCCAAATCCATAAACCATACTTCAAACATGGAATAGCCAAGACCTTGTGATGATCCCCAAGGGTGACCGTTATCACACAAAAACGAAAATGGTAAGCCAAATTCATAAAAGATGTCTTCCATAACAGGTTTTACTGTTGCAAATCTGACATTCGGCAATGGTCTGCAACATAAATTAAATCTTGTGCAGTCATCCAAAATATTCAAAGGAAAGCATCTTTGTTTGTTTTGCAGCAGAAAATCACCTTTGAAATCAGCTTGCCACATCTCATTCGGGTAAGCTTTTTGAAACCGCTTATATGGTGTGGCAGCAAGGCTTGCTTCTCTGGTAATCAAACCGTTTCTTTTGAAAATTTCATTGATTGTGCTTGAGCAAGGAATATTCACATATCCTTCATCCTGTAACATACGATGAATTTTTACGGCACCGATAGCAGGATATTTTTTGCGGTAGTCCACAATGAAATGTTCCATTTCTACAGAAGTCTTGTTTGCGGTTTTGAACGGAGCTCTGCTTTTGTCCGACAAATCATCTTCTTGCAAAAATCGCTTTATCCATTTATCTCCTGTCGGACGGCTTATTCCATATTCTCGACACAATTCAGATTTGCTTTTTTCTTTGGATAACACTCGTTTTACAAATTCTTCTCGCATTTGTTCTACACTCTTTTCTTTCCAAGGCATACACATCTCCCTCTCGATGTTTTTTGCCTTTATTTTATCAAAAAAGTGTAAACTATGTCCTCGGACATTTTGTAAACTATGTTATCACACTACACACTTCCGGCTGTCCTTCGTAGATATGAGCAAATGTCCCATATCGCTGATAGTTCAGCCATCCGGCGGTAGGAACGTGTTCATCTACCAATACTCTTGCGATCTTGGCAGCACCCGCCCCATGATAGGCAAGGTCAAAGATTTTCTCGATAATCCAGCGTGTCTCCACATCAATCACAATGGCGTTCTTGATTTCGGGATGTCGGACATACCCAAGGGGCGCATAGGCAAAGGTGCGTTCTCCTGCGGCAAACTTTGCATGAAGTGCGGTCTTGACCTTGCGGCTGGTGTCCTTGGCAAACCATTCGTTGAACAGATTCTTGAAAGGAACGAAATCGGACAAGCCTTTCTTGGTGTCCTCGTTCTCGGATACGGCGATATATCGCACTTGCTTCTCCGGGAACTCGTATTCCAGATAGTAGCCGACCATGATGTGGTCACGTCCGAAGCGGCTGAGGTCTTTGGTCACGATGCAGTTTACTCGTCCTGCATCTACATCTGCCATCATTCGCTTGAAATTGGGTCTTTCAAACGTAGTGCCACTCCATCCGTCGTCGATGTACTCGCCAACCACATGAAGCTCCTGTTCCTTTGCGAACTGCTGTAAAATGGTACGCTGGGTCTCGATGGAAACGCTGTCGCCATAATTCTCGTCATCACGACTCAGTCTCATATATAGTGCTGTATTGTACGGTTGTTTCATTAAAAATCCTCCTGTTCGTGAAACAACCCACGCTTACAATACTTTCCTATGATACATTATACCATAAGCGTGGGCTGTGATTCAATTCGATTCTGTGAACAATTTTCTGAATTTTATGCGGACACGGTATTTCCTGCGGCGAAGCGGACAAGGTTTAGAATTAGCTCGTCCATGGTCTGTCCGTCGGGCGAGAAGAACTCCGTTACCTTGGTGCGGGTATTGCCGTTATAGTAGTAAAGCGTACCGTCAAGCTCGGTTCCGTAATAACCTCGTTCCTTGTTTGCGATAAATCGTTCCTCCCATTCTTTTTCCCACTTTTTGATTACCGCTGCAGGTGGATCAAAGATCATATCAAAACAGGCGCAAAGGTCGATGGGTTCGTATGCGGTGGTGATTTCGTTGATCATTCAATTCTTCCTTATCGTTCATTCTGATGGTGACGGTTTTTGTTCTGTTCCGAAAGCTGCTGTCTTTCGTTGTCGGCACTTCTGACCGCCAGCGTGACTTGACGCAGATTGCGTACATCATCACGCAGAGCTTCCATTTCTGTTTGCATGGAGGCGTACTCAGCTTCCAATGCGGCAGCGTCTTTTCTCCATTTTGTCAGCGGCAGCTTGCCGTCATGGAAATGCGGTTTCAGCTTGCGCTCGGCGGCGTAATATTTGCGAAGCTCGCTTTCGTGTTCTTCCTTAAATTTGTCTTTTTTACCCTTGAACTTGATGCGATACCATTCATCGTAAATGGGTTTGGTATCGGCATAATTCTGTGCCTGCCGCAGAAGCTCGGCTGTCTCTTTCATCTTGGCTTCAACGGCTTTGCAGGCGGCAGATCGTGCGTCCAACTTCTCCTGCTGTGCAGATACCCTTGCTTCCAGATCGGCAACGGTACGCAGATTGTTCTCGCTGATATAATTCACAAGCTGGCTCATGTTTTTGAGATTCCCCACCTTGCCATAGACGCTCCATGCACCGGCGTTGCGCTTGCTGTAGTAATCGGTGATGATCTCTGCAAGGGTGGATTCCTTCGGTGCTTTCAGCTCACGGTTGATCTCACGGATGGCGGCGAACAGTTCACTCAGCATGGCAGCGATATTCTTTCTCATGCTGTTGATGCGGCGAATCCATCGGTTCATATCGCCCTTGTCGGTGCGGATGCCTTTTGCTTCCATGGCTCGGACGGTCACGCCCTCATGGACGGTGGGAACTTGGTCGATACCCTGTCGCTCATAGCTGCGGTGGTCGATCCGGCAGCTCAAGTCCTTTTCCTCAAACTTCTGATTGCACAGATCAGCCCATGCTTGCCGCCAATGCTCTAAGGTGTCGGGACTGCCCCAGTCGGTGGTAGGGACGGCATTGAATACATAGTTTCCTGCTTCGTCCCGGATGCGCTCACCGTTTTCGTCAAGAAGATATTCTCGCCGCTGCTTGTTGCCCCATCTGCCGTGTTCGTCCAGAGGACGGATGGGACACATGACATGGAAATGGGGATTGGAAATGCCGCCGTCCTCCTTGTCGGGTGCGTGAACGGCAAAGTCCACCACCATGCCACGGCTCACAAACTGCTCCAATAAAAATTGCCTTGCAAGTTCGATGTTCTCCTGCATGGAAAACTCGTTCTGCAAAGCAATGTCGAAGCTGTATGCAAGCTGCGCTTTCTTACCTCGTTCCGCTTTCTCCACTTCGTTCCATAAGGTTTCCCGATCAGAGAAAGAGGGTGGGGCATGGGGTGGCAGCAGGATTTCCGAACAGATCACGCCGCCCTTTTTGGTGTAGTCGCTGTCCTCACCGTAGTATTCGCTGTGCAGCTTTTCGCCGGAGCGATAGGCGGCAGATGCAATGGCGGATTGTCCTGCGCTGCGCTTGATTTGTGTCACATGGAAATGATATAGTGCGATACTCAACACCTCTCTTTCTGTTCTGCCCGGTTGTGTTCGTTGACCGCTTCCATAAGCAACCCCTTGACCTCCGGGACGGCAAGAGCTTTTTCTGTAAAAGCATAAAACTCGGTTTCGGTCAAAACCTTTGTCAGCGGTGCGATACTTTCAATGGCTGCGCCACGGGTGATAAGGTGGTGTGCCCGCTTGCGCCGATCTCCTTTTTCATAGTAGGTGATACGGTTCTCAATCTGCTGTTTTTTGTGTTGGAGCTGTGAGAGCTTGCGTTCATTTTCCGCTTTCTCGGCTTCCAGTTCGGGGATGGTTTTCTGTTTTGCCATAGTGCATGACCTCCTTTTTGATATGGGGATATAAAAAGACCGCCTACCGAAATTTGGTAAACGGTCTATGTAAGGAATCTTTATTTTGAACTACTCGATTCTATCAACTCGAATAATTCGACTGCTTTTTTTATTTTTACAACGTACCCAAGATTCATCATAGTTTCCATTTCAGCGACAGGAACCGCCGAAGTAGGAATATCTTTTATAATAATTTTTCCATCAACAGAAATAGTTGGTCCGGCATAAAGAACCCCTAAAAGAGAATATGAAGCACTAACTCCAAGACGTAATCCATTATCAGTTGTTTCTTTTTCAAGGCCAGTTTTTCTCAAAAAGATAGGGGAGCCACTTGATCCCGGAAAACACGCTGCGTCAATGAGGAAAATCGGTTCTCCGTCATAATCAAGCTTTATGTTTGTTGCTGTGATACCCTTTCTGACAACGGGTTTACAGTTATAATCATCCATGATCCCATTAGGATAACCAATCATAATGATATCCTCAATAGCGGTAAGGGAATCATAATCTTCTGGTCTAAGCAGCATTTCTTTCCCAATGCATCTATAGTACGGTTTCTTGCCTTGTTTTTGCAATTCTTCCATCTCAGAATTTATAAAAACAAAACAAATGTCAATGTCAGAATCTGGATGATAAAAACAGTTTTTTTGTAAGTCAGGGAGAGTAATTGTGAGGTGATCAGTATCTGCAGGATTGCCGTTTCCATCATCAGAAACTAATTTAATCGTTGCAGTTGAATATCCAGAAACAACATGCTTGTTTGTCACCAACGCAAGATAATTCCCGTTTGATTTACTCTCGTAAAGCATGAAAAAGCCTGTTCCAGATGCGGCTTCAGTTGCATTTGAGCAAATAATTCGTGCGGTTGAATATACCAACTGATCGGCAATGCTATCTTTTATCATCAGTAATCCTCCTATGAGTTTTATGTGTGGGATAGCCGCAAAGCGGCGCAAGGGGTGTAACCCCTTGTTTGGAACAAAGTGACGCAAAACAGACAGGACTTCTATCGTCCGGGATGTCTGCCTCGCAGAGCGCACATACAGGGCTTGCCCCTGTATAGAAGTGCGCCCTTTGTTCCAAAGGGATTATTCTGCTGGGATCTCCATTCCTGGCCAATAGTTAGCCAATTCGGGAACTTGGTGTTTAACCGCCCATATAGTTTGAATAGCAATACAAAGGACTGGTGTGATGACATCGGTTATTGGGGCGTTTGCCATTTCAACGACAGGAGAATGACCTATATCAATATGAGCCCCTCTTTTATCAGATAGGTGTTTAAGGAAATTGTACATACTGAGATCGTAATATCCAATTTTCTTCAGCATCGAGAAAATAATAGCGTTTTTCTGCGTATCAGTTGCATCTACTCTTGTATGGATTGTTGACATAGACCCTTGATACATTACATCTTTCTTTTCAAACAACGGTTCAAATATAAGTTTGTCGGCTTTTTTTAATTTGTTCAGTATGTTTTCATACACAAATTCTGGAAGCATATCGGGCAAGTCAGAAACAGTTTTATCAAACCAAGCTATATTCTGTGCAAGCCATTGTTCAACAGAAATCCATTTATCTTGTGTGGCAATCGTCAGATTAGGACGAATCATCTTCATCTTATTATCTAACTCAATCGCCGTTCCAGTTAGAGGTGACAATTTCAAATCTGGTGCCACCTTTAACAAAACCGAATTCTGCTCACATAGCAATTTTCGAAGGGGCATTACCAATATTCGGTCGAGCATTGGTAGGTATTCTTTCCCCAATTCATCCAGTTGCGTTAAGCACAACCGAATAATATCAAACTCCGTTTCGATTTCTTTAATCATTCCTTTTCTTCCTAAATTGAATTCCATAACAAAGGATAGTTCTGGATTCATGTTGATTCTATTTGCATTTTGATCCATGGTACTCATCTATATTCTCCTTGTATTTTCATCTACAAAATAAGTTGGTGGTAAAATATAATAAAGGCGACCAAAGCCGCCTTTATTATACCATATTTTTGTGAATTTTTCAATTTATCGATCCTTGGTCAATTCAGTTTCAATATGACTTTTTTCATTTTTAAGCATATTGATTCTATCCAAGAGAGGTTGACGCTCTGATTCTATAGCCGCTACCCTTGCTGCTACATCATCTTGAATAGATTTTTTCTGACGCTTAATTGTTACATCAACGCTTTCAATCTGTGTCTGTAAAGAATCAATTTGTACCTGTAATGCTTTTTTCTGTTTTCCGGCAAACAACCCAAGTTTTGATTTTTCCGCAGTTAAATCATTCTGTTGTTTTTTTAACTCAGCCAACTGACTTTCCGCAGGAAGTCGCTGTGAAAGATCTTTCTTAATTTCTTCAATCCTTGCCATAAACGAAGCATCTTGACTCGTGAGCGTTCTAAGTTCAGCGTCAATAGCAGTTAACCGAGTTTCATATTGCTGTTTTTCAGCTATATGTTCGCTCCAATATTGATCTCTGCGTTCTTTCTTTTTCTGCTGAACAATTTCATCCTTATATCGATGAACCCGTTGGTTTATTGCTCTATCAGCATCCAGACATTTTTGATAGTTGATTTTTGTTGCCTCAAGACTATTAAAAGCTTTTGTATCTAATCTGGCAATGACACTATATTCGCTGGTGGGTTTCTTGAACGAAGGATTATATTTGCGCACTTCAAAAATCATATTATCATAAACTCTGAGATAAGGTTGCTTATCTGGCGCAGACAATCCCGAATATATCAAATCATCCTGAGAGTAATTAGTCCATATTTGAGCATAACTACACACTGCTTCACAAGCAGAACAATATAATTCACCGACACTCTCAATAAGCGAAGCCGATTCACTTTTAATCACAACATCCATATAACTCTCTATGTATGTGATTACTTTTGAGCCAACTTCTCTGTAGTTATAAATAATATCGCTGTTACTTTGATAAAAATCAGTAATATCCAAATATCGTTCTTGAACTTTATCAAACCATGCAGCCATTAACCTTGTCAAATCTACTATAAAGACTTCCTTGACTTTTTGTGATATTTCAGTTGGAATGTACGGGACAGATTGTTGATATGCCGCAACCGCCTCTCCTATACGAGGTCTTGCTAAAGTTGTTTCCCATCCTTGGCACATTCCTTTATAGAAAATGCTCTGATAATCAGTGGGATTGATTTCCAAGACCTTCAAAAAATACTGATATGCTTCTTTTGTATTTCCTGCATTGTAGGCATTGATAGCCATGTCTTTGTATGTTGCTTCTTTGTCAGAATTATCAACTTTGACAGTACCCTCAACTTGCACAACACCTTCGACCATCATTTTTTTAGCTTCTTCAACAGAGTATTTACAACCACAGGTTTGGCATACAAATACGCCATCTTGCTTTAACAAGTCGGTGCTTCCACACATTTCACAAGTTAATTGTTTCATCTATCTACTCTCCTACGCTATTTCAAAATTTTGCATTTTTTATTTCGCTCATCCAAAAGCGAATTAAGTTCGGTTATGATCTCCAACTTACATGAAGTGGTTTTTAATTCTGCAGCCTTGATGGAGATTATGTTTTCCAAATCCGCTAACTGTTCGTTGCTCATAGGATCGGAATAACGGATTTTTTCAGCGAGCTGTGTAAGTGCCGTTTTTACGGCGGCATCACTTTCGTTATCTGCCAACAATTCAATATCGGCTTGCAGTTCTCGGATATAGAAAACCTTCTTCTGTACCTTTGCTTCAACTCGCTCAATTTCATTGCGCCCTGCATCGGCAGAGATCATGCACACCGCAGAAACACCGGCGATAACGGAGCAAACCACGATTGCACTCCACGCAGGGAGTGTCGGCACGAACATGAACACGGCAAATGCAATTACTTGAATGACCGCATATACAATTCCAATGTGTACAACCGGAAAACCAAGGAACTTGCTTTTCAGCGTTTCCTCTTTACCAAGTGCAGTTTTCCAAATGCCGATCTGCACTGCAAATGCAGCAGCGGTGAACACATAAGCAATCCAGAATGTTGCTGTCTTTATCGTCGGAACAGCAAAAGCGATAATGCTGACCAGCGCAAATAAAATCCCAAGGATTACATATCCTTTTGCTTTCTTCTTCAATATGTTCACCTCCATGACTTATCTTGATACGGTGTATTTTCAACACCCGTGTTTTGGAGGTATCCCACCATTTTGTCCAATGCACTCTGACATACTTTTTTGAACCAACAAGTTTCGCCAAACCACTGAACAAGGGTCGGACTGATTGCATAATAAATTCGGATAAATGCTCTGCCATACCAAGTAGCAGCAAGAGTATTATCACGGAAACGGCGTAAAGTCCACACTTCCGGACAATCATAAGAGCCATATACGCAAGTTGCGACATAACAACCACCACTACTCTGCTGCGTTGTAGATGACACAGCATTGTAAGAAGGGTCGTATTTTTGAATTTTCATAGCGTACTCGTTAATAATTTGCTGTCCCTGTTGCTTGTTCGGTAATTGACGATTACAATCCTGATGAATTTCAACGCCTTGCTTCCATGCTTTTACACAAACATCGGTAAGTTGTCCAAACAAGTGGGGGAATCGTTGCTCGATTTTGTCGCCAACCATATAGCTGATTGTAGCAATGGTCAAACAGGTCATAGCAACTGATTTCAAATGGGAGGGAAGCTCTGTAATGGATACATTGACACCGTCAGGACTCAACACAAAATTGTGGAAACTTCCAACCAATGACATACAAGAATCAGCTACATCTTTCAGTGCAGCGATTTTTTCAGATTCTCCATTTTCTTTTTCGTCAATCATATCGAATACAGTATCCAGACAAATTACGATTGATTGAGCAGCTTCTTGTACCTCATATTTGTGTGCCTCAGCTGCCTTATAATAAGTGCAGTAGAAGAACGCTTCCCAACTCGACGGATCTTCGCTTAAAATCATATTATAGTATTTTGCGGCTTCGGAAACATTGCTGTTTTTTCTGAATCGACGGGCTGTTTGATATAGGTTATCAAGATTCGGTCCAGCAACATTAACAGTTGCGCCGTAAAATACATTATTATTGGTAATATTTGTCTGGTAATTATTGATTACCTTCTCTGTGATAAAAGTAGTACCACAACTTTCGCAGATACCGGCTTCTTTCGTGTCGTCAACTTGAATATTTGCACCGCATTGTGTGCATTTAGCAGGGATTAAAGCCATAATAGAATACCTCTCTTATCTCTTAGTTCCACACTTCGGACAGAATTTACCGGGCTTGATGAACTTGAAACCGCATTTTACGCAAGTGTCAGACGGTGCTTGTACTGCGCCACATTCATCACAGAAAGCTGCTCCCGGTGTCAGCTCTGCTCCACATTGGTCGCAGAATTTGTTTGCAGCAGTTTGGGGCTGAACAGCACCCATACCTGCAAAGGCATCCGAAACAACACCACCGACCATGCCGCCAACAGTACCACCAACGCCTGCCATCATACCCAAGCCAATTCCCATATTAGAGAACTGTCCGGCAGCTTCATTACGAGCTGCATCCTGCGCCACATCAAAGCCACGCTCCTGCTGATAGGTGTAGCCTTCCTGCATACGCTTGGTAGCCTGTGCCTGCGAATCAATGACAACCTTTTGTGCTTCGGTCTGTGCATGAATCACATCGGTCTGCTGACGAAGTTTTGCTTCGGCAATATCGGCGTACTGACGGAAATGCAGTTCCTTAAATTTTTCATACTGCGAATCACCGTCCGGCTTGACGATGGTGGTAACATAAAAGCGTTTCAGATCTACGCCGTAGTCCAGAAAATCGGGAATCAAGCGCTCCTTAATATCCGCAGAGAAAGTTTCCAGGCTTTCATCAATTTCAAAAATATTGATGGCATTGGCTCGCATAGTCTGTGCGATATAGGTTTTCACTTTTGCCATCAATATACTGCGGAAATAGGTTGTAAGTTGCTGACGATCCAGCACACGTTCCGTACCAACCAATTTCACAAGCAACTTACGGGAATCATCCACGCTGAGTGACATTTCGCCGCTTGCACCAATGGACAGAGGGAACTTATAGGTAGGCTCTACATACTGAACTTTGCTGTCTGTCCCCCAGCGGATTGCCATCTGTTCAGTCTTATTGATAAAATAGACCTCACAATGGAATGGTGTTTCTCCACCTGTGGGAATGTTGATCAATCTGCGCAGGATAGGAATGTTCTGAGTCTCCAGGATGTGTCTGCCCGGACCGAACAAATCCAACGCCTGACCATTTAGAAAAAGGATAGCTTCCTGCGATTCATGCACAATCAGTTGCGTGGTTGTATTAAAATCTTCGCAAGGATGCTTCCATATGAAGGTACTATTGTCGCCTTCATACTTGATGATGTCGGCAATATTTGCCATAACTCCGCCTCCTTCGATTTTTTTATTGTGTACCTTTGCAAAATACAGAAAAGTTACAATTATCGTTGAAAATGTTCGACTCAACACCTTGAAAAATCATGCATTTTGTGGTAAACTATCATGAGGTATAATTTAATGCCCTAATTTGTAAAAGTACACCTTTACAAATTTAGGGCACGATTTGTTTAAGCCACATTTTCAAATTTTCTTGCCTTTCCATAGAATGTACCAACCGGCATATTGCAGGCTTCCGCTGCTTGTTTCAAGGTTATTTTCTTACTGCGCCATGCTTTGTGTACCTCATAGAAATTATCCGGCAAAGGTAAAGGCGGTCTGCCGAACTTGATTCCTTGCGCTTTGGCAGCGGCAATTCCCTCGGCTTGGCGTTGCTTGATATTGGTTCGCTCGTTTTCTGCCACAAAGGACAGCACTTGCAGTACAATATCGGAGAGGAATGTTCCCATTAGATCTTTTCCCCGGCGGGTGTCCAACAGCGGCATATCCAACACCACAATGTCAACACCTTTTTC
The DNA here is from genome assembly GCA_045591285.1 of Acutalibacteraceae bacterium. Taxonomy (GTDB): domain Bacteria; phylum Bacillota; class Clostridia; order Oscillospirales; family Acutalibacteraceae; genus RUG806. The sequence continues at coordinate 29,524 of JAZNSP010000012.1, forward strand.
TTTCGTGAGTATCCGCCATTGCTGTAAAATTTCCTCATAGTTGCGTCCAAGACGGTCAATGCTCTTGATATAGAGCAGATCGTCTTTTTTCAATTTCCGTAGCATCTTCTTGTACTGCGGACGGTTGAAATCCTTGCCGGACTGCTTATCCACATAGATATTTTGCAGTTCAACGCCGACCTCTTTCAAGGCAATCTGCTGTCGATCCTCTTTCTGATCCTTGCTGCTTACACGGATATATCCATATACACTCAAATAAAAATCCTCCTGTTCGTCATTTTTTCATAGGCATTCACCCCTTTGATGTCTTATATTTTACAGCGTTCCAATGCCGTTCTTTTTCGCCCACTCACTTGCCGCCTGTCTCCGTTCCTCACTGTACGGAGCAGTCAAACGGAAGCTCAATCTGCCTTTCTCAATCTCAAAGGTCAGCCCGCCTTGTTCATCATCGTCGATCTGGCGACAGCACTGCGGATGCTCTTTCGCAAATGCAGTTAGTCGATTTTTCAGATCGGTATTGTGAGTCTGCACTTCGATCATGCTCCCGTACTCGTCAAAATAGATTGCTGTGGTCTTTTCTTTCTTGGTAAGTCCTGTTCTCATAAAACCTCCTGTTTTTCATAAATTTTTCTCAGCTCTTGAATTGGAAAAGTGATGCGATTTTCCGATAGAAACACTATAAACGATGCGGAGGATGTTTCGTCTCACGCTATCGGCTGATTTGTCATTTTTCCGGCTCTTGACCGTGTTTTCACGCTTTTCGGTTTGTGCGGCTTCTCAGCCATTCCACAAGCTCATTTTTCATTACCAGCTTGCGTCCACCGATCCGCAAGGTTGGAAAATCCGGGTCATTCAAAAGGTTGTACGCACCCGCTTTGGAAATCTGCAATGCTTTGGCAAGCTGCTTTGCATCCATCACATCGGGCATGGTTTCAAACGGTTCTCTGCTCATAAAATCCTCCTTTCGGGCATCAAAAAAGCAGCCACGATTTTTTGTAGCTGCTCTTACAAACTAATGTTGTTCTTTTTAGGTTCCTGATGATTCAAAATCAGGTAATGCTTTTCCATTGGCACACAGAATTACTCCCGGATATTCGCTATTGAAATAATCGCACTCTATACTTAATGACATCATAGTGGAACCAAGCATACTCTGCATTAAGTACAACTCCATAACCATAAGTGCGGCTAATGCACTGACAGCATTATTAAGCGTTGCAAGGTTGAATTTCCAAAATGTTTGATGCTTAATGTTGCTATAGTCATCCCACCAGGAAATGCCTACAACTCGCTTTTTTCCGTCAGCAGGATCTGTGACAACTTTCCAATTTTCAAGAGGTCGTAGCGTTTGGTAATCTGAGGTAATTTCTGTTTCACCAATGTGGGGATACTTTTGAAGTATCGTTTCTGTGATCTTTCTGATATTTGCATTTTGGATATTGAAATTACTATCAATGCTCAAGCAAATTGCTTTGCAGATATTCTCAAACTCCATTGCAGACAGCAGAATGATCTGTTGAAATTCAAAAGAATTTACGCTGGCGTTATTTAGCTCATTATTATCAGAACTGTGATCAACAAATTGTCTTGTGTTGTCCAAACGCTTACAAAGAGAACAAAAGTAGTTCCAATAGTGTTTTTACTTCTTTTTCGGACATTGCCATATCTGTCATTCTCCCTTTCTTCCTACGTGTTTATCTAAAAAGCTGCCATATTCCCCGGACACATAATCCTCATACGCACCGGCGATCTTTTCAATGTGTTTACTGACGGCACTCGGTGTCTTGAAGCCAACAGCGGCAGCGATCTCTTTAAGAGAACAGCCATCCATGCGCATCCGCAAGATTTGCTTATCCTGTTCGGTGAGTTTTCGCTCGAACTGCTCAATACCGATTTTCTGCAGCACCTTGGTTTCGAACTCTGCTGCCGGGTTGGGAATGTCAAACAGCATTTCACCGTCGATCATAGCCCCGGTTTCTGCAATTTCCTCGATGGACAGATGCTTGTGATTGCGGTCATGATACCAAGAACGGTTGAAGTCCCGTTTATGAACGCTGGAGCCGCTGTAATCATCGGGGTTGCGGTTATTCCAGAACTCGTCAATCATCGGCTGCCAGTTTTCCTCGGCAACGATCATATCGGTCAGATTGCCGATCAAATTGCTGAACTGCTGATAGGCAAGCCAAGGATGCTCATCATCTCTATCCATCAGAAACAGACGTTGGAAGCTCCAATCCATTTCCGTCTCAAACTTTTTGCGGAAATGCTTGATGATCTCATAGGACAGCCGCCACAGAGGAAAATCACCGGAATAGTTTTTCCAATCACCGGGAATGTCCTTGTATGTGCCATCCTTATTCGGCACTTGGAAGAATTGCCACGCAGACCACGCAAAGCAGTCCCACACCAACAATAGGAACATATCGTTCTTGATAACTTCCATACTGTCGGGGTCGTCAAGCAATCCGTAGATGTTTCTCGGCAAGGACAGGGCGGGTGGATATTTTTCAACAAGCTCTCTCGGCAGAGCATAGAACAGCGTCAGCCATGAAAGATTGCTTCCTTGCGGAATTTCGACAATGCCATCGGGTACGATGGCGAAAAAGCTGTAGCGCAGACTCATGTGGTTCATCTCCCTTCGGTGTAATTGATTGTGAAAAACATCATTTTGATGTTTTTCAATCATGTTACGGTTATTGTAAGTTCCCGATTTGGGTACTTGCCTAACTGTAACACTATATTCGTTACGATTGTTGCAAGTGGTCAGCGTGACCACTTGGCTTATCTGTAACACTTTTCTAATTTTCGTTACGCTTACGCCAAGGTGTCAACTTGGCACTTTTCATTATCCGTAACGCTATCTCTGTATGCTTTCTGTCGGCAGGCATTGCAGCAGAACTTGGCATCCGACCTCTTAGGCGTAAAAGCATTGCCGCAGGTCTGGCAGGTGCGGTCTTTGCGTTCTTGCTCACGCCGCCATTTCAGTTCCTTTTGGTACCCATGATTACCGCACAGAGAATACAGACAATATTTCTTTGTTTTGATGGTAGTGTAGAATACTCTGCCGCATCCTTTACAACGAAACCTGCGGACATGGAGATGAGTATCCTTACCCAACATCCTTTTCTCATAGTGTTCCTTTAGGTAATCCTGGTTCTCGTATTCCCATTTGCTGTGATTTATCATTTACACATCCTCCGTATTGCGAAAATATAGAGGAGTTTTCATACCCCTCTATAACAGAGGGCATGAGAAGGCTCGTTTTTTTCCAATCTTTCAAAAATTTTTTGAAATTTTTCAGATTTTTACGATTAACATCGGAATCGAAGCGAAAGGAACGATATTGTATTTATTATACAGGAAATTTGTGAATAAATCTATTGTTTCTAAAGAGGGCAAAAAAAGAAGCGGTATCCGAATCATAGCAGACTCGGATACCGCTTCAAGCGAATCAATCAAGCGGCTTATATTCAGTAACCGCTTTTAGGTAGGCTTCGGGATCACCGTTCAGTACGAGATCGGCATAGGCAATAGGGTCATTATAGATGAGATAGTCAAGCTCCGACCGCTGATACATATTGTCGGCAACCTCATTCTCAACAGCAATGGTATCAATCGCAATCATGCTCCCATCGGTGAATTTCAGTTCTACACAGCAGTTATCGAAGTTATATTCGCAGGAAATCAGCTTTTTCATAGGGTTTACCTCCAAAATTGTATTGTTTGGAAGTAATGTAAGCGTGGGTTTTTAGTGTGGTATCTTTAAGTTTGGGAAATCCCTCTTTCCCATTTGCTTACAGCCTGAAAGGAAACTCCCAGTCTTTCACCTAAGTCACTTTGTGTAAGTCCTTTTTCTTTTCTTAAAGAAGCAATATGCTCACCGATTTTTTCTGTATTCATTGTTTTCTCTCCTTTTTTCTTTCAGATATATTTTATCAGGTGAAGCACAAAAAGGAAATAACCTTAAAGTAGAGATTTTTTCGGTATAACTCAACTGAATAATGCCGGAAAATTGATTTTATTACAGTAAGAGATTATAATAGCTTATGAGGAATAAATTTCGGGAGGTCGGAATTATGGATATTCTGAAATTCAATTTAAATGGCGAAGGAAATAAATTTAAAATTCTCAATGCAACAAACGGCGGGCCATGGCATAAAAGACACGCCGACGATCAGTTCAGAAGTAATTTCGAGGATTATAAGGCGGCAAGATTTACTTACACAAGAAATCACGATTCTGCGGTATGCGGAATTTATAAACAAGGCACCTGCAAGAACTCTGCTTGAATTTCTTAAGTATTCCCCCCGGAAGATATTTTTCAGATATATCCACCCCCATTTTTGTTGCGGCATGTACAGAGGATACACTTGCACCTGCGGAAAAAACAGTAAGTCTTGCAAAAAATGCAAAAAAATCTGTCTGCAAAAGATATAACTGCGGTCATTTTGAGGTTTACTCAAACGAATATTTTGAGGAAGCTATGTATGTGAGGGTAACTGCTCACATTTTCAGATTATTAACAGCTTTATAGGAATTAATCCCGAAAATAAGGATAAGCGTTGTGTTTCTCTGACCGCTGATGCTATTCATATTGTTAATACCAACGGTTGCTTTAACATTTCAGGCTGTGATATCAGCTCAATGGGTGATGACTGCATTAACGTTCATGACGGACTCGGATATGTTTCCGAAGTAAATGATAATACTCTTACGCTGATAGCTTCTGCTATGAGGCTTGAAGCAGGTGACATTCTCGCATTTAAAAATGATAAGTTTGAAAATACCGAACTGACTGCAAAAATTGTTTCCGTAAAGGCTCTTGAAGGCATAACCAATGAGGTCATTGTTGAAAATCTGCCCGAAAGCATTACTCAGGGCTGGACGGCATATAATACCGCTTGTGACAGCAGCAACTACGTTATTTCAGATAACTATTTCCATGAAAATCGGGCAAGGGGTGTGCTTCTTCAGTCCTCAGGCGGACTTTGTGAAAATAACCGCTTCTATAAAACAATGGCACAGGCTGTGAAGGTTGTTATGGATATCGTACCTTCCTTATGGCAGGAGGGAACAGGTGTTGATAACCTTGTTATCCGTAATAACACATTTGAAAAATGCAACTACAGTGACTGGGGCAGTGTAATTGAAATAGGAACTAATATTGCAGGTAATACCGCAGAGACGGCTGTTTTTACGAATATTGAAATTTCTGCCAATTCATTTAAGGATATCCCCTCAACGCTTTTAAGAGCAGACAACGTAAACGGCTTTGTTTTTTCTGAAAATACAATTGATACAGGGGATTTCTTTGACGAAAATTCAGTTCAGGGTGTGCTTGAATTCGGTAAATATTGCTCCAATATAACCTATTCAGATAATAATTTTGTAAACAGCGGATTTTTAAGAAGCAATGAAATTGCAAAAGCAGACAGCGTTTATGTCTGGGCTCAGATTAATTCACAGCTTTGAGAGAAGGTTTGTAAAAGCTTTTGCTGAAAAAATACTACCCGAAAAAGAGCGTTAACCTCTCTTTTTCGGGTAGCTTTGTCTTATATCTATACAACCCTGCTCATTATGTGCTTATCTTTTATTTGAAGAAAATGCATCATTATGTGTGTCGGTGCATGAATAAGCTAATTAACCGATTTCAACTGCACCAGAGTAAAAATACAAACGGACATATTTACGAATGTAGTATAAATTATGTATATGTCAGCAATGAATTTATGGTTTGCCGCAATAGGTAATAATAAAATTTCCGCAAATATCAGCAGGGTAAAGGTTAAAAACACTTTTTTGCTTGGATTGTTTCTGCTTAGCAGTAAAACACAGACTGTCAAAAACAGTGTTATAAACCAAAAGAGAAAGACAAGCCATTGTTCACTTGCATGAATGTTTGGTATAAAAACAATTTGAGATAACCATTTTGGCGGATAAAAACCAACAAACATAAATGTAGATATAAGTGTTGATATTGATAACAAAATATACATAATGCCTTTTTTCATATTTACACCGCCGTTAATGTTAGTCCGCAATCAAGAGCAAACATATAAAGAACCGCAGATGTCATTTGCGCTGCATAGTTAGTTAGAGTGTTAGCTGTTGCGCTCCAAGCGTCTTTGTTTAAACTGTTTTTTACATCATCATAATACCTTGTTGAAACCGAAGCTACTATTGGAACTAAATCAGATGCATCATAAGCCTGAGAATACACATAAAAACTATCTGGTGTTGAATTGAAATCTCCCAAGTATGTTTCTATATTTTCATCACAAAAGGCTTCGTATTGACTATGAGCAAGCGTAAGTGCAAATTTAGTATGATGTGGGATGGTTATATCTTGTATATAATGCAGAGCTCTTCCCAAATGTGCTGCTGCTTCGCTAGAATTTCCACTATTTTGCGCTGTTACAGCTTTATTATAGTATTCTACGAATCTTTCTGCAGCGGAAGTTCCACCATATAATCCTTTACCTGTTGATACTAAGTAAAAATGATCTGCATTACTAATTGTAAAAGATTCATCAGATGTTTGATCAGGTGCTAACGAATAAAGTGCTATTATTAGTGAGAGCATTAAGCCATCTGAGCTTGTAGCCCAAAAACCTTTATCTGAAACAAATGCGGCAAGGCCGGCAGTAGTAATATCAGAATGAGTAGGATCATCTTCACCTGATTTGTATCTTGCATTTGTATTATTATTCCACGTGTAGCAATTATCAACCAAATCAATTTGTTCTTCATATGTAAGCTGTAAAAAATCTTCAAGAGTCATATTGATAGGTATATCTATTTGTGATTGCTCAACAGCATAAGTTGGCGTTACAAAACAACATCCTGCAATTAAGATAGACATTATAATTGATAAAAATTTTTTCATATTATAAATCTCCTTTTGATATTTTTAATTAGTAATGTTATTATTAAAAATTTATATTCCACATTGGTATCACCTTAGCCTTTTTGTTGAATGGTTTTATTAACTATTATAATTTAAGTGTTTGCCTATACAAATTATTAAAACAAATATAAATTGCGTACAAGGTTATTATGATCATTTTTTTATTTAATAAATTTATTTACATTTCTGTTTTTCTTCTAATATAATTATAACATATTATTTTTGCTGTTGGATATACTTTTTTGTCGTAATTACCTTCATTTTTGCATTTTTTATTCTTCGGCTATGAGAAAATATGATGTCTTCAGAATGAAATTGAAAGGGTAAGCAGATAAATGAAAATAAAAAAACGGTAAGCTGTGTTACAAAAGTGTATATACATTTTGAATAATTGTATGGTATAATTGTTCAGGAAAACAGAAAAATTATAATAAAATTGACTCTACCGTGGGTTTACTCTCCTCACTAAACCAATGGTATGTGTTTTTTATGTTGAATAGCGGTTACACTGTAACTGAAGGGAGGCTGACTATGGACCAGATTAAAATCGGAAGGTTTATTGCCCTGTGCAGAAAAAAATCAGGCTTAACACAAATGCAGCTGGCAGAAAGGCTGGGTATTACAGATAAGGCAATATCAAAATGGGAAACAGGCAAATATCAAAATAAAACTATAAAAACAACGGCGGACGGCTTCTTTTATCGAAGACGTCCGCTGATTTCATATTATAGAGTATTTTTTACAGTAATCACAGACAATTTTTCTGAAATGCTCATGTCTGAAATTATTTTTTACATCACTGATATCCACATAGAAGCCTGCTGATAGATTCTGTATTATAGCCTCCGCAAGAAAGGCTTCAAAGATATAATCATCATTGAAGGCTTTTTCAATGTCAGTGTTCAGCTCTGTGTTTATTCCGCCTATAGCCGCACGGTAAATAAGATTTTCAGTCCCTAAATATTCACCTGCATTTTTAAGACAGTTAAGCCCTTCTTTCATATCGGAAACGGTGATTTTCCCTTTATAATGTGTAATCTTTTCGCTTCCCGTGAGAATGAAATCAATTGTTGTTTCAAGTATTTTTGCAATATCGGGTAAGAGAGTGATATCAGGTAAGGCTTCTCCTCGCTCCCATTTGCTGACAGCCTGAAATGATACACCCAGTCTTTCACCGAGCTCACTTTGTGTAAGTCCTTTTTCTTTTCTCAAAGAAGCAATCTGCTCTCCGACCTTTTTTAAGTCCATATGCATCCTCCTATCTTACTTGTATTTTAATATATCTATAAGAAAAATGAAATAATCTGATAATTGAAGTTTTTTTGCCTGAATTCAACTGTATAATAAAATTTATGCGAATTGATTTTATATCAGACAGCCGCTATAATAATTATTGAAGGAATAAAATTCAGGAGGTCAGGATATGGATATCTTAAAATTTGATCTGAATGCTTCAGGCTCGGAGTTTAAAATTCTCAATGCAACAAACGGCGGGCCGTGGCACAAAAGACATGCTGACGATCAGTACCGCAGTAATTTTGCTGATTATAAGGCGGCAAGATTTACCTATACGAGAAATCATGATTCCGCAGTATGCGGAATTTACGGCGGTCCCTACAGTCATGATATTACCTGTATTTTCCCTTGTTTTGATAAAGACCCCGAAGACAAGGCTTCCTATGATTTTCCATGCACAGACGAAAGCATTTTAGTCAGCCTTGAAGCAGGTGCCGAAACCTTTTTCAGACTCGGTCAGACAATTGAGCATCAGATAAAAAAGCACGGCACTGTTCCGCCAGAGGATTTCAATAAGTGGGCTGTTATATGTGAGCATATTATCCGCCATTATAATGAAGGCTGGGCAGACGGCTTTGAGCTTGGCATAAAATACTGGGAAATATGGAATGAACCCGACCTTGACAGTGACGACAGCAAAAATAAGCGTACATGGGGCGGCACAAAGGCACAGTTTTTTGATTTATATGAAGTAGCTTCAAAGCACCTTAAGGAAAAATTCCCACATATAAAAATAGGCGGTCCTGCACTTGCGTGGGATGAACAGTGGGCTGAGGATTTTTTAAGGGAAATGAAAAAGAGAAACGCTCCTCTTGATTTCTTCTCATGGCATATCTATTGCACGGAGCCTTCAGGAATAACCGAAAGAGCCGAAAGAATGAAGACACTTCTCAATAAATACGGCTATGAAAACACCGAAAGCATACTCAATGAATGGAATTATGTGAAGGGCTGGACGGATGAATATATTTATTCTCTTAAAACTATCCACGGAATAAAGGGCGCTTCCTTTACTGCCGCCTGTATGTGTGCTTCACAGCATGCTCCCGTTGATATGCTTATGTATTATGATACAAGACCTTCGGTTTTCAACGGTGTTTTTGATTTTTACACCTATGAAAAATTAAAGGGATATTATCCTTTTTACTGGTACGGCTTGTTTTACGACTGCAAAAAGGAAATCCCGTCACAGAACAGCATTGAAAACATATATTCTCTTTGCGGAGTTGATAATGAGGGCAAAACAATAACTCTTCTTACATACTACAGCGACGATGACATGAAGGAAAACAAGAAAATTTCCGTTGATCTTGGTAAATGCGGTAAGTATGAAATAAGAAGAGTTGATAGTGAGTGTAACGGTGAAGTTACTGAAATTACGGATAAGCTCACATTTGATATGGAGCTTTTCAGTATAATACTTATCAGGGAAAAATAAATGTAATAATTATTTATCCTGCGGATAGACTATCCCCGTCATTTTTCTGATTGTGTCCATCTGCTTAGTGATGTATAAGGTTTCTTCATGTGTAATAACGGGACTTTCCTGCAAGCCGTCCTTTATACATCGGCAGAAGTGAGAAATCTGTTCCTCAAATCCGTTTCCTTTGTAGGGGACGGATATTTTTTCATGTCTTCCGTCATTGAAGAAAAGCTCAATTTCCTGCGGAGCGTAAAATCTTTTGAGATAAGCATAGCCTTTTGTTCCGTAAACGAAGCCTTCATTGGGCTTTCTTAAAAGTATTGCGCTTGAAATATCTGCAATTTTTTCCTCTTTGTATTTAAGAAGCACACAGGTGTGGCTGTCCACACCATTATATACCGTTGAAAATGCTTTGATATCCTCAACATTCTTTCCGAGATACCATTTTGCAAAATTAAGTCCGTAAACACCTACGTCAAGAAGTGAGCCGCCGCCGTTTTCAACATTAAAAACATGGTGATCCATTTCGTCTTCATCCATTGTGTAGCAGAATTTTCCTTCAACACCGAGAATATCGCCAAGCACCCCCTCTTTTACGAGAGAGAGCATTTTTTCCGTTCCCGGAACAAGTCTTGCCCACATAGCCTCCATAAGAAGCACATTGTTTTCCTTTGCACATGAAAACATTTTTTCTGCTTCAAAGGTGTTCACAGCCATAGGCTTTTCACATATTACATGTTTTTTGTTTCTCATCATAAGCAAGGAGCAGTCGATATGAAGTGAATGGGGTACTGCGATATATGCCGCATCAATAGCATCGGACTGTGCCATTTTTTCATAGCTGTCAAAATACACGGGTATAGAGAATTCACGGGCAAATTTTTCTCCGTTTTCCTTTGTTCTTGATGCTACGGCAGAAAGCTCGGCTTCGGGAACATTTTTTATAGCTTCTGCAAATCTGTGAGCAATAGTTCCTGTGCCGACAATACCAATTCTGATTTTTTCAGTGTTCATATGAAAACTCCTTAAAAGAATAATGTTAATTTATTCTATCATATAAAAAAAGCAATAACAAGCCGTGTAAAAGTGAAAAATACTTTGATGATACGAATAGTATCACCGTTGCAAACAGAGATTTCTTTACTTTTTCGGTTTTCTTTTGTATTTTGTTTTTGTCATATAAAAAGAAAGGACGATCACAATGAAAACAAAGGAAAACAGATTATTGATAAGGGGACTTTTACTGATTTTAATTTTTGCGGTATGGACAGTGCTTATTATGACGGTGGATGTGAAGCCTATCGGGCAGAACGGAACAGATGTAGGTTTTTCGGTGCTTAATACATGGTTTCATAAACTTACGGGTGTCAATATGATGCTTTATAATATCACCGATTGGCTTGGGCTTGTGCCTGTTTTTATATGTATGGGCTTTGCAGGCTTCGGATTTTTTCAGCTTATAAAAAGAAAAAGCCTTTTGAGAGTTGACTATGATATAATATTACTCGGAATATATTTTATTACCGTTATTTTCTTTTATCTTATTTTTGAAGAATTTCCGATAAATTACCGCCCCATTCTGATAGAAGGGCGTATGGAGGCTTCATATCCCTCTTCAACCACTCTTCTTGTGCTTAGTGTTATGCCCGTGTTTTCTTTTCAGGCGGAGATAAGAATTAAAAATGAGGCAGTAAAAAAGCTTATCAGAATTTTTGTAATTATCTTTTCGTTATTTATGGTAACGGGAAGACTTGTTTCGGGCGTTCATTGGCTGACGGATATCATAGGCTCTTTATTTATAAGTGCGGGACTTTATTTTATATATAATTCCCTTGCCTTAAGAGTCAGAAAAAAATAAAAGGGGGAAGGCTTTTTGGAATTTCATGAAAAGCTTTATTCTTTAAGAAAAAGCAGAGGACTCACGCAAGAGGAGCTTGGAGAAGCTCTGTTTGTATCAAGAGCTGCTGTTTCAAAATGGGAGCAGGGCAGAGGCTATCCTTCTGTGGAGTCATTAAGGGATATATCAGATTATTTTTCCGTATCAATTGATGACCTTCTTTCAGGGGAAAAGCTTCTTTTTATAGCGGAGAAGGAAAATAAATCAAAAATCCGCAGTCTTACGGAGCTTCTTTTCGGGATTACGGATTTAATGTCATTTCTTCTCATAGTTTTACCACTATATCCTCACAGAGAAGGGGATTTTGTGTATAGTGTAAATCTTATGGGGTATCTGCAGATAGCCTCACATTTTCGTGTAGTGTATCTTGTTTTATTTTCACTTCTTATACTTTTCGGTGTCATTAAGCTTTTACTTGTGCAGACAGACAAAGAAAAACCGCTGAAGATACTTTCGGAAATTTCCTTTATCGTAAATATTCTGACGGTAATATTTCTGTCCCTCACAAAAGAAACCTATGCACTCATAATGGCATTTTTATTGCTGATAATAAAAGCGGTATTGATAATAAAGTCAGAAAAATAACCGATAAGGCACAATTTTTTGTTTTCTGCTTTCAAAAATGAAAAATTTTTCATTTTTTGAAAGTGATATTCTCAAAAAACAATATTCAGATGTAAAAAGAGGTAATGCAGTTTTCCTTTCTGCATTACCTCTTAAGTTTATTATTTCAGCTGTTCGGAAATTTTCTTTCCTAAGTTCCGCATTTCAATTACTATATCACCGTCGGGGATAAAGTAACAATTTTTCTTTGTAAGTATTTTATATTCCAGCTGTCTTAATGCCATGATAACAAGTCCGCCCACAAATCCGCTTATGATTATTATGAAGAAGAGGGGAAGGCGGCATGTGAGGAAATCTCCTGAACGAAGGGGAAGGGTGAAGCTCATGAAGATTTCACCACGCTTAAAAAGTTCGGAGAAGGTATATTCAACCGCACCGTAGGTGTATTCACCTGTCATGTAATTGGGAAGAGAGCCGTCTGTGTAGGCAGTGTTCACAATTCCGAAAAGGGCAGTAATAACCGCACCGAAGGCGGAGCCTGCCATGAAGCCGGGGATATAAGTAAAGGGACTTCTCATGGCAAGGGGCATTGAGGGAGCCACTGTCAGCTTTATGTTTTCAAAGAATGCATTTATGGGGCCTGTGGTGGCTAAATTGAAATCGTTTGTGTCCGTAACGCCGCCCTTTTTGAATATCTTACAGCAAAGCACACCGAAAAATGCAGTCCATGCAACAGAAATGAAGCAGACGGAATAAATTGTGATAAGCTGTGCATCTCCTGTTGCGAAATATGAGGCGGTTGCAACGGAAAAAGCGGAAAGGGAAAGAGGGCCTATAAGGTCAGAGCCTACCATAAGACCCATTATAAGTGCTGTGAGAATAACATCGGAAGAAGAAAGCTCTGTAAGGAAATTGCCGAGAGTAGTTGCAAGAGCATTGAAGGGAACTTCAATACCGTATTTTATAAGCATGAATGTGGTTGCCGCACTTGCAACGGGAATAATGAGAACAAGCACGATAAGGTCAACGCCTTCGATGACTTCAAGACCCTTGAGAGTATCGGGAATAAGGCTTATTTTCTTCCTGAGCTTTGTGATAATACCGTCTATGCCGTGTCCGATTTTTACCTTAAGGTTTGTCCAGCCGGCATATAAAAGCTTTATGAGAAGTGAAAGTATAACAGCCATTATAAGATAGCCCATATAACCTATTGCAGTAGCGTTTGCATAACCTGAAGGGGTTGAGAAAAAGGCGGGATACATATTTACGGCATCAGCGGAGGCTTCCGTAAAATGACAGAAATAAACTGCAAGAGAAAGGGAAGGTGCAATTGCTGGAATTCCTGCTATGAGATAAGAAAGGACAAGAGAAAGGGCAATAAAGAAAAAGTCTGTTGCCCAGAAAAGAATGAACCATAAGGTAGGCTCGTTTTCTGCACCCGTAAGTCCGAAAATATGATAAGTGCTGAAAAGATTTTGTATTACGAAGAAAAATCCTGCACCCAATGCGCCGAAGAGCTGAACTATGAACATTATAGCCGTTGCTCTGTAAATTTTTTCTTTTGTGTCAAGATAAAGCTTTTTAATCATAAAATCTCTCCTTTGCTGATTTAATTATATTAAATCAGAAGAATAAAAGCAATAAAAAAGTGTTTAGCAGCCTTATTTGCGTGAACAAATTCATTGAATTGTCGGCGTGCTTATGTTAATATAGGGGAAATGAAAAGCAAGGAATAAATATAGAAAAAATAAATAAGGACAGTGGGAAAATGAAGGATAAGAAAAAGACCATTATAATTATAATAACGGGAATTTTAATACTCATAGCGGGAATTTATTGCAAACAGCAGTTTTTCCTTATGATACCTCTTTTTATATCGCTGTTTGTTATGGCGTTTCAGTCAGAAGCCAACAGAATAGGTGCACTTATGGGGGCAATAAATTCTCTCATATATACGGCGGCTTATATTTATATGGGTGTATATGCATCTGCCGCATCGGCATTTCTTTTCAGCTTCCCCATACAGCTTATGACGTTTTTTTCCTGGAAGAAAAAAGCATATAAAAATACAGCCATATTCAAGAGCATGACTAAGAAAATGCGGATTATTCTGTCCTCTCTGCTGATACTTATCTGGATTGCTATGTTTTTCCTTTTTAAGAGCCTTGACTATGAATATGCTCTTCTTGACAGCCTTACCTTCCTTTTAGGCTTCGTAACACCTGTGCTTACAATGCTTGCTTACATTGAATATACGTACCTCTGGATAATTCAGGCTGTCGTGGGAATTCTTCTGAGTGTTCAGATGACAGTAGTGGATTACCGTCAGCTTACGTATCTCATTTACTCCGTATATTGCTGTTACTGTGTAATCCTTGCATTTATTTCCGTAAGAAAATTCTATAAGGAACAGCAGGAAACGGCTGTTATGTTGGATGACGTTAGAAATTGAGATAAAGTTTTGAGAAAAGGTCTGTGTTGACTGCATAAAGATATTTATGATAGAATTAATATGAGAGTATATTTTTTGTATTATAGGTTTTTAATCAAGGTGATAAAATATGACATATTCACAACGAATAGAAAATATAATTGCAAACATAAGTACAACTTTGGTAGATTTTTCCGGGCCAAGAAACAGAGCAAGTGCTCCAACACAGGTTTCATCAGAATTTTTGACAAATAAAGAACAGGGAGATTGGGCAGAGGCTACACTGTTGAATGCTGTTAATGAAAATTCCGAAAATTATGTTGCTGTGAAATATGGTAGAGATGATGATATTATCGCAGGTGAAGATGGATTTAAAGAGTTTTATGAAGCTTATCAAAATGAACTAGATGAAATAGGTAAACGACCGGATATTCTTATTTTTGAAAAAAAGGATTTTCCGTTTGATGTCTTAAATATAAGTAATTTTTCAAATGAAGTTTTAGATGAAATTGTTCCTAAGGCTAAATGCGGAATAGAGGTTAGATCAAGTGCATTTTTGATTGATAAATATGAATCCTATATGAATGATAAACAAAATCGATTGGTTTGTGAAGCTTTGGCATTAAGAAAACAGATTTTAACTAACTATGGGATTTTGTTGAAAGAAAAAGAAGAAGAACTATATAAAATAATTCAATCTGTGTCATCGGAAAATTTACATGTTATAAGTTTTAAAGCTCCTGTTTGGAGAGCTACATCTGAACTTTCGGAATTGTCGTTGCTTTTGAGAAATTTATATAAGATAATATCTGAAATAAATAAACGAACTTATTTAAGCATTACACCTAAAGTTGAAGATTTGAAGGTTGTTTATAATTGGATAAGAAAGTATAATGTACCCCATTTTTATGTCCAAGTGTTTTTTGATAAGGCTTATGGTATATCATTTGAGAAAATTTTGACACTTATCGGAAATCCTGCTTTAGAAGGTAAAAAATATTTTATTGAGGCAGATATAAAAAATCAAAATAAAACAACAATAAAAATTAAGGCAAAAGAAGAAGATAACATATTAGAAAATGTTTGTATTCCGGAACATTACAGTGAAATGAAAGAACTTGGTAGAGGTCGCTTGTTGTTTTTTGTAAAGTTCAAGGACAGTTTATCAGTTTTGAGTAGAGATGCTTTTAAAAAACTTTTTGGGTTTGAATTATGAAAGAAAAGAAAAAAGAATTAGGCCAATTTTTTACAGAACAGAATATTGCTGATTTTATGGCAAAATTGGTTGTAACTGAAAATACAAAAACAGTTTTAGATCCTTGTGTAGGACCAGGGATTTTATTGAAGTGTATAAATGAGAGAAAATATAACGATATTAAATATACTGCATTTGAAATAGACAATGAAATGATTTCAATTTTCAGAAGTAAAAATAAATTTGAAGTTGATTTGTTTGAGTGCGATTATTTAATGAGTAACATAGACCAAAAGTTTGATTCAATTATATGCAACCCGCCTTATAACAAATTTCAGTCAGTTGAGAGCAGAAAAAAATATATTTCGTTATTCGAAGAAAAATACGGAATAAAAATGAGTGGATATTGTAATCAGTGTGTATATTTTTTGATCAAAAGTTTAAACGAATTAAAAGCTACAGGTAAATGCGCTTTTATAATGCCGTATGAGTTTTTTAATTCCGGATATGGCGTTGCTGTCAAAAAGTTTTTATTAGAGGACAAACGCATTAAAACAGTTTTCAAGTTTAGCAACAAAATAAAATTGTTTTCAGATGCTATTACCACATCTTGTGTTTTGTTTTTTGATGGAACTGAACATGATAAAGTAAATTTTGTTACGATATCAGAGTTAAGTGAGATTGAGAATGAAAACTTTAATAATTCCATAGAATATTCTTTTTATGATTTGAAGCCCGAAGAAAAATGGAATACATATTTTAAAAATTCAAAATCAGATTATAAAAATTTGATAATGTTTAAAGATATTGCAAAAGTAAAGCGAGGTATTGCAACCGGAAATAATAAGTATTTTTGTTTGTCTGCAAGTGACTTGGAAAGGTATGGAATAAGTCAAAATGCTCGGGTAAGATGTGTTTCGAAATCCGCTGATGTCAATACTTTGATTTTTACGGAAAGTGATTATGATGCATTAGAGAAATTGGATAAAAAAAGTTATTTATTTGATGGATGTGCAGCAAGCACTACTTCTGATTTTGACTATATTAAACATGGTGAACAAATAAAAGTTGACAGCAGTTATTTGAATAGCCATAGATCACCTTGGTATTCATTAGAAAACCGTGAAATTGCTCCAATTTGGATATCTGTATTCAGCCGCGGTAAACTAAAAATTATCAGAAATGAAACGAACACCAAAAATCTGACCACTTTTCACGGTATTTATCTGAATGTACAAAATGAAAATCTCATAAATGTTTTTTTCTGCTATCTGTTGACTCCTATATGTCAGCAAATACTGTATGAGAATAAGCGTGAATACGGAAACGGATTGGACAAATTTGAACCGAATGATTTAAATGAAGCAAAGGTCTTAGATATATTTGTAGTTCAAAAGGAAGATATTGATAAGATTTTGGGAATTTACAGAGAACTTAAAGGAAATAGATACTCATATAGCAAAATAGAAGAGTTAAACTTTATTTTTTCGAAATATATATGTTAAGGAGAGGATTGTATTTTGCAATCCTTTCTTTTTTTGTTGCATAACCCTATTGACAAAGGGGATGGGCTTTGTTATATTATGCATAGGTGCTCTATGCATCGAAACTCTATGTATAGGAGGATGAGTATGAATATAAAAAAAGAGCTTACAAAGGGAAGCAGTGCTTTGCTTGTTTTGTCGGTGCTTGAAAAGGAAGACCTTTACGGTTATATGATTATAAAAAGAATTTCCGAGAGAAGCGAAAACGTTTTTTCCTTCAAGGAAGGCACCCTATATCCCATTCTTCATAATTTTGAAGCCAACGGTTACGTAAAATCCTATACCGTTGATACAGATGCGAGAAAAAGAAAGTATTATAAGCTTACCAATAAGGGCAAGAAGGTGCTTGAAGAAAGCCGCGAGGAATGGAAGGTTTATACTACTGCGGTAAGAAAGGTGATCGACGTAAATCCTGCCGTTTCCTTAGTATGATAAGGGGGTGGTGTTGTGAGCAGAATAACAGAATTTGTTGACTCATTCATTCCCGATAACCTACCGAAAAGCAGAAAGGCTGTTCTCAAATCAGAGCTTACAAATCATATTTTAGATAAAGCGGAATACTATATGGAAATAGGCTTTTCCGAAAACGACAGCACAGAAAAGGCTATAGAGGATTTCGGCTCTGATAAAGAAATGAAGAATTTCATTTTAGGTGAATTCGAGGAGCTTTATGCAGAAAGAGATATTCTCGGTGTATTGGCATTCGTTTTTATATGGGTTATGAATATTCTCTGTTATCCTCTTGATTTATGGGTAACAAGTGCCGATTTTCACAGAGATACAGATCCTCCGAGTGCATTCTGCAGCTTTATGATGATATTTCTGGTTCTTGTGATAATTACGGTTGCCAGAATAAAAAAATACAGAAAAACGCTGATTGCCGTTGCAATTGCAAATATAACTGTAGCGGCTCTGATTTTAATAAGCTTCTATACACAGATGGCATCTTATGCCGTTGGTGAAAACGTAATTTATCTTATTGACCGCTTCACTCCGTTTTATATGGGAGAAGCCATAATTTACGGTTCTTACGGAATTGTGACAATGGCTGTATGGTACGCCTTTCTGCTTGTTCCTGCACTGTACTCAATTATCACTGCAATAAGGATTAAAAAGGGCAGTGCAAAGAAAGTAGAAAACAGCAGAAAAAAAGTTGGTATTTTTACAATTGTCTATTTTATCGCTGTGATAATTACCTGCGTTTTACAGCCAACGGCTCATAAGTATATTGATGATTATCCTGTGTGGTTTACCGAGTTTTGCCAGCCTGTAACCGACGGACTTCGGGAGGCTTACGGAGAAATTGGTATCGGTGCAGATTTAAGCACGGTATCAGATAAGCTTCAGTTAAAGGGTTATATCAGCGTTGAGGAATATATTGACACACTTGATAAGCTGACAAAAAAGCAGTTTGTTAATGAAATTGACGTTTTCAGCTTCATAGAGGGTTATTCAATATGGTTCAATCCTGAAGCGAGAGGTAAAAAAGGCTTTATCGGTATAAAAGAAGAAGACGGAATTGTTACGGGTGTCGCTGTGGGAAATCTCAACTCATTTATGTATGAGTATTCGGGAAGAAGCTACAGCTTCGGATATTATGATGATAATCAGTATGATATGGATGAATTTTATGAGTCCTTTGAAAATATAAAAATAGGGGACTCACACAATTCTGTAATGGAGATTTTCGGTAGTAAGCTTGGAAAAATCTATACCGAAAGAATTTTTTATGAAAATGATAAGCTGAAGCACTATTACAGAATTTATGCCAAAGGAATTGTCCGACCTGAAGAAAAGCATTATCTTTATCAGGAGGATCACTGCTATATAGAGCTTCAGTTTTCCGATTATTCGCTTGAAAAGGGAATACTTTATATAGAACAGTACGAAAAGAACGGCGAGCAGTCACTTGAAAAGCGTTTTGTTAAATAATCTTCTGAATTAATACAGAATAAAGCAAAAATTCCTCCTTCACAAAATTTTTTGTGAGGGAGGAAAAATTTTATTATTCCGTAAAGCTTTTCTTTATTGCTTCAAGGTAGCCGTAGCCGTAAAGGTCATCGGGCTGTAAGTAGCTTGTTTCAGTCCATTCGTTCCAGCTGTTTACTGTAATGAGAGGAGCTTTTGTCGTGCCCTTTTCAAGCAATTCGTCAGTAAGTGCTTTTATCTTATCGCAGGCAATACCGAAGTTTTCAGGGGTATTGTTAAGAGCAACACCCTTCATAAAATTATAAAATCTTACGTTATTATCCCAGCCCACAGAGATGTTGGGATAGAAAGGAATGCTCAGCTTTTCAGAGGATTTTTTGTGGTGAATTATATATTTATCCGTGCTGTCCTTAAAATCCTCATCAAGAGGCACACAGCTCCACCAGTTATAATTGGTAACGGAGTCGGCACCTAAGATATCATAGACCTCATAAGAGGTTTTTGCATAACAGGGATCGTCTTTATTGAGCCAATCCAGAACTCTTTCACCCCAGTCAACGAACTGAAGGTGAAGTCCCTTAAAGCCTGCCTTTACGGTTTTTTCTCTGAACCTTTCAATTCCCTTTCTGCACTCTTCAACAGTGCCGAAGGAGCGAATGAAATTATCCATATCAAAAATCATATAAACAGGACAGCCGTCTATCATATAATAATTTTTACGGCTGAAATATTTTTCAATGGTTCTGTCACAGATACTGTCAAAAATATCGGGGGTTACCGTGCCGTTCCAGATTACTGTTGAAAGGTCACTGTCTGAATTTCTCTTATCCCATAAATGTGTTGCGTGATGATTTGCCCACATAAGAAAGAATTTCATTTCCTCATTGTTTTTTGCTTTAAGAAAGCCGTCGTTAAGACAGTTTTCAAGAAACGGGCGGTTATCATACCAGTACCAGTCATAAATAAATACGTTTACACCATGAGAAACAGCGCAGTCGATCTGCATTTCCATAATGCGGCTGTCTGCCTCGTTAACATATCCCCATAAGGGCTTTCTCGGCCATCGGCAGCCCTCATAGCCTCTGTCCGTCATAGCTTTTACGGTCTGCCATTCACCGTAGCCTTCGGGCCAGAAAATTTTTGTGCGAGGCTCATCACCTGTATATGAGGGCCATATAAAAGCGGCAATATCATATTTACTCATAGTATTCTCCTCTTTAGATATTTGTTTTGTTTACTGATAAATTCTTACGTAGTCGATAACAAATTCTGTTCTGAAGCTTTCCTTGTCGAAGCCTTCAAATTCTTCAATACCGGGAATTTCAAGAGAAACAATAACCTCTTCCTCAACCTGAGAAACGCCGTTACCGAAGGAAGAACGGATAGATTCAACTCCGTTTACGTAGAAAATATACTCTTCATCTGTCCATTTAAGACCGTAGGTATTATATTCCTCGGTTATGTTATTACCCTTGAATTTTCCCATCATACAGGACTGATAGCCTTCTTCAACGCCGTCAACACCTGCACAGTGAATTGCGTGGGTAACACAGAATTTATCCTTGTTGTTATAACAGCTTGATTCAAAAATATCAATTTCGGCACCGCCTATACCGCCCTTTGACTCAGAGGCGGTGTAAGGAGCAGATGCCTGAATCCAGAATGCAGACCAGAAGGCGTCTGAATCATTTACCTTACATCTTATTTCAAAATAACCCTTTTCATATCTCTCTTTAAGTCTTATTGCGGCGGCATACCAGCCGTCACCGAAGCTACCGTTTTCAACGTATTCACCGGCAATAATGAGATTGCCGTCCTTTACGGATACCTGACTTGAAGCGTTGAAGCCGCCCCGTCTTTCACCTTCCGCACGGTGCTCCCACACATCAAGGTTAAGAGAATCACCTTCAAACTCGTCTTCAAAAACAAGCTCGTAGCCTGTAAGGTCAAGTGTTTCCCCGTCGGGTGTGAGAGGAGAACCGAAAATAAGCATAAGTATAATTTCACCTATTGCAACAATTTTTGCAAGAACTGCCTTAAAGGAAAAATCGCTGAAAAGATGCTTTATATAGTCAAACATTTTTTCAACTGCCCAGATCTCTCTGAAGCTGAGATGTAACGCTTCATAAATTCTTTCCATAAAAAAACCTCCCAAGTGTTTGATTTTATTCTATATTCTGATAAGGTGTTTGTCAACTCCCTGTGCTTGACTTATATCTGAAGCTGACATATAATTGAAAAAAGGCAGTGATGAATATGAAATACACAAAAAAACCCGAAATGATACTTTTTGACGTGGGCGGCACACTTTTTGACGACGGAAAATGCAGCTTTTACGACGGCTTTTCTGCTCTGAGAAAATATGCTCTTGATCCTGAAATAACTGATGATGATACTCTTTTTTCATTATGTAAGGAATATATGAATGAAATAGGTGAAGATCATTATTCAGAAAGCAAAGTAAAGCTTGATATGCCTCTTTCTTCTATGCTGAAATACGTTACAATGAATGCAGGACTTCATTTTGATATAGATATAACCCTGCAGGAAGAAATTTTTGACCGTTTCAATTCCTCAAGAAGTCTTTCAGATGGAATAACCGAGCTTTTGACGTTATTGAAAAGGTTAGGTATCAGAACGGCGGTTATAAGTAACAATGCTATGAGCGGAGAAGGGCTTTCTCTTGCAATTAAAAGATGGCTTCCCGAAGCAGAGTTTGAGTTTTGTCTTACTTCTGCCGATATTCTTTTAACAAAGCCTCATAAATCACTTTTTCTCACCGCTTCTTCTTATGCCGAAGTAAAGGCTTCGGATTGCTGGTACTGCGGTGACTCATTCGTGCCCGATGTCTGCGGTGCAAATAACAGCGGTATGAGCCCTATTCTTATAGATAAAAAATCTGAGAAGCCACTTTGTATAAGAAACGACGGCAGCGAAGAGTATATGACCGTAAACAGCTGGAGGGCATTAACAGAATATTTAGAAAATGCCTTCGGAAAGGATCTATTATGAAAAAAATGTTATCTGCTTCAATAATGTGTGCAGACCTTCTCAATATGGAAAAATCAGTAAAGCTTCTTGAGGAAGCAGGAATTGATTACCTTCACGTGGATATTATGGACGGAAAGTTCGTCCCGAATATCACTCTGGGCTTTGACCTTATAAACGCCATAAAGAAAATTACGGATATTCCTCTTGACGTTCACATGATGGTAAATGAGCCTTCAAAGTTTATTGACCTTATGAACCTTAGGGAAAACGACATTCTCTGTGTTCATTATGAGTCAGAAATGCATATTGCAAGAGCTTTGGAAAAAATCAGAGCTAAAGGTGTAAAGACAGGTCTTGCAATTAATCCCTCTACCTCGGTTGAAGCCTTTAGATATCTCAGTGAGCTTACTGATATGGCTCTTGTTATGACGGTAAATCCCGGCTTTGCAGGGCAGAAAATAATTCCTAATGCCGAAAGAAAGGTAAAGGATACAAGACTTCTTTTAGATTCTCTTGGCTGTGCTCACGTGCCTATTGAGGTTGACGGAAATATAAGTCTTGAAAACGGCAGAAAGACAAGTGCCGCAGGGGCAGATATATTTGTGCTCGGTACAAGCGCCCTTTTCCTCAGGGATAAGAAAATGAGTGAAGCGGCAGAGTATTTCAGAGCAGTATTATAAGTATTTAAGGAGAAAATTATGTATTCCGATATAAGAGCTGCTGTTATGGGCAGTATAAATATGGATATTATTCTTAAAGCTGAAAGAATTCCCGATGTTGGTGAAAACGTTCTCGGCAGTGAATATTCCTATGCCTTCGGCGGTAAGGGCGCAAATCAGGCAACAGGCGTTTCAAGACTGGGAGCCGTAACAAAAATGATAGGCTGTGTGGGAAATGACGATAACGGCAGAAGTCTTCTTCAGAATCTCAGAAATAATAATATTGACGTTTCCTCTGTTTCCACAGACGGAAGCTCCACGGGACTTGCCGCCATTTTAATCGACAAAGACGGCAGAAACAGAATTATTGTTTACGAGGGTGCAAATTCTGAAATTCAGCCTGAAAAAGCGGCTTCAGCGGTAACTGATGACCTTGATATTCTCCTCGTTCAGTTTGAAACAAGGGAAGAGGCTGTTATCGCCTGTGTGAATGAAGCCATAAAAAAAGGGATAATGACCGTTGTTGACTGCGGTCCTGCAAAAAACTTCTGTCTTGAAAAAATGCAGGGTGTTACGGTTATTTCTCCTAATGAAAATGAAACAGAGGCGCTTACGGGAATTTTCCCCGACAGCGAAGAAAATATCAGAAGGGCTTCGGAAATTCTCTTTGAAAGAAGCAGACCGAAGTACGTTGTTCTGAAACTGGGTGAAAGAGGTGCCGGTATCTACGACGGAAAAGAGCTTACTCTTATGCCCTCATATCCCGCAGAAGTGGTTGATACGACCGCCGCAGGTGACAGCTTTACCGCCGCACTTGCTCTTGAATACAAAAAAAGCGGAGATATCAAAAAGGCCTGTATAAACGGAAATATTGCAGGAAGTATTGCCGTAAGCCGTGTGGGTGCTGACCGTTCAATGCCTACTGCCGAGGAAATAAAAAGCTTCGTAATAAAATAAACAGAAAGAAGGACAAAACCGAAAAAACGGTCTTGTCCTCCTTTTAATGTGAGCATTTTTTCAGTGCCGTTTCATTGGCAATAAACACGCCTATGCAAAGTGCCATAAGCACAAAGGGAGTTATGGAAAACGTTGTGGCAGATGCCGTAAAGCCGTAAATCAGCTGAACGAAAAAGCCTATGCCGTAAGCACCGCCCATGTGATAACCCGTAAGGTCGGCTGAATAGGTTTTTCCGAAGCGTTCGGGAACACAGTGGAGAATTGAAGGGAATATGGGGCCGAAGCCGAAGCCTATAAGTAAGAAGCCTAAAAGTGAGAATTTTCCCAAGGGTAAGGCAAAAATTATAATTCCGATAAAGGCTGAGATAATTCCGCTTTTTATGAGAATTTTATTGGAAAGTCTGAAGGAAACAAAGCCTGCAACAATTCTTCCCAGCATTATGCCGCCGTAATAAAGAGAAACCCACTTTGCCGCTTCGTCGGGAGCGATAATGAAGGTATTTACGGCATACGTTGCACCCCAGGTGCCTAAGGTAAATTCCATTCCGCAATAAAGTCCCATTGAGAGAATGGAAGGAATTACCCCCTTGATTCTCAGAAGGTCAAAAAGCCTTGCAGAAGCTGTTTCAGTGGGCGAGGCTTCTGTTACGTTCATTCTTTTTTCCGTCTTTTCCCATTTTTTAAGGGATAAGAGAATTATAAACATAATTGAAAACTGCAAGAGTGCCACTACTCTGTAGCCGCCGCGCCAGGATGAGCCTTCATTTCCGAGAAACTGTGACATAATAAGAGGACTTATGGTGACTCCAAGTCCCCAACAGCAGTGAAGCCAGTTCATGTGCCTTGCTTCATAGTGAAGGGAAATGAAATTGTTGAGCCCCGTATCAATAGCACCTGCACCGTAGCCGAGAATTACGGAAAAAAACATCATAACAATGATATTCGGAGAAAAGCTCATACCCAGAA
This sequence comes from Acutalibacteraceae bacterium, assembly GCA_045591285.1. Taxonomy (GTDB): domain Bacteria; phylum Bacillota; class Clostridia; order Oscillospirales; family Acutalibacteraceae; genus RUG806. Next base: position 54,283 of record JAZNSP010000012.1, read on the forward strand.
GTGCAACGGCGGTAAGAAGGGTTGAGAATAAGGTTACCTTTGCCGTGCCGAATTTTCTCAGCATCTTTCCTGCAATAAAGCTGACACCGCCCGTGCATACGCCTGTGATAATACTGTAAAAGGAAGCAAAGCTTTCAGGCATATTGAATTCTGTGTGAACAACAGGCCACGCTACACCGAAAAGAGAGTCGGGAAGACCTAATGAAACAAAAACTATGTATATAACCAAAAGTAAAGCAGACATTATTTACTCCAATATAAAAATTTTCTCTATTATAATTATTTTTTCCGATATTTTCAATACTGATATTTTTTTATATAAAAAGGAAAATATTGTAAAAATATGAAGAATGTTGACATAAAGTTGTTTTATAAATATAATATATGGGAATAAGGATAAGAATTTTACGGAGGGAAGAATTATGAAGAAGATCAGAAACTCAGTGTTTTCTTTTATGGCTTTATGTCTTGTTATAATTTTTTCTCTTTGTATGATTTCAGTATCCTTCGCAACTGAAGCCGAGGATAATTCAGGTCATGTCACGGAAGAAGCTTCAACGTCGGAGCCGACAACGGAAGAAAATTCTTCCGAAGAAGTGTCAACTGAGGAAGAAACTACGGTCCGTGAATATAAACCTCTTCCCGATACCGTATATAATCTCGGTGATGTGGATTTCAGCGGTAAGATTAATTCCGCGGATGCACGAATGGTGCTGAGATATTCCGTTAACCTTGAAGAGTTTAATGAGGAGCAGATAAATTACGCTGATTATATAGGCGACGGCACAATAAGAGCGAACGATGCAAGAATGATTTTGCGTACTGCCGTTGAGCTTGAAGCACTCAGAGGAGTGAATGAAAAGCTTGATAAAAATCCGCCTTCTCAGGAAGAGCTTAAAGAGCAGTGGCTGAAATTTTTCCCTGAGTCTGTTTCCAGAGAAGAATTAAGTGCAGACATTAACTGGCTTGTTAATGACGTAGGTGTAAGAAACTGGTGGAATAACAACAGAAATTATGCCGCTGACCTTATTTATGATATTCTTCTTGCCTATGGCTTTACCGAAGATAACTGTAAGAAGCTTGATTTCACAAAGGGTGAGCTTCTCGGAAGAAACGTTATGGCGGTAATTCCCACAGCAAAGGAAAATCCCGATATTATTGTTGTTTCTGCCCATTATGATACGGTTCTTTCCACTGCAGGTGCGGTGGACAATTCATCAGGTGCGGTAAGTCTTTTACAGCTTGCGAAGCTCTTTGTTACAAAGGGACAGGATTTCGGTGTTGAAATGCGTTTTATTTTCTTTGCAGGTGAGGAGCAGGGCTATTACGGTGCTTATGCTTACGTGAATTCTCTTTCCGAGGAAGAAAAGGCGCGTCATAAAATCGTATTCAATATGGATATGACGGGAAAGCCAAATAACAGTTATGCGCCGGACAGAAAATACTATATAGCCGTTTCAACGGAGCCTATTTCAACTCAGGGTTATTATGCCCCTGAGGCTCAGAGCAATATAGGAAGTGATGCACTTGATGCGGCAAGAAAACAGCTTGGAAGCCTTGGTGCCAGCGGTTATTATTCTCCCATAAGAGCAGGACTTCACGATATTGTTCCCTTCAGGAAAGCGGGTATGCCTGCACTTACTTTATCCTGGCGACAGTACGATAAGGACAGAAGCAGCGGTGCCGATTACGGACTCGCTTCACCTTCACTTATACATACCACCTCAGATAATCTCAGCAATTTTGATTATGACTCCCACTATAACACAACAAGACTTGCATCCCTTGCAGTAGCAAAGCTTGTAAGTGCATATATTGAAAAATTCTGATAAACAAAAAAGATAAAAGCACGTGTTGTCTTTTATCTTTTTTTCATTTTTGCATTAAGTATAGAAAATTTTATATTCTTATGGTATAATTTTACTGTGAGTTCCCTTTCAGAGTACAGTAATTATTATAAAAGCATAAAATAAAATACGAAGGAGAGGTAAAATATGTATATTGATAATACGGCTTTTATGAAAAAGAAGATGCTCGGAAAAGCAAAAAAAGCTTGCTGTGCTTTAGCCTCAGTCTTATTAAGTCTTTACGTTGTAATCGGATTTTTCGGCGGATTTAATCTCAAATGTCCCACCTTCAAGAGTTGGTATCTGAAGGATTTTTATCATCAGGAAATTGACAATATACAAGAAGTCTGCGGCAGACAATTAGCCGAAAATGAACGTTTCCAGATACAGATTAACCTTAATATTGACAGAGAAAATGATAAACATATAACCACAAAATACGTGAATACGGACGGTGAAGATGTCAATATCCAATGTGAAATGGGTTGGTTCTGGGGAGATAATTATACTTGGTCAATAGTAGATTGAACAGAATATAAGGAGTCTGCAAATGCAGACTCCTTATTTACAGTGATCTTATTTCATTCTTGTATTTTCTTATGAATGCCGCATTGATTTCGTCGCCGCCGTCAACGTTACTGCTTGAAAATACCTCAGGCATAATTCCGTCTTTAAGCATTGTTTCTATACAGCCGCAGACAATGGCGTTGAGAATTGCAGCACCTGCTGATGTGGACGTAGGCGCCGCATTTCTTCCTATTGCTTCAAAGTGAATACTTGCATCTCCGATACAGCCCATATTATCGAGAACAATATCTGCAATTTCAAAAAGTCTTTTACCGCTTTTGTGGCGGGATGCGCCTGAAGAGGAGTGTCTGATATTTGTAAGGGCAATTACCGTAAGTCCCTTTTCCTTTGCAAGTGTTGCCATATCAACACAGACACCGTTTCTGCCTGAATTTGAAATAATTACAATTACGTCTCCCTTTTTCATAGAGTAGCTGTCAAAAATTATTTCGGCATAGCCTTCAAGTCTTTCGATTTCTGTGCTCTTTGAAGCAGACTCATGAAGCATAAGTGCTGTTTCAAGAACAGGCTGAATGGTTACAAGACCGCCTGCACGGTAGAAAAGCTCCTCAGCAAGCATGTGGGAGTGTCCAGTGCCGAAAAGGAAAATCTTGTTTCCGTTTTTAAGAGCCCCGGCAAAGCTTTCTGCACTCTTTTCAATAGAGGGCATCTGGGTTTCTATAATATCATTGAGAACCTTGTTGAGATTATTAAGGTATTCAAGAGGCTTATTCATTTTTATCTTCTCCCTTACAGAAAGTTTCTTCAGTTATTTTATCACAAGTTTTTTATGCTGTAAAGAAAGAAAAAGCTCCGAAGAGATCTTTCTTCAGAGCTTCTTTTGCTTATTTGTACTGATATACTCTTACGTAGTCAACTATAAATTCAGCAGTATCACCGGGCTCCATGCTCATTTCGCCTGTGCCGTGACGGTCTGCGTGTGCAACACCGTTTTCTCCTGCAACCTCACATGAAACGAGAAGCCATTCGGGATTCTGGCTTACGCCGCCTTCACTTGTACGGCAGGTTTCAACGCCGTTGATGTAGAAAATATATTCGTTTTCATTCCATTCACAGCCGTAAGTATTATATTCCTCGTAAGGATTTTCAGCATAGTATTTGCCGAGTCCTACACCTACGTGTGCATCACCGTAGCCGTCATAGATAATACCTGTCTGAACACAGTCGCCGAAGCCCCAGGTTTCATCCTTATAGAACATTGACTCGAAAATATCAACCTCTGTTCCGTCCTGACCTGAGCCGTCTTCCTTGACAACTCCGCCGTTCATCATCCAGAATGCAGACCACATACCTGTTGACTTGGGAAGAATACAACGGATTTCAAAATAACCGTACTTGAATTCCTGAAGATCCTGAGTTGAGATACAGGCTGTGTACCAGCCTTCCTTATAATCCTTGAAGTTGATCTTGTCGCCCCATTTATCAAGATATCTGTTTTCAAGAGGTTCTGCAAAATATTCGGTTTTGATTGTGAGGTTACCGTCTGCAACGCTTACCATATCTTCGTGCCAGAAGCCGCCTTTTCTTTCGGTTACCCACCATTCTGTCTGCCAGTTTTTTCTGTTAAGCTCCGTTCCGTCAAATTCATCAGCCCATACAAGCTCAAATCTTTCTTCAAGCTCTAAGTCCTGTCCTGCAGGTGTTGCGGGAAGACCTATCTGATTGGGAAGTGCGGGGGAAATAAACATAAGTAATGCTACAAGAGTTCTGAAAAATGCTCTTAACATAATAAATAATTCTCCTTATTGGTTTATTTAAGTATAGCAAATATAAATACATTATGTCAATGCAGTATTTTATTATTGACATATCCTTTTTCGCAAAATAGAATATAAGTATAATACATAAAAAAGAAAAAGAGGGAATTGTATGCTGTTTAACAGAATATTTGCATTTTTTACTGCAATTTTTACGAGCCTTACTTTGCTTACAAGCTTCGGTGAAAAAATCGAAGGGATTTTTTCTGAGCCTGTAAGTGTAGAAAAAACATATTTTGATGAAGGTGAATTTTCTATGGAAAAATATGACCTTATTGTAGCTCCTTACGGAAATGACAGTAATGACGGTACGCTTTCCTCTCCTCTTGCAACAATCGAAGGTGCAAAGAGGGTTCTTAACACCTATAATGAAAAGGGTATTGCCGAAAGGGTTACCGTATGGTTCAAGGGCGGTACTTATGTGTTTGAAAATGCTGTGGAATTTAATGAAAATGATTTTTCAGATGTTCTCTTCAGAAGTATTCCCGGAGAAGAGGTAGTTTTCTCAGGCTCAAGAGAAATTTCTCAGTGGGAAGAGGGCAGTATAAACGGAATTGACTGTCTTGTTGCAAGGGTTGATACAAGTGAAAATTATTTCCGTTCTCTTTTTAAGGGTGAAGAAAGACTTTCCAACAGCGTATGGCCCAAGGAGGGTGTGTTTACCGTAAAGGATGCACTTCTCAGTGATGCACTTCTTCCCGACAGTGAGTATTTTCAGCTTCACGCCGCTTTCTATGCAAACAAAAATGAAATTATGAATTTCACAAATGTTCAGGATGTTAACGTTCGTATTATGCATAAGTGGTGTGACGATATACTTCCTCTTTATTCTGCCGATGCATCAAGCGGAAGAGTGGTTTTAAGAAAAGCTGCCGCTATGACAATAGCAGAAGAGGATAATTACGTATATGAAAACGTAAAGGAAGCATTAAGTCTTCCGGGTGAATGGTATCTTGACAGAAGCGAAGGACTTTTATATTACATTCCCCGAGAGAATGAAACTGCAGAAAATCTTGTCCTCAATGCACCTGTTACAGACAGTATTCTGAATATCAATAATACCTCTGACATATCATTTCAGGGTATAAAATTTATTGATACCGACTGGGAATTTGTTTCAAGCACCCTGAGAATCTGGAAAGCAGATGAAAATCATCCCCTTTATAAATTGCTTGATTATCTCCCCACTCATCCTCAGGCGGCTTATGAGGTTCCTGCGGCAATTACCGTAAGCAGCTCTCAGAACGTCAATTTTACCGACTGTGTTTTCAGAAGCATTTCAAATACAGCGCTTATGTTCAGAGGAAACACGGAAAGCTGTTCCGTTGATGCCTGTCTTTTTGATGAAATAGGCGGTAATGCTGTTTTTATAAACGGCACGTACAGTATTCCTGCTACTCTCAGGGGAATAAACGTAACAAACTGTGAAATTAATGAATACGGCAGAATTTACAATCATTCAATAGGTGTTCTTCTCTGTCACGCCTCTGACTGTATAATTAATAACAATGAAATTCACGACGGCTGGTACACTGCCATTTCTGTAGGCTGGGTATGGGGATATTCGGAAAATCCCACGGATAATATTCAGGTTAAGGATAATCTCATTTACAATATAGGCAACGGCTGGCTTTCCGATATGGGCGGAATTTATACTCTGGGTATTCAGCCGAATACCGTGCTTTCAGGTAATGTTATCTATAATGTAGGCTGTTACGGCGGTGAACAGGGCTACGGCGGCTGGGGTATTTACCTCGACGAAGGCTCAAGTGATATTCTTGTTGAAAACAATCTCGTTTATGACTGTTCGTCACAGTGCTTCCATCAGCACTACGGTAAGGATAATATTATAAGGAATAATATTTTTGCCTTCGGCACGGAGGGTGCTATGAGAATTACAAGAAATGAAGAGCACAATTCTCTTTATTTTGAAAACAACATTCTCGTTACCTCCGATGCTCCTATGTATAAGGAAACAACTGAAAAGGATTGGTTTATTGATAATAACAATCTTTATTTTGACTATGAAAGAAAGCTTGTTTTCTCAGGTGCATCTATGTCTGTACTTGACAGAGTTGGTATTCCCGGTATGGTTGCAAGAGGTTATTATAACAATGCTGTTTTCAAGGATCCCCTCTTCCGTGATGCTAATAACCGTGACTTCACTCTTGCTGAAAACTCTCCTGCACTTGAAACAGGCTTCGTTCCTTTCTCATATAATGCAGGAACAAACTATAAATTCTGATAAAGATTACGGTGTGTTATGAATTATTATATTGCTCAGCTTTGCGGCATTCTTGTTACCCTCGGCGTAATTGTTACGCTGCAGCTTAAAAAGAAGAAGCAGATGCTTATTATTTCCGTTGTGATAAATATTTTAGGCGGACTTAATATTCTTTTACTTGACTCCTTCGGAGCAGGTGTTATCGTAAATATGGTTGCTGTTTTACAGCTTCTGGTATCCTTGTGGCACGAAAAGAAAAACACCGACGTAAGCCTTCCCGAAAAAATAATTTTCCTTGTGCTTTACGTTGCAGGCGGTCTTATGGGAATTAACTCATATCTTGATATCCTTTCTATTGTTGCAGCAGTTTTCTATATGCTTGCTATGCTTCAGAAGAAGGAGCAGAGAATAAGACTGTTTTTACTGGGAAATATGATTACGTGGACAGTTTATCACACAATCTTAGGTTCAACGGTAATTTTTGCACAGCTTGCAGGTATTATTTCATCTGTAATTGCTCTTATAAGATACAGAAAAAAAGAAACTGATATAAAATAAATTTCAAGGAGTAGTGTTTTATGTTCCAGATCAATAATTTCACAAGTAATGATGATGTAAGAGTTGTTGACAGCTTAGGTCCCTTTACCGTTATTGAATATATAAGAGATGTAAGTGTCACACCTTCAACAGCGATGACTGCATATTTCTGCAATCAGATGAACGTGCGTAAAAGACAGGTTATCTGTGAGCTCGCAAAATCCTCAGGTATCGTCTGTCAGGCAGGTGCTATGCAGTGGACGGTCGGAAACGTCAATGCCACAACGGGTATCAAGGGTGTAGGCGACCTCTTAGGTAAGGCTGTGAGAGGTAAGGCTACAGGTGAAAGTGCCATTAAGCCTGAATACAAGGGTGACGGTATATTGGTGCTTGAGCCTACTTATAAGCATATTATTCTTCTTGATGCTGCCCAGTGGAACAGCTCTCTCGTTCTTGATGACGGACTTTTCCTTGCCTGTGATGCTTCTTTACAGCACAAGGCAGTTATGCGTTCTAATTTTTCATCTGCAGTTGCAGGCGGCGAAGGACTTTTCAATCTCAGCATAAACGGCAAGGGTATATGTGCCATTGAGTCAAGATGCCCTAAAGAAGAGCTTATTGAAGTGGTTTTACAGGACGACGTTCTCAAGGTTGACGGCAATTTTGCTATTGCGTGGAGTAATTCTCTTAACTTTACTGTTGAACGCTCAGGCAAAACCCTTATCGGTTCAGCCGCTTCGGGTGAAGGTCTTGTAAACGTATATAGAGGAACAGGTAAGGTGCTTCTTGCCCCCGTCGATAAAACTCCCTTACGCTCAGGCATCTGATATAAAAATATAATACGCAAATAAAAAAAGCTCGGTTCACTGTGAACTGAGCTTTTTTCTCGTCATTCTCGTCATTCTCGTCAGAAGATGTGATGAGAATGACCGGAATGAGCTGAAATTTATTTTGTTTCCATATTATTTTCAAGATGTGCTGTGGCATTTATGTAGTCGAAAATTATATCGCCGTACTGATTTGTGCCTTCTTTATAAAAAAGAATTCTTGTAATTCCTGTATTGGAAAAATTAATGTCGAAGGCAGGCACTTCCTTCAGTCCCATAAGATAGAAAATAATGTGGGTAATAAATGCGGCGTGGGAAACAACGCAGATTTTTTCAGCGTTTTTATGATGGCTTCTTAGATATTCTATTGTTGCCTTTGCTCTTTCAAAGTGTGAGATATCGTCATTTTTTGACGAATAGCACATAAGAGGAGTATCTTCAGGAAGATCGGGTGCCAATAAGGCATAGGGATTTATTTCACGTATCTCCTCCCACGAAGCACCCTTATATTCCTCACTCATACCGTTTTCAGTCAGCAGAGGAAGAAGCCTTAAAGGCTTTTTATCTTTTTGCTTATTGATAACCTCTGTTGCGGTTCTCTCAGCTCTTAAAAGAGCACTTGAATAAAAGGCATCAAAGCTTATGTCTGAAAGATATTCACCGAGCCTTTGAGCCTGAGAAATTCCCAATGGGGTAAGAAGAGGATCTGCCATATCCTGAACGGTGGGAATTTCACGCACCCTTATACCTGCATTTCCGTTACTCTGAGCGTGGCGGATAAGATAAATTTCAAGTTCAAGCACATTTTTTTCAGTTTCCATAATGTGAAATCCTTTAGTTATTTTCTTCCTATTTTATCAAAGGGAATGTCTTTGAATTCGGGAAGATTTTTATATACGGGTGAGCTGTCACTGAAGGTATAATCTCCGTTATCGGCATCGTTGAAAAGCGCTTTCATACGGAAAAGATTATAGCAATCATTATTTTCAAAAGTGCTGAATTTATAAACATTTTCATTGATGTCACCGAGAGCTCCCGAGCGGTCAACGACAACGTTGTTTTTCACTACGCTGTTTGCGGGATTGGGAACGAAATCAGGGTTATCGGCATCGGAGAAATTGTCGGAGAAATTCTTATACTGAGGGAAGGCATCGAGCCAAGCTTCCGTTTTATAGGGAGAACTTCTGAGTCCTGACCACATATCACCTGTATTTTCTGCAACGTGCTCATTGAACCAACCGCCGTTCAATGCACCGTCACGGGCTCTGTCGTCATATTTTATAGCCTGTTCACCTGCATTGACAATAAGATTGTTTTCAATGCAGTTATCTCTGCCGCCGCCTGCGTGAATTGCATATTTGGGAATGTTGATAAGGACGTTTCCGTAAACCGTCTGTCCCGATAAAGCATCGTCAAGATAAATTCCGTCAGGCTTATGTCCGTCGGCGCCTATGGAGTGAATAAGGTTATATCTTATGACGTTGCCGTAGGATATCCAGCTTCTGCCGGCGTAAATTGCACCCGCATCGTCTGAAAGAAGGCAGACATTGTAAATGAGGTTATATTCAAATACGTGCAGATTGCCGTCATAGGTCACGGCACCGTGAGGAGCGTTATACATTTCATTGTTTGAGCAGACATTTCCCACACCGCCGAAATCAACGGCATAGCGATAGGTCCTGTAAATTTCGCCCCAGTCGTGAATAATGTTATTTGTTACAAGATTATTGCCCTTGGTGAGTGTGGTCTTGTCACCGCCCGTTACGGAAATTCCGCCGCCGCCCACATGAGCAATTTCATTATGGGAGAAGGTGTTGTTATTGCCGTTTGCAACAATAGCACCGTATGAAACATTGATAATTTTACAGTTTGTTACAGTGTTATTATTGCCGTAAATTTCAATTCCGTTGTGTCTGGAGCCTTTTACGGTCAGGCTGTCAAGAGTTACGTAATCTGCATTTACCGTAATTGCAGGGGAAAGTGAAAGAGAAAGATTATAGGTTGCCGTGTCCTTGTTTTCGGGAGCATAAACACAAAGAAGTCCCGTTTCTCTGTCAAGATACCATTCGCCTGCAGCAGTCAGCTCTTCAAGACAGTTATAGAAATAATACGGAGCATCCTCTTTTGTTCCGTAAAAGCTTCTGTATTTCGGAGAGAGTGTTTTTTCACTTTCACTGAATGAGCCTATAGGTGAAGAGCCGTCAGCCCAGTCATATTTCCAATAGCCGTACATCCATACGCTTTCCTTGTCCTGCCAGGAGGCAATTCTCTTTGCAAGGTCATCGGAAATGCGGTATTTATCTGTTGCAGGATCGCCGTTTGCATCGGGAGTGCTGATTTCAATGCCCGTCTGAAGAACCTCGCCTGTGTAAAGGTAGCCTTCATCGGGATAACGGGCAAGAGTCTGTCTTTTGTCATTTACGAAAAGCTCACTGTAAACGGGGCCTGTTGTGTCGCCCTGATAGTCACCTGCTGTGTTATAGGTTCCTATGGGATAAAGCCTTCCCCAGTCACTTGCAGTGAGGTTGTAGGGAGCTTTGGTCAGGTCAAGAACAAGCACGTTTTCGGCATCAATGCTAAGACGGTCTGCAATTTCGGGATAGCTGTCAGCCGTTGAAAAGTCCTTTGTGGAAAGAGCAATACCCGCATTTATAACCGTTTCACCGTTGCCGTAGCCTATAAAAGCCACAGGACAGTTTTCGTCTGAATTGAGTCCGGACAGTGAAAGAGCATTAACTGAGTATTCACCTGTTTCAATGAGAACGGTTATTCCGTTTTTGTCGGTTTTATCGGTATTTCTTACTGCATCAACCGCTTTTTCAATTGTCAGGAAGGGAGAGCTCTTTGTGCCGGGGTTACTGTCGTCACCCTTAGTGCTGACGTAGAAGTCACCCGTAATTTCAGTTTTTTCCGTAGTCTGCCACTCACTTGTTACAGAGGGTGCGGCAACTGGATAGCTTTCAAAGTATTTATCAAAGATATCTGCATCAAGAAAGGATGCATAGCCGAAGAAAAGTGTTGCAAAGGATGCGAGTATGCAAAGAAGAGGTCTGAATAATTTTATAAAGATCTGAGGCATTTCAGTTTCTCCGTTTTACCACTTGTTTTCTACGTATTCGCAGAATGCATACATATCCTTGATTTCAAGCTTTGTGCCGTCATCAAGAGTAACGTCACCGTTCCAGATACCGTGAACCTGGTGAGTGTGCATTCTTGCAAGATTACAGATATTTGTGTCTGAATGATGGTCGTAATAGGGAGTCATTGTAAGATTAAATCTGCCGTCCTCTGAAATAAATTTCCAGTCATTCATGAATTTGTCGGGCTTGGGGAAGGTTTCAACGTCAACAGCACCGATTTTATGTGCCTTTCCGTCATAGAAGAGGCAGGTTTCCGTAGCATTTGATTCATCACCTATTGCCCAAGTGATTTCAAAGCCGAAGATGTGCTGCTTGCCGTCTTTATCCTTGAGATAGGTTGAGCCGTTACCCCAATACCATACCATTTCGTGAGGAGTATTTACTCTGCCCCAGTCAAGAGCACAGAAGGTATCGGTTTTCTTGAATTCATAAACAGTATTTCCGATCTTATAAGTTCCTTCACAGGGCATACAGTTCTGCTTTGTTGTCATAAAATATTTTTTCGGATTGTTTTCAAAGGGAAGAACTGTTGTTATGTTTTCAAGGTTTTCGGGTATATCCATTATGAAATTACATTCAATGAAGGAATTTTTATAGGGTTTTTTGAGATAAAGAAGTCTTTTGTTTTCCTTAGTATCAAAAATAACGTGAGTTGAGCCAACCTTTGCTTCAAAGTAGTTTGGCTCGTCACCCTTGGGGGGAAGCACGTATTTACTTTCACCGCCGAGGAAGAAGGAGGTTGCATCTCCTAATTTTTTGCCGTTTTTAAGGTCAATGAGAACAGCGGAAACGTAACCGCCGATTGAAATGTTGGCAAAGGAAATCTGAACCATATAATTACGGTTGCCAAGCTGATAGAAATCCCATTCCTTTTTTCTCATTTTGGGTGCTGAAAGAGTTCTGTCGTAATCAAATACGTTATGTCTTGCCCAGCCCTTAGCAAGAAGGGTGCCGTCATAGTCGAGAAGTCTTGTTTTTTCCGTGTATTCCGTCTGCTTTGATTTTTCCTTCCACTGTGAAAAAGGTATATAGGTTCTTTCGCTCATAATATCAACTCCTGTATATTTATAACTTGATTTCAGTATATCAGTTTGTACGGTTTTTTTCAATGGCAGGGAAGAATTATTTTCTGCCTATTTCCTCATAAGGAATTTCTTCAAAATCGGGTAAAGCCTCTTTTATAGCAGAAATATCCTTAAACTCGTAAATTCCGTTTTCTGCATTTGTGAAAATATCCTTCAATGCGCTTAATGAGTAAATGCCGTTTTCTGAAATATCACTGAAGCGGTCTGCTGCCTCACTTATATTTCCTATGGATTTATTTTTGTCAAAGATAAGATTTGAGGTTACCCTGCTGTTCGCGGGATTTACAACAAAATCAGGGCTGTCGGGAGCATTGAAATCATCAGAATACGTCTTATATTGCGGGAAGGCTTCCTGCCATAATTCACTCTGCCAGGGTGAATTATAAAGCGCTTGCCACATATCGCCGTCCTTCTTTGAGGAATGTGTGAACCATCCGCCCTCAAGCGCTCCTTCACGTGCTCTTGCATCGTATGAAATGGGGTGCTCTCCGGCATTGATTATAATATTTCCCCATACCTCAAGATCTCTGCCGCCTCCAAGATGTATGCCGAGCTTAGGAATATTTATAAGTAAATTTCCGTAAACCTTCTGTCCTGAAAGAGCATCGTCAAGATAAATTCCGTCAGGAGAATGCTCTCCTGAGCCGATGTTATAAATGCAATTATAACGGATGGTGTTTCCGTACCATACCCAGCTTCTGCCTGCATAAATTGCACCTGCATCGTCGGATAAAAGACATACGTCGTGAATGAGATTATATTCAATAATATGATTATTTCCCGAATAGGTTATGGCTTCGTGGGGAGAATTCATAATTTCATTGTGTGAGCAGATATTTCCCACACCGTTAAGGGTTACTGCAGGCTGATATGTAAGATAAATTTCTGACCAATCGTGAATAAAGTTATTATCCGCCTTGTTGTTTCCCGCAGTAAGTGTTTCGGTGTCACCGCCTGAGAGAATAATTCCGCCCTTACCCGTATGGGTGATGTCATTATTAAAGGCTAAATTATTTTCACCTGTCATAATAAGTGCATTTCCTGCTACGTTCTTTATAAGACAGTGCTGAACGGTATTGTTGTTTCCCGTAAGGGTAATTCCGTCACCTCTTGTACCTTTAATCGTCAGACCGTCGAAGGTGATAAATGAAGCATTTACATTGATTATAGGTTCAAGTGTAAGGGAAAGGTCAATTTCTGCTTCAGCTAAATTTTCGGGTACATAAAGACATAAAAGTCCGTTTTCTCTGTCAAGATACCATTCGCCTTCGGTTGTAAGCTCTTCAAGAACGTTATAAAAATAATACGGAGCATCAACCTTTGTTCCGTACATAGAAACGAACTTAGGTGAAAGGGTTCTGTTTTCTCTGTCGAAGCTTCCTATAGGTGTAGATGCATCTGCCCAGTCATATTTCCAATAGCCGAACATCCAGACCTCGTCAATATTTTTCCACGATGCAATTCTCTCAGCAAGGTCTTTACCGATTTTATAAACGTCACTTTCGGGGTTTCTTATTTCGTGCCAGTTTTCAACCTTTGTAAGCGCACCGCCTGACTCATAACCAAGTCCTGTTGAAATGACCTCTTCTGTTTTAAGGAAGGTGTTATCGGGATATCTCGCTATAGTCTGTCTTTGGTCGTTTACAAATAATTCGCAGTATAAGGGACCTACGTAATCGCCGTCATAGTTTTTAGCCGTATTATATGAGCCTATCGTATATAGCTTACCCCAATCCTCTTCCGTAAGAGAATATGGCTCTTTTGTAAGGTCAAGGACATAGACATTATCCTTAACTTCCTCGTTAAGTCTTGATGCAATTTCGGGGTAATCTGCCACGGAAGTGAAATCTGAGGGTGAAAGAGTAACACCGCCGTTAAGAACCACGTTGCCGTCAGCATAGTAAGTAACGGGACAGCTTTCAGTTCCCGAATGCTCTTCGGTTAAAACGATGGAGCTTACACGGTATTCTCCCTCTTTTATGCAGACGTTAATTCCGTTCTTATCCGTTTTATCGGTGTTTTTTACCGCTTCCGCAGCCTTTTCTAAGCTTCTGAAGGGATTTTCCTCAGAGCCGTCATTATTGTCGTCGCCGTCGGGACTTACGTAAAAATCAAATTTCATATCACTGATATCTCTTTCCTTTTCGGTGTAATTTTCCGCAAAAAGTATTCTCGGTGAGGCTACCTTATAGTCCTTATATACACCTTCAAAAATGTGGTCACCTGCAAAATGAAGGGCAGAAAAGGTAAAAAGAAAAACAAACAGGAGCGAAAAAACTGATTTTACGGTTTTTGTGCTTTTCAGCTTTAATATTAAGGACAGTGTGACAATGAGTGAGAAAATGAAAAGAACAGCCACAGTAATATCAATGGCAAGCACGTTCAGCATTTCCTTTCCGATTATCACGTTGATATAAAATGAAAGTCCCCATAAAACAGCGGAAAAAGCTATTGCCGTTATAAGAGGTATAAGTACCGTTTTTTTTCTTGCAGGATTTTTATCAAGCTTTGTACCTATGAAGGTGACCGTAACAATACCGATAAGTGCCATCGCCATATATATACCCAATAAAAGCATATTATCCCATGCAATATAGCTGTCACGGAACAGGAACAAGCCTGAAAATAAGAGAGCCTGCGCCACAATAAAGATAAATGACATAGGTTTATTGATTTTCATAAAAATCCCTCCTTATATTTTTAAGTATATAAATAAAGCAGAAGTATTGCAACAAAAAATTAAAAGAAAAACTGCATTTTACAAAAAACGTAAAATGCAGTTTTGGGATTTTTATAATATCTTTTATCTGCCGATACCGAAAATCTTGAGGAAAATAATGAAGAAGTTTTCAATATAGAGCATTAACGTATTTGCGGCATTTGAAAGGTTTGTAAGAATGTTTCTTCCGTTCATTTCAACACCGTAGCCTGCAAGTGTGCCGTTGTTGTCGGGAGTATCGTCACCGTCAAATGCGAATTCATAAAGAAGGGGAGAAATGAGTGCAGTGATGAAATACTGACCTGCATTAACACCGCCGAAAACCTCTGTTGCAAGCTTTGAAATATCCTTTGACATACTGTCAGTTCCGCCCATACCTGCAATAAGGTCATTTGCGGCACTGAGGAAAATTTCATCGTTTACTGTTGTAAGGTCATCCTTGAGAATGAGAGCCACTGTTCTGAGAAGAATTTTTACTTCAGTGCTCTGAACCTCAAAGGGCTCTTCGCCTGCATAATGCCAAGCAACAAGGTCTGTTGCAAGATCCCAGGCAGTTTCATAATCTGAGTCGGGAATATCAATGTTATATTCCTTTGCCAGCTCCTGAACGGAATTTTCACCGTATAAAGGCATTCGAAGAATATTTACAAGCTCACCTACTGCCGTTGAAACAAGAGGATAGAAAACAGAGTCTTCTGCAATTCCCATCTTTTCCATTGAAAGAGAAAGCTCAAGTCTGTACTGAACGCCTGCTTTGAGATATCCCTTTGCGTATTCGTTAAGACCGTTGTTCATAGCATTGAGCTGTTCTTCGGTATAGCCTTCAATGCTCTGAAGTGCAGAGGTGTCAATTTTATCAACAGTTCTTGTTCTGTATGTAATTTCAGCATCGTTAATATAAAATACCTTATACTGAAGAGGATACATTGAAAGAGCTGTGTTTGCAAAGTCATAGATCTTGTTGCCGAGAGGTGTTGTGTAGGACGTCGCGTCTGAGCAGTGCTCATGGCCTGTGAATACAAGCTTAATTCCCGCATCGGCAAAAAGAGTAGCCGTTGTGTAGTGGAAGCGCACGATAAAGTTACGGCTGATAAGACGCTGCATGGGAAGGTGGTCGAGAAGATTGTGGTGCATCATAAGAATGGGATATCTGCCTTCCTCCTGTGCCTTCTTGGCTTCATCAAGAACCCACTTTACCTCTGAAATGCTAAGTCCGTCTTCCGTTGATTTTGAGGGATCACAGCTGTCAAGTGCAATAAGACGGTAGCTGTCACCTAAGTTTGCGGTATATGAACCGTTTTCATCCACAACAGATAAGGCTTCATTGTAGCCGAAATCAGCATAGACTCTTTTGAAATCTTCTATCTTGAAGTCAATGTCAGCAGCACCGAAGTCGTGATTGCCGGGAACAACAAAAACGGATTTTCCTGTTTCCTTTTCAAAATTGCTGAGCTTTTCTGCAACGTCGTAATGCTCCTGGAAAACGGTTCTGCCGTTATCTGCAAGATCGCCGGGGATAAGAAGATATTCCACGGAGTCATCTTCTGCGCACTGACGAAGCATTTCATCAATGATAAGACCGCTTTCATTGTCCATAGCGGCTCTGCGGTTTGCATACCAGAAAATTTCGTGGTCATTGGTTTTGGTAAGCTCTTCTTCGGGCACGTTATAGTGAAGGTCACTTGCCACGGCAAAGCCTAACTCCCTGTTCTCTTCAGTAACGAGAGCAAAGGAGGAAACGGTAAGTGTTGAAGCGATTATAAGAATAGTAAGAATTATGCTGATAAATTTTTTCATTTTTCCGCACTCCTCAAATTGATTATATAATATTGTAACAAATATTTTTCCGTTTGTATAGACTTTTTTTATTAATTACAGAGGAACTCAGAGAATTACTGTTATGCGGAAGCTTCTTCCGTCAGGACTTACGGCGGATATTTTTCCTTTATGAGCATCTGTTATGGCTTTTGCCACGGAAAGACCTATTCCGTGACCGCCGCTTTCTGAATTTCTGGAATTATCGTGACGGTAAAATCTCTCGAAGAGAATATCGTTATTGCCTTGGGGAATATTCTCAGCAGGATTGATAAAGCTCACTTCACAGCCCTTTGAGTTTTTTTTCATAGCTATGCTGAGCTGGCTTCCTGCGGGGGAATATTTCAGGGCGTTATCCGTAAGAAGGCTGAAAAGCTGAGCTATAGCCTTTTCGTCACCTGTGTAATTTATATTTTCTTCAATATCGGATATTATAAGCTTATCGGCAGAGTATTCAACTGCTTCAAAATAGGATATACATTCCTTCAGAGTATCGCTTATTGAGAACTCAGCTTTCTGTAAGCCGTTTTCCTCTCCCATTCGTGAAAGAATTACAAGCTTATTTGTAAGCTCGGACATTCTTGCAACCTGACGGTTTATCGTATCCGTCCATTTGCTTTCTCCGTACTGAAGCTCAAGAACCTCATTTGAGGCTTTTATTACGGAAAGAGGTGTTTTAAGGTCGTGACCTGCATTGGTTATAAAGCGTTTTTGCTTTTCATAGCTTTCGGCAATAGGCTTTATTGCATATTTTGAAAAAATCAGAAGAAGAATGAAAATAACACCGAGGGAAAGAAGAGTAATGAAAATACTTGCATATAAAAAAGCATAGAAGGTGCTCATTTCTCTTGAATGGTCGAGAAAAATATATCGGATTGAATTATTTTGTGATAACACTCTGTAGGCATAGTTGCCTGTGAGCCCCTCAAGCCTTCCTTTTCTGAAAAGAGAGGTTGCCATTTTCTCTGCCGTACCGTCATCAACTGCAGAAATATGTGAAACGTCGGTATAAAGGATATTGCCGTTATAATCAAGAATTACGGTAAAGTATCTTGACTCAAAATGCGCTTCGGGATATAAGGCGGCATTTCCGAATCCGAAAAGGTCGGAAAAGGGATTTTTTCCCACGTCATTTTCAAGCATATCAAGACGCACGGCTGCAGACTGAATTACGTTGGAATAGTTGACTGCATTAATTGAACCGATAAGAAACATAAGCACAGCTGAAACACTGCACATACATATAAATATAAATCTCTTTTTCAGCTTTTTTATCATTTGACGTTATCAATCCTTCATAAGTCGGTAGCCGAGATTTCTTACAACGCTTATTCTGAAATCGGCACCGATATTCGTCAGTTTTTTTCTGAGATATGAAATATATACCCAGACAACGTTTGTCTGTGTTTCTGCTTCAAAGCCCCATATTTTTTCCATAAATCTTTCAACGGAAATAACTGTAGAGGGGTTCATCATAAGCATCTGAAGCATCTGAAATTCCTTGTTTGAGAGCTGCTCCGATTTTCCGTTTGCTTTAATTTCAAAGGTGAGGTGGTCAAGAATGCAGTTTCCGAAGTTGATGAAATTTTCGGTATTATCAGATTTTCTTCTTACAATTACTCTCAGTCTTGCAAGAAGCTCCTTAGAGGAAAAGGGCTTTGTAAGATAATCGTCAGCACCTGCATCAAGACCTGATACCTTATCGTCAATTTCTGATTTTGCAGTGAGAATAAGTATGGGAGTATCATTTTTTTTCTGTCTTAATTCTCTTAAAACCGAAAGACCGTCTTTTTTCGGCATCATTATGTCAAGAATTGCCGCATCATATATTCCCGTAAGAAGATATTCAAGGGCATCTTCACCGTTAAAAACCGCATCAACGGAATAATTTGAATGTTTGAGTATTACGCATAAAGCCTCAGAAAGCTCTCTTTCGTCCTCGGCAAGAAGTATTCTCATACTGTCATCCTTTCTTAATATACATAATGATAACATAATCCGTTTAAATAAAAAATACCTAAAACCTAAGTTTCAGGTAAAAAGTTAATCTGTTTTTTTAATTTTAATGCAGGTGACGGTTATATCGTCGTGCTTCCCTGAGATTGAACAGTCAATTGCTTTTTTTACGGCTTCTTCAGAAATTTCTTCAGGTGAGGAATTTTTCTTTTCACTCAGAAGCTCCTTGAAAAAAACGTGGGGAACGGTTGAGGCGCCGTCGGACATAAGAATTACCGTATCACCGTCGGAAAGAGTAATTGAGCTGTTTTCAAAGCATACGTCCTTGAGAATTCCCAGAGGCATTGAGCTTTTTTCTACTATCAGAGTTTTCATTTCTTTGTTAATAACTGATGCCGCCGCACCTGCCTTATAGAATTTTGCTTCGCCTGTATTAAGGTCAAGGGTGAAAATATCAAGGGTGGATAAGGTTTCTTCCCCTGATTTTACAATCAGTGCACAGTTTACGGCTTCAATGGCACATTCGGGTGAAAAGCCAGCTCTCATAAGCCGTGAAATAAGAGAAGATGTCATCACGGAATCAACAGCCGCCTTTGCTCCCGAACCCATACCGTCACTTAAAACAGCATAGAATTTTCCTGTTCCGTCATAAAAACACTCACAGGTATCACCGCTGAAGTCCTCGTTTGCGGCGGTGTGATAAGAGGTGTGACAGTAAACCTTGTATTTACATTCTTCGGTGAAGCTGAGCACAGTTCCTTCCCCTGAATATTCGTCGGCAACAGGCTTCATAAAGGCTATTCCCGTGGCATCAAACATTTTTTCAAGAAGAAGTGACATATCGGGAATTACGGGAACGTGAGAGCAATATACCTGAACGGTAATTTTCCCCGATGCTAAGCTGAAGGCAGATATTCCGAGAACGGAAAAGCCGAAATCCCTGAATACCTGAGAGAGATAATGAGCTACCTCAGGTGCACTTGCGGGAATGCGGCAGAGATTTTTTGCGGCATCGTCAATGATTTTCCCAAGGCAGTAAAACTGCCGAGCCGCCGCCATTTTTGCTTCGTGTATTTCGTGATTTGCCACAAGCTTAGCCTTGTGCTCAAAATATGCCGTGTTGAAGCTCTGAGTTATTTTATCGGGCATACGGCAGGTGAGAGTAATTCTTTCGGGAAGTGCTTCGGAAATGAGAAAGCCGTTTTGCAGTAAGGTTTTTTTTGTCTGCTGAAATGCCTTCTGAGTGAGGGAATTGCATTTTTCCCAGCAAAAGCCGTATTTTGAGCAGGCCTTGCAGATATCCTCTTTTACTTCGTCTGTAACGTAATCAAAGGAGGGCTTTTCATGTTTTTTCAATAATTCCGAAACTGCACTTACGGATTTTGAAATATCCTTCACCGCCTTGGCACTTCTCTGAAGTGTGAAATTAAGCGCTCTTTCCTTTTCCTTATCAAAGGTATCTCTTGTGAAGGGAAGGATTTTTTCTGCGGTACAGAAAAGTGCTTTTTCGGGGATAAAAACAAAAATCATTCCCGAAAGTGCCCCCTCGGATATATAGATCACCGCAGTAGAGGCTTCTCCTAATAACACGGCTGAGAGAAGAAGTGATACGGTAAGACTTGCGCCTATGGGGATTTTTCCGTGTGTGCCCGTAAGTCCGCATAAAAGTCCTGAGAGAATAAAGCCTGTTACAAGCTGAAGACTGTCGGCACTGAGTCCTAAGGTTACGGCACAGCAAATTCCCGCTATCGAAGAAGCGGATTCCTTACCGCAAAGTGCAAACAGCATAATGATAAGATAAGAAAGACACCTTGCAGGTGAAAAACCGAGAAAATCAAGCTTACATAGGGATAACAGGATAATGCAGCCTAAGAAAATAATTGATATGTTATCTGCGGGTGCGGCATAGACCTTTCTGTTACCGAGAGCCTTTACGGAAAAAATTCTCATAGTAAAGCAGGAAAAGGCAGCAGAAATGAGTGCTTCACAAAAGCACATCACAAGAAAGGTCATTTCACCCCCTGTGGCAAGAAACACCGCAAGGGAAGAGAAGAATACGCTGAAAAATGTTATGAGAATGCAAAAATGCAGCTGAAGCTTTTTCTTGGGCATTTCAAAAAGTCCAAGCTTAATAAGACAGATAAGACAAATTGCCGCAACAAATCTCAATGAGCCTGAAAGTCCGAAAAATACCATATATCCCAAGGCACTTCCAAGGGCAATACTCAGGCTGTATCTGTATTTTGCCCCTGCAAGAAAGCCTGTTGCAAAGGGCGATATCCCTCCTGCAAAAACAATGGAGCCGAACAAAAAGCTCATTATAAAAAATAAGCCCTGAAATAACGCTCCTTCAAGCCTTCCGACAATATTTTCCGATAACATAACGTCTATCTTGTTTTTCAGTCTTTCCATTTTCCTCGTCCTTACGAAATATTTCCTTACAGAATATTATACGTATTAAGTAAGAAAAAAATGGTATTTTAAGAAAGGAAAAAAGCATATAAAAAGGATAGTTTTTCGCATATAAGCACGTGAATATAAAAACAAAGTCAGTTTTTATCGCAAAAAAAGGAACGGCCGAGACGATTGATTGTGGGATAATAAAGGTAATAATAAAAAAGGAAAAACTGTGACAAGACATATTTAAAGGTTTGTGCTGTTCATAGCATAAACTTAAAAAATTATAAAGGGGCTGTAAAAAAACAGCCAAAAAAGAAAACGGACTACAAACTTACCTGAAAAGGTAGGAATGTAGTCCTTTTTGTGATATAATTAACGTGCAAATGAAAACTAATATCACAAGAAAATATAATACACCATATCAAT
>JAZNSP010000013.1:0-49590 GCA_045591285.1 Acutalibacteraceae bacterium
TTAAGCTAGTAAGACCCCTTGTAGACTACGAGGTTGATAGGCTGCGTATGTAAGCACAGTGATGTGTTCAGTTAAGCAGTACTAATAGGTCGAGGGCTTGACCTCTTTACTTGGTTCTCTTCTCTCATTGTTCAGTTTTGAAGGTGTATTTCAAAATAAGTAATCAAAGCCGTGTATGACTTACACGGTTTATTTTTTTGTGTATTTGAAATTATTACTAATAAATATAGGGAGTCATCTGAACGATGGCTCCCTGATTCTATTAAACTGTAAATTGTTATATTCATCAATGCTATTTTCTAATATTCGCATCTGTGAAGTTGACAGTTTATGTACTGTAAAATCCTGATTGCTGTTCTGTGTTACATCTGCATAAGTTAAGTTTGATTAAATTCAACATTAAAGAATGGACTCATCATCTACGATATCATTCCAAAAAAGTGTTTTAATCTTTGCCCGATATCATCGTTTATTATATAGTAATAACTCGATAAGGGATTTACAATCGGTTGAATCGTTATGTATTTTTTATCAATACCGTATGTGGTTAAAATTGCTCGCATTTCAGTAATGGTTGAACCAATATCATACGCAAAGCTGTTATCGGAAATTGCTTCCATGGAGGTGTTTACTAAATAACAACTATAATTGTTTGCAGACATCTGCCAGACATAAACAGTCAGACCTCCATCAGTTGATATATTAAAGAATTGCGGATATTTTACTTTTAGCTCATCTATTGTTGTACTGACAATGACATTTGCTGGTTCATCAGCACCGCCTACATTCGAGATTGAACTTCTTTCAACAAATGTTAAGTAGCCATACTCGGAAGATACAAGTGCAAATTCCATTGCATCTTTTAGATAGAATTCATATACATCACCCGTACTGTAGTTGCGAGAAACACACTCAAAGATTACGGTATGTTGCTGCATTTTAGTATCGCCGTTATAAACAGTAAAAGTAACCTCAGATTTGTCTGTGGGATTTTCATCATCTTCAGCAGGTGTCCAATAAATCTTTTTTTCTTTTTCAAAACGTATATTATTGCCGTGCGGTTGACCTTCAGCTTCAAGGTTACAAAATGCTCCGCCCGTACAGGTTGCATCCACGTATGTATATTCACAATCGAACGCAAATGCTATGGTATAGTGAACGGTATAACTGAGTAAAGGGTTATAGATCCAAGCAAGTTTTTCAGAGCCGCCTACTGTGCTGTTATAGCTGTTTTCAATATTTCCCTCATACTCAAGCTCATAAATATAACGAACTCTTGTTGGTTTGCCGTTTTCAAGGTCGGCAAAAGCTATACATAAAGAGCCATCCTTTTGTAACATCAACATATACGGATAACCGTCAAAATCTTGGGGAATGCTATGATACCATGCTCTTTTATTGTTTTTCAATAATTCGCCTGCATTTTCATATTTACTCCATCCTGTACTGCCATCAAACAAATTTGAAAAATTCTCTTTATTTAACTTAATTTCTTCATACAGACCTCCGGTAGAAAGAATGTCACCTATGAAATGGTAAATGTGCATACCGCCGTTAGTTTTAATTTCAATTCTGTCGTTTTCAAAGTTAGGAACATAACTGTATGTGCCGTTAAAATATATCTCATCGGAAAGCTTGTATGAGCCGTTTGAAATATCACTTTTATCTGTTCTATTGAGCTTAAACACGCTCATTATTCTGCCGTCGGAAAAGAATTGCACAAGATAAACAGTGCCGTAGCTCTTTTGCAGGAATATACAATCAGAAAGCTCATAAGCGTTTCTGGTACTGCCGATGCTGAGCTTTATACCCTGATTTTTCATAGCCGTTTTAAAATCCTTGTCGGTGTACTCAGATTCTTTAAGTACACCGAGTTCCTCTGTTGTGCCGTCACCGAAGGTTTTGTAAACCTTGCCGTCAGAGGTAATATCAAAAATAAGCTCGTTGCTTTTTGTTTCTTTATCTGCGCTCACCACATAACTATATAAGCACTTGCCCGTTTCATATTTGCTGTTGTAAACAGAAGAGTTTATGGGATTTGTAAGGAAGCATACTGCAACGGTAATACTTGCAATAACAGCAACAACAATAATCCAGAATGCAGGCTTTTTATAATTGAGTACAGATTTTATTCTATCCTTAACACCTACCTCACCAAAAGCAAGGGGACAAGCAGCAATCATTCGTCTGTTTACACTACAAGTAAGTAAAGCCTCCGAATAGTCTGCACATTGTTCATTATTAAGCTCTTTTACAACCTTTTCATCACAGGCAAGCTCAATATCACGGCAAAGAAGAATATAACCGAGCCAAACCATAGGATTGAACCAATGGAGAGTGAGAATCAAGAAGCCGAGAGGTTTCCACAGATGGTCTTTTCTGCGAATATGTGCCCTTTCGTGTGCAATAACGTGCTCCATATCCTGACCGTTCATATTAAAAGGCAAATAGATTTTCGGTTTGATTATACCGAGAACGAAAGGCGATACCACAGCCTCACTCTGATAAATGTTATCACGAAGCAGAACCGCTGTTCCTATTTTTCTCTTTAATCTTAAGAAGCTGATAAGTGTATAAATTAACAGAGCTGCAATCCCCACAAGCCATACACCTGCTAAATAAGGCATAATAAACTGAAATAAATTAACATCCTTTTCAGGTTGAAGGGATATAGTTGCTTCACCGATAATGGGGTTTATCACATTATCAATAATTGTTACGCCCGAATCTATAACGGGAGCATTAAGAGCTATTTCAGGGTTTATTGTTTGAGAACTTGGTATCAGACTTAATACACTTTCGAAAGAGAATGGGCAGATAAGACGCACTGCAACTATTCCCCAAAGTAGAACATTTATCCATTTTGGAGCTTTTTTAAGTAATAATCTGAGTAAAAGAACTGCACAAACAAGCCAACTTGCAGAAATGCTCATATTAACAACATTTAAGAAGAATTCAGTCATTTTTATTCTCCTTTCCTAAAACGGTCAATCATCCTTTGAACTTCATCGATTTCCTTGTCAGAGATTTTCTGATACTTTGTAAATGCAGCAATGAATGCAGGAAGAGAGCCTTCAAAGGTTTTTTCAACCATTTCATTGATTTCCGAAGCCTGAACCTCATCCTTTGAAACTAAAGAAGAAACAATGGTGTTTTCATTCTTAAGCACACCTCTTTCAGACAAACGCTTGATAACGGTGTATGTAGTGGTAGGCTTCCAACCCAACTGCTCTTTGCAGAGCTTCACAAGCTCACTGCTTTTAATAGGCTCGTGCTCCCACAAAATAAGGCAAAAACGGTATTCACTTTCAAAAACTTTAGGTGTTTCCATATTGATTTCTCCTTTCTCTAATCTGTTAGAGTACACATATACTCTAACACGGTAGAGTATATGTGTCAAGACTTTTTTATAAAAACAACAGCGACGGGAAATGTGATTTCCCATCGCTGAAATTCATTTATATATTTGTGAAAAATTACTGCACAGAAATGATAATTTCATTATCCTCAGGATAAATTTCAAATCCTTTTTCTTTCAGGCGGAAGTAGCCTTTTTTCAGAGTCAGTGAATAATTGAACATAGCTTCAGTTACGCTGAAGGAGAGGTTAAGCTGCTTTTTCTCTGCGGATATATAGGGTAGTTTTGCATTTTTACTGTTTATTGCTTCAAGATGCCAGTTTTCTTTTGTGCTTCGTATATGAACAAAATTTTCGGCGGCTGTGATTTTAAGTTCTTCACCAAGATAAACGTTAGCCGTATTGTCTTTTTCAAAGGTGCGCCAGGGGGCAGAAAATTCTATTTCGTTGCCTTCGGAGAGGAAATAGAGTCCGGCACGGGTGTTTTCATCGCTAAATCGGTAGCCGTCTGTAACAGGAAGATTATAGTAAGAGCAATTATGCGACGTTTCTTTTTCGGTAATAAATTTTTCCTTAAAAAGTTCATTGAAAAGGTAGAAATCTCTGATATGTATTCTGCCCTTTTCATAAAGAACATTAATTCTGTATTTTTGGCAGTTATACCACAGTGTTTTATATCTGTTATCATTAATATCACTGTCAAACATCTGCGCCTGAGGGGGAGTTGAATCGAAATTTTCAGAAAACCATTTTCCGCTGTCTGCTAAAGTCATAATTTCAATTTCGCCTTTAGCTGCCTTTTCATTCAGCAATTCAAATTGCATAGGAAGTCCACATTTAATTCTTTCCCAATTCATTGAATTTTCCTGACCTGCCTGGGCATACGAAAGGCTGATGCCTTTATTATTGAAGTTTTCACTTAGAAACCATTTAACCCAGAGGGGATCTGAGCCTGAATTTCCGTAAACGGGTTCAAGTGAGGTTACTTTCTGAGGTGCGTTTTTCTCTCCCATATTCATATCATACTGATAAATGGGATCAGCGCCCAACATTCTGAAAACGGGAACGTTAATCTGATTTTCTTTTGTTGAAGCAGGACAGAGCATATTATATTTTGAAGGATAGTAAACACCTGAATAAATACCGCCCCAGATAGTATATCCGTCTGTGCCGTATTGCTCCTTACAGTTACAAGAAGCCTTGATATGATATTTTTCTGTCATATAGTTGAGTGAATACGCATCTATATGCCAGCTTCCGCAGGACTCAGGAAATACACCGAATATTTCTTTGAATTTATTGAAGGCAGTATCAATAAGCTTTTCTCTGTCTGGAATATCATAGCCCACCAAAAAACCAACGTCGTTATGCCAGTCCCACGGATATCTGCCCTTCCAGCAGATATCTGAAGCAATACAGAGGGGTTCAACAACTTCAAGCCACAGTCCTGTTTCCGTTATATCCTTAAATTCATTAACAAGCTTCTGATATTCTTCATTTACGAGAGCATCATACTGTAATAATACAGTTGAAGGAAAATTATATTTTCTGCAAAGAAGCAGTTCTTCCCTTAACGTAGGAAGAAGATAACTGTCATCGGTATCTCTCGGCTCACAGCCTCTTGCAAAATTGATGATATTTACTATATTTTTCATAATTTTCCCTCCGTACAGACACTATCTGTTAATTTTATAGTATAACTATTTGGATAAAAATTCAATTATTTATTGAAAAAATATTTATTTTATGCTAACATAATCTCACACCGATTTATCGGAATAAAATGAAAGAAGAGATAATATGAACAGAGCAAAGAAATTTTTTGCAGTTATTATGAGTGTACTTATGATGCTTTCAATGGTATCTGTATGCGCTTTTGCTGCAAATGAAAAAGAAACAACACTTCAGTTTAACGAAGACGGTAAGTTTACTATTCTTCAGTTTGCTGATATTCAGGACACGTATCCTATGCTTACAATCACAAAGAAGCTTATTACCGATACTCTCAATAAGGTTCAGCCTGACCTTGTAGTGCTTACAGGTGATAATATTTCAGGCGGCGGCACAACAACAAAGGTTATCACCCGTGCTGCTATCAACGAATTTATGAGCATTTTTGAAAAAGCAGGTGTTCCCACAGCCGCTGTTTTCGGAAATCACGACGATGAAAGCGCACTTGCAGATAAGGATTTCCAGATGTCAGTTTATGAATCCTATGATTGCTTCGTTGGTTACAATGAAGGCGACATCATTCCCGGTGTAGGCACGTATAATATCCCCGTTAAGTCTTCTGACGGAAGCCGTATTGCATTTAACGTATGGATGACAGACTCAGGTACATATAACTCTGAAAATGACCTTGGCGGTTATGCTTGTACAACTAAGGAGCAGATTGCCTGGTACGTTGAAAAGTCAAATGAACTCAAAACTCAGAACGGCGGTAATCCCGTTCCTTCAATCAACTTCCAGCACATTATTGTTCCCGAAATTTACGATGCTCTCGCTGTAACTGATAACGCAGGTGAAAACACAATTTCTTCAAACG
The DNA here is from genome assembly GCA_045591285.1 of Acutalibacteraceae bacterium. Classification (GTDB taxonomy): domain Bacteria; phylum Bacillota; class Clostridia; order Oscillospirales; family Acutalibacteraceae; genus RUG806. Next base: position 5,903 of record JAZNSP010000013.1, read on the forward strand.
GAAAGTATCTCACTCTTCCCGAAGGTGTTGAAGGAACTCTTCACGAAAATCCCTGTCCTCCCAATTACAACAACGGTCAGTTTGCCGCATTCGTTCAGCAGGGTGACGTTCTTGCAACTGTTTCAGGTCACGACCACACAAATAATTTCGTTATCAATTATCAGGGTGTTGATATTATCAATACTCCCGGTGTAGGCTTCAGCTCATACAATGATGAAACTGTAGGCTCAAGAGTTTTCGTAATTGATGAAAATGCTCCCGAAGATTATGAAACCTATGTTGTAGGCTACTTTGATGTTTACGGTGATGATGAAGTAGCTCTCTACAGATATCAGGCATATTCAAGAACCACAGACGATATGACAAAGTTTGTTGCTTGGTTCAAGATGATTTTCGCTTCTATTGCCGCTATTTTTAACTGATAACTGAATAAATTTTTATCAGCCCCGAAGTTAATTCTTCAGGGCTGATTTTTTTTGTTACATTCCGATTGTTATAATTTCAAAGGGCTTGAATTTTACTTCAGTTGCTTCATATTCAACATCCTCTAACATATTGAGAACCTTTACGGGATTTCTGAAGGTAAGACTGCCTCTTGAACCCTTTGCTTCGCAAAATCTTAAAACTGTCATATCTCCCTTTTCCGCTTTTTTGACACTCTGAAGAATGAGCTTATTTTCTCCGAGAAATTCTTCGGGAACGTTGAATTTTTCAGTTTTTACTAAAGGCTCGTTGAAAATAAGAGCAAGATTATTTATCTCACCGTAAGACATATTTCCGTGCGGATAAATAACGTAAGTGAAATTGTGCATTCCAAGGTCGGAAAGGGGATCGGGGCGTTCGGTTGCTCTGAGAAGGGAAAGGGTGATTTCTTTATCTGATACTCCTACGCCGTATTTGCAGTCGTTGATTACCGCAATACCGCCGCCTTCCTCTGAAATATCAAACCATTTGTGATGACAGCATTCAAATTTTGCCTTCTGCCAGGAGGTGTTTCTGTGCATCTCTCTTTTTATAAAACCTGCAGAGGTATCACAGACGAGCTCTCTTGTGAGAATATTGCAATTGAATGCTACCTTCATAAGCTTATGGAATTCATTCCAGTTGACGATGTTTTCAACTTCAATTTTTGCAGAGAAACGGAAAAGTCTGATTTTTCTCTCCCATAAACAGTTTTCGGTTTTATGGGTTACGGAAAATTCTGCCGTTTCACCGTCAGCTTTAATAAAATGCAATTCTTTATCTGTTGAAATAGTAAGCTCCTTTTCCTTATAGTCAGGTAAAATATCCCAAGCATCATACATACCGGGTTTGTCATCATAAATCTTTAATTTGTTGAAGTCACCGTCAGTCCATTCTCTTTTTAGAATATTATCATAAAGAGAATAAAAGCTTCCGTCGGGATTGAAAATAATATTATAAAACGGTGTATTTACGTCATTTCCGTTTATTGAAATCCACGAAGTGTTGCTGTCGGGCGGTGTGATTTTACCGTGAGAAAGGGGATTGAAGTCAGTTAGGAAAAAGCTTCCTTTTTTGCCTTCTCTTATGAAGCTGCCGTTTTTGTCCTCAATGAATTCAACGGTATTTCTTTTTACGTTGAGAGGGTTGAAAAGTTCAGTACCGCCGCCGATAATTCTGTCAAGCGCATCATTAATTTCGGTATAATCCTTCATACAATCTTTGAACACGGGAGTAATGTGACTTCCCGGAAGAATATCGTGGAACTGGTTAATAAGGAATTTTTTATAAAGCTCTTTTATTTCTTCCTTCGGATATTCTGCACCGTTTTTCTCTCTCATAACAGAAAGCAATTCTGCAAGTCTGAATTTGTTTTCAAGCTTTCTGTTGAATTTTTTGATATCTGATTTTGTTGTGAATGTTCCTCGGTGCATTTCAAGGTATAATTCACCGTCCCACACGTCAAAATTACGTTCTTTACTGAAATTTTCGTGTAAGAATTCCTTGCAGGTAATATGTCGGGTTTCAGGCATTACGGAAAGCTTACTGAAGCGGTGCATTAATTCAATCATTTCTTCTGTTGCACCTGAGCCGCCGTCACCGTAGCCGAACATAGAAAGAGTTTCGGTGTCAGTGTGCTTATCCTGAAAAGCTTCCCAGTTTTCAGCTATCTGAGAGGGTTCATTCCAGGTGATAAAATGAGTGGGCGGAACACAGGCATAGACCTCACTGCCGTCAATACCCCGCCATATAAAATTATTATGTGGAAAGCGGTTTGTGTCGTTCCAGGTGCTCATTTTGTTTGATATAAAATAGTCAACACCGCATTTTTTCAGTATCTGCGGAAGTATCCACGAATTTCCGAAAACATCGGGAAGGAAACAGCTGTCAACGGTTACGTTGAATTTTTCTCTGAAATAATGCTGACCGTAAAGACACTGTCTTATAAGACTTTCTGCGGAAGGCACATTGCAGTCGGGTTCAACATACATAGCGCCGACGATTTCAAATTTTCCTTCCTTGATTTTTTCAGTAAGCTCACTGAACACCTCAGGATAATACTTTTCTATTGTTTCATAGGTATAAGCCTGTGTGTGTGCATATCTGAAATCGGGATATTTATCCATTAATCTCATCTGAATAAGTACAGTTCTGAGGTTTTTCTGAACTGCGTGAATTCTTCGCCAGTAATAAGCAATATCAAGGTGGGAATGGCTTATAAGAGCTACCTTACCTGATGAACGGAAGGTTTTATCTGCATATATGTTTTCGTTGATATATTCAATTGCCTTTTTTGCATCCTCATCAGTGATATTATCATAATCAATGTAATTCAGAGCCGTATCAAGCCTTGATACTATTATATTTACGTATTCTTCATTGAACTGTCCGCTTGAAATAATATCAGTGAAAATTTCAAGGTCATAGCACAGAGAAAGAACGTTTTCGTTTATTGCAGTGAGATAAAAGCCTGAAAATTCCTGCCGACAGCCTCTTTTCTGAAGTGTTTCGGGGTTTCTTTCATCATCAGGCTTTGAACGGTTGAAGCCCTCCGCTTCTATAACTAATGTTTCACCGTTTACAAAATTTTCAAGGGGTATTCTATCTCTGTTCGGATCAACACCGCCTGCATATTTTCCGTTGATTTTTATGATCATTTCACTTGCGGTGTTAAAATAAAAATACAATTTCTCATTTTTATATTCGTCGGGAATTTGGCTTTCACATCTGAGAAAAGCACTTCCGTCGGGAGAAAAATAAGTATCGTTTACATTAAGCGGTTTATAGTCCCTGTCATAAAATTCATATTCATTCTCAGAAATCTGATGTGCCTCTTTTACATATACGGGGGATAACTCATACATAAATTTATATATGCTTTTTTTGAGCCATCCGTAACGAAGGTCTATATATTCTTCGGGCCGCATTGAACGGCGAATAACCTTTATATGAGCCATAATCCACCTCACTTATCCCAGAAAAAAGGCTTTTTTCTGACAGCTTCTAAAGTTACTGATTTATTTTTATCAATAAGAATTCTTTCTGCACACCAGCTTAAACATTTTTCAAGCTTTGCACATTTTGAGCATTCGCCTCTGGCAAGTACGGTTATAACGTTATCCTTTTCGGAAATATATTCAATATAACCGCCGTCACCCTGTAAAAGCGGTGACAGAATGTTGTTAATATAGTCCTTCATATAACAGATACCTCTTTAACAGTATAAAAGTATTTTATCATAACAGATACTTCAAATCAAGAAAAAAGAAGACCTGAGCTTTTGTAAACTCAGGTCATTAACCGTTATTCTGTTATTTTAAGAGCACCTGTGGGGCAGACTTCGGCACACTTATGGCAATTCTTACATATTGAACGGATGTCAGTATTTCTGAATTCGGGACTGATAACCGTATCAAAGCCTCTGCCTACAAGACCTAAGATGCCTTGCTTTGCAATATCCTCGCAGGCTCTTACACAAAGACCGCAGAGAATGCACTTGTGCTGGTCACGGAAAATTACCTCAAGCTTATTTTCCTTGAAGCCCTTATGGTATTCACCCTTTAATTTTTTGCAGTCGATCTGATATTCCTGAGCATACTTTATAAGCTTACAGTGACCGTAATCATGACAGCCGCAGGAAAGACAGCGTTTTGCTTCGTTTATGGCTTCTTCTGTCTTAAATCCGAGATTTATTTCCGCAAAATCGTTTCTTCTGTCTTCGGGAGCACGCTGCGGCATTTTTATTCTGGGATATTTTTCGTATTCTGTGAACATATCATCAGTTATGTCAATTTCAGAAATAACAGTTTTCTTATAAGGAATTTCAATTCCGTCAAGATACGCATCAATGAATTTAGCCGCTTCATTAGCCTGTGCTATTGCATTTATAGCGATAGATGCACCGTTGTTTACAGTATCACCTGCGGCAAAAACACCTTCGGTTGAGGTAAGGAAGGTTCTTTCGTCTGCAAGAATTGTTCCTTTTTTAGTTGTTTCAAGTGACTCAAATCCGAAACTGTCATTTTTCTGCCCTGCGGCAATTATTATAGAGTCAAGGGGGAGTGTAATAAATTCACCTTCAACGGCAACAGGGGAGCGTCTGCCCTTTTCGTCGGGCTCACCGAGCTTCATAACCTGAAGCTTGACCGTTGTTACCTTGCCGTTTTCACCGATGATTTCAGCAGGATTTGTAAGGAAACGGAAAATAACGCCCTCTTCCATAGCCTCTTCAATTTCAATATCTTCAGCAGGCATTTCATCTCTTGTTCTTCTGTAAATTATGCTTACTTCTTCAGCACCGAGTCTTACAGCGGTACGGCAAGCATCCATAGCAGTATTACCGCCGCCAACGATTGCAGTTCTTTTTCCGATTTCGATTTTTTCTCCCATAGCGGCGGCTCTCAGAAAATCTATACCGCCGAATACGCCTTCAAGGTCTTCGCCCTTACATCTTATTGAGCTGCTCTTCCATGCACCGTTTGCAACTAAAACGGCATCGTGCTTTTCTCTGATTTCTTCAAGAGTGATATCCTGACCTACCGTGCAGTTATTAATCATCGTGACGCCGAGAGAACGGATTTCTTCAATTTCCGTATCAAGCACATTCTTAGGAAGTCTGTATTCCGGAATGCCGTATCTGAGCATACCGCCCATTTTGGGCATTTTATCATAAATTGTGACACTGTGCCCCTTCTGTATAAGCTTGAAGGCTGCTGAAAGACCTGCAGGACCGCCGCCTATAATACCGACGGATTTACCGCTGGGTTCATTTATCTCAGGAAGCACGTGTTTTCCGCTTTTCAATACCTCATCAGCGGCATAAGCCTTCAGATATGCAATTGAAATTGATTCCTCTACGTGCTGTCTTCTGCAAGCGGTTTCACAGGGATGAGGACAGACTCTGCCTATTGATGCGGGAAGAGAAATTACTTCCTTGATCGTTTTTACTGCGGCTTCATTATTACCTTCAGCAATTTCGGCAACGTATTTCTGACAGTCAGTGTGAGCAGGGCAGTTGAGAGAGCAAGGACCTATGCAGTCACCCTTATGGTCGCCCATAATAAGCTCAAGTGCTATTTTTCTTGCCTTGAGTGCTCTTTCGCCCATTGTGTTTATAACCATATCGGGTGCAACCTTTGCAGAACAGGCACGAAGAAGCTTAGGTGAGCCCTCTGCTTCAACAACACACATTCCGCAGGCGCCGTAGGGTGACATCTCCTTGAGATAACAAAGATTGGGAATTTCAATGCCGTTTTTTAGGGCGGCAGCAAGTATGGTGTCGCCTTTTTCTGCCGTTATTTCCTTTGAGTCGATTATGAATTTAATTTTATCAGACATTTTTATTCCCTCCTTTATCTTATTTCAATAGCATCAAAGCGGCAGACATCCTTGCACTGACCGCATTTTATGCATTTATCTGTATCTATTACGTGGGGATTTTTAACATTTCCGGAAATTGCTGATACGGGACATTTCTTTGAACAAAGTGTACAGCCCTTACATTTATCGGCAATTATCGTAAACGTTCTCAGTGCCGCACATTCACCTGCAGGACACTTCTTTTCATTGATATGAGCATCATATTCATTTCTGAAATATTTTATTGTTGTAAGAACGGGATTAGGTGCAGTCTGACCAAGACCGCAAAGTGCACCTGAACGGATACCTTCGCAAAGCTCTGTGAGAAGCTCTGTATCTCCTGATTTGCCGTTTCCTTCTGTGATGCGAGTGAGAATTTCAAACATTCTCTTTGTTCCGATACGACAATGAACGCATTTTCCGCAGGATTCTTTTGTAGTGAAGTCAAGGAAGAAACGTGCCATTCCGACCATACAGGTTCCTTCGTCCATAACGACCATACCGCCTGAACCCATAATTGCGCCTGTTGCGGAAAGTGCCTTGTAATCAATTACTGTATCAAGAAGCTCTTCGGGAATACAACCGCCTGAGGGACCGCCTAACTGAACAGCTTTGAATTTTTTTCCGTCGCGGATACCGCCGCCGATATCGTAAATTACCTCTCTGAGAGTAAGTCCCATAGGAATTTCCACAAGTCCGCCTCTCTTGATTTTACCTGTAAGAGCGAATACCTTAGTGCCCTTGCTGTTTTCAGTACCCATAGCAGAGAATTTTTCTCCGCCGTTTTCAATTATCCAGCTGACGTTTGCAAATGTTTCTACGTTATTGATATTTGAAGGCTTGTTTGCGTAACCCTTTTCGGCGGGGAAGGGAGGTTTCAGACGGGGCATACCTCTTTTACCTTCAAGGGATTCAATAAGAGCAGTTTCTTCGCCGCAGACAAAGGCACCTGCCCCTGCTTTGATTTTAAGTGTGCACGAAAAACCGGAGCCCAATATGTTTTTACCCAAAAGACCTTTTCCCGTAGCCTCGTTTATTGCTTTCTGAAGTCTTACAATTGCGAGAGGATATTCTGCTCTTACATACACGAATGCGTGTGAAGCACCTATTGCATAAGCGGCAATAAGCATACCCTCAATGAGAGCGTGAGGATCGCTTTCGATAACTGCTCTGTCCATAAATGCACCGGGATCACCCTCGTCAGCATTACAGATAAGATATTTTTCCTCACCTTCTGATTTTCTTGCGGCATTCCATTTGAACCAGGTGGGGAAGCCTGCTCCGCCTCGTCCTGCAAGACCTGAAATTTTTATTTCTTCAATGACTTCTTCAGGTGTCATTGAGGTAAGTGCTTTTTTCAGGGCGGTATATCCTCCGTCTTCAAGATATGCATCTATGCTTTCGGGATCGATAATTCCGCAGCGGCGAAGGGCAATTCTTGTCTGCTTCGTAAGAAATACCTTGTCTTCATCGGAAATTTCCCATTTTGCCAATGCACCGATATCATCGTTTTTTATGGCTTGGGCAATTTCCTCGCAAGCATTTTCGCTTACCTTTACCAGTCTTTTAAGAAGAAGCTTTCCGTCATATATATCAACGATAGGCTCTAAAAAGCACATGCCGACACAGCCTGTTATATCGGTTTTTATATTAGTATCTTTTAATAAATCATTTAATTTTGCATGTATTTTTCCGGCACCTGCCGCAATACCGCAGGAGCCTTCACCTATAACTATTCTCATTTTTCTTCCCTCGCTTTCAATTCATTGAGTATTTCAATTGTTTTAGCAGGGGTAAGTGAGCCGTAGGTCTCTTCGTTGATCATCATAACGGGAGAAAGACTGCAGCAACCAAGACAGGCAACGCTTTTGAGAGAGAAAAGACCGTCATTTGTTGTATCACCGTCTTTAATTCCGAGATAATCCTCAATTGTTTTTTCAATAGAGTCTGCGCCGTTTACGTGACAGGCTGTGCCCTTGCAGAGAAGAATAAGATATTTGCCCACCTTTTTAAGTCTGAATTGTGTATAAAATGTGGCAACACCCATAACCTTTGCAGGTGTGTTTCCGGTTTTTTCCGCAATTCTGTATAAAACATCAGTAGGAAGATAGCCGTATATATCCTGAGCCTTCTGAAGAAGGGAGATGAGATTTTCATCGTTGCTACAGAAAATTTCATCAAGAAGGCTGAGATCGCTGTTACAGCAATTTTCACACATAGTTAAAAACTCCTTTATATAATTTACAGTTTATTAATAAAATATTTTATCATATCAAATTTATAATTTCCATAGGAAAATCAAAAAAATCAATAGAATATTTATGCATAAATTGTGCATATATACACAATTGTGAATAATGTAAAATAATGGCATCATTGTTAAATTTCACATAATTTACAGGCAGATTGTCGGTAAATTGTGCAAGTAACCATAAAATAAATTAATTTATATATATGCTTGACAAAATATAAATAATGATGTATAGTTATGCACATCGTATGAATATTAATTCGCATTCGGAGGTAAATACAATGGATAAAACAAAAATCAAAAAGGTAGTACTTGCTTATTCAGGAGGTCTTGATACTTCTATAATAATCCCTTGGCTTAAAGAAAACTATAATAACTGCGAGGTTATTGCTGTTTCAGGTAACGTAGGTCAGGCAGACGAGCTTGAAGGACTTGAAGAAAAGGCTCTCAAGACCGGTGCATCAAAGCTTTATATTGAAGACCTTACAAAAGAATTTATTGAGGATTATGTATTCCCCTGTGTTCAGGCTGGCGCAAAATATGAGGATTATCTTCTCGGTACAGCTTTTGCTCGTCCTCCTATTGCAAAGAGAATTGCTGAAATTGCTCTCAAGGAAGGTGCAGACGCTATCTGTCACGGTTGCACAGGTAAGGGTAACGACCAGGTAAGATTTGAGCTTGCTATCAAGGCATTTGCTCCCGATATGCCCATAATCGCTCCCTGGAGAGAATGGGATATAAAGAGCCGTGAGGAAGAAATCGAATATGCAGAGGCTCATAATGTTCCTCTTAAAATCAACCGTGAAACAAACTATTCAAAGGATAAGAATATCTGGCATCTTTCACACGAAGGTCTTGATCTTGAGGATCCTGCAAACGAACCCCTTTACAATAAGGAAGGCTTCTTGGAGATGGGCGTTTCACCCGAAATGGCTCCCGATAAGCCCACTTATGTAAAAATTCACTTTGAAAAGGGTATCCCCACAAGTGTTGACGGCGTTGAAATGGATGCGGTTTCACTTGTTGCAAAGCTCAATGAGCTTGGCGGTGCAAACGGTATCGGTCTTCTTGATATCGTAGAAAACAGACTTGTCGGCATGAAGTGCCGCGGTGTATATGAAACTCCCGGCGGTGCTATCATTTATAAGGCTCACGAGGTTCTTGAAAGCATTACTCTCGATAAGGAAACTGCTCATTATAAGTCACTTGTTGCTCAGAAGCTTGCTGAGCTTGTTTATAATGCTCAGTGGTTCACACCTCTTACAGAAGCAATTCTCAGCTTTGTAAAGACTACTCAGAAGACAGTTACGGGTGACGTTACTCTCAAGCTTTATAAGGGTAATATGATTAATGCGGGTGTTACATCTCCCTATTCACTTTACGATCCCGAAATTGCAACCTTCGATGAGGACAATGTATATAATCAGGCAGACTCTGCAGGATTTATCAACCTTTACGGTCTTCCCACAAAGGTTTATGCAAAGATGAAGGCTAAGAACAACATTAAGTAATCGGGAGAAAAACAATGGAAAAAATGTGGGCAGGCAGATTTGAGAAGGCTCTCAACAAAGAGGCTGATGATTTCAATTCATCAATCCGCTTTGACTGCAAAATGTATAAACAGGACATAAAAGGGTCCATGGCACACGCAGCTATGCTTGCCGCTTGTAATATCATTACCGAAAACGAAAGTCTGCAAATCATAGACGGTTTGCAGACTGTTCTTGATGATATTGAAAGTGGCGCACTTATGATAGATGAAAATGCTGAAGATATTCACATGTTTGTGGAAGCAGAGCTTACCTCCCGTATCGGTGATGTAGGTAAAAAGCTTCATACGGCACGAAGCAGAAACGATCAGGTTGCGCTTGATTTAAGACTTTATCTCAGAGATGAAAGCAGTGAAGTAATTTCTCTTCTTGTTTCTCTTATTGAAACAATTGCGAAGAAGGCTGAAGAAAATCAGGGTGTTATAATGCCCGGATATACTCATCTTCAGCGTGCACAGCCCATTACCTTCGGTCAGCATCTTCTTGCTTATGCTATGATGTTTATGCGTGATCTCGAAAGAGTAAAGGATGCCTTGAAGAGAATGAATTATTCACCTCTCGGCTGCTGTGCTCTTGCAGGAACAACCTATCCTACAGACAGAATGATGACAGCAAAGGCTTTAGGCTTTGACGGAATAATGCTTAACTCTCTTGACGGTGTTTCTGACAGAGATTACTGCATTGAGCTTATGAGTGCATTTTCCGTTATTATGATGCACCTTTCCCGTTTTTCAGAAGAAGTAATTCTCTGGTCAAGCTGGGAATTCAAGTTCGTTGAGCTTGATGATGCATTCACAACAGGCTCAAGTATTATGCCTCAGAAGAAAAATCCCGATATGGCAGAGCTTGTAAGAGGTAAAACAGGCAGAGTTTACGGCGACCTTTTTGCACTTCTTACTACTCTTAAAGGTCTTCCCCTTGCCTATAACAAGGATATGCAGGAGGATAAGGAAGCAGTATTTGACAGCATTGAAACAGTGAGAAGCTGTCTTTCCATCTTCATTCCTATGCTGGATACAATGAAGCCTATTCCCGAAAATATGAAAAAGGCGGCACAGAAGGGCTTTATCAATGCTACTGACCTTGCAGACTATCTCGTAGGAAAAGGTCTTCCATTCAGAAGTGCTTATAAGACAGTAGGACAGATTGTGGGATACTGTGTTCAGAATAATCTTATTCTTGAAGATATAGCTCTTGAAAAATACAAAGAATTTGACAGTCATTTTGAAAATGACTTATATGATGCAATTGACCTTCTCAACTGTGTAAATCTCCGTATTTCCGCAGGCGGAACAGGTATTGAATCAGTTAAAACCCAGATTTCTCAGGTTAAGGAATTTATTGCAAATGAAAAAGGTATTCATTGACGGCAGTGCGGGTACAACAGGACTTCGTATCCACGAAAGACTTGCCGTAAGAGATGACATAGAATTGATAACTCTTTCTGAAGAGAACAGAAAGAAGACAGAATACAGAAAAGAAGCCATAAACCAAGCGGATATCGCGTTTTTGTGTCTTCCTGACGATGCTGCAAGAGAAGCCGTAAGCTTTATTGAAAACGACAGCACGGTGGTAATTGATACTTCAACTGCTCACAGAACAGATCCTCAGTGGGCATACGGCTTTCCCGAGCTTTCAGAAGAGCATTATAATAAGCTTTGTGCTTCAAAGAGAATTGCCGTTCCCGGCTGTCACGCAAGCGGATTTATAGCGCTCGTATATCCTCTTATTGAAAAAAATATTATTTCACCGGATAAGCTTTTTTCCTGCTTCTCTCTTACAGGCTTTTCAGGCGGCGGAAAGAAAATGATAGGTGAATATGAAGAAGATGGAAGAGATGCTCTTCTTGATGCACCGAGAATTTACGGTCTTACTCAGATGCATAAGCACCTGAAGGAAATGAAGGCTGTTACGGGAATAAATAATGCTCCCGCTTTTCTTCCCGTAGTGTCTGATTTTTACTCAGGTATGGCAGTAAGCGTTCCCTTGTTCGCTTCTGAAGTAAAAGTCGGCATTGACGATATCAGAAAAATATATGAAGAAAAGTATTCCTGGGGCACGGTTTCCTATAAGGAGGGCTTCGATAAGGAGGGCTTCTTATCCGCAGGAGCATTGTCCGGTAAAGATATAATGTACGTGGGCATTTTCGGAAATGATGAAAGATTTACTCTTGAAGCGGTGTATGACAATCTCGGCAAGGGTGCTTCGGGAGCTGCTATTGAGTGTATGAACATAGTATCAGGAAAGGATCCGTTATACGGACTTACAAAGTGATAAATTATGATAAAAACAGTTTCAGGCGGTGTTTGTGCCGCAAAAGGATTTAAGGCAAGCGGAATACACTGCGGTATCCGTAAAAATAAAACAAAGCGAGACCTTTCACTTATCGTAAGTGAAGTAAAGGCAAGTGCGGCGGCTGTATATACCACCAATCTTGTAAAGGGTGCTCCCTTAACCGTTACGAAGAACAATATTTCAGACGGCTTTGCTCAGGCAGTTATATGTAACTCAGGTAATGCAAACACCTGTAATGCAGACGGAATAGAAAAGGCTGAGGCTATGTGTAAGCTTGTTGAAGCACACACAGGCATAAATGCTTCTGATGTTATTGTAGCCTCCACCGGTGTTATCGGTCAGACTCTTGATATAACACCTATTGAAAACGGTATGACTGAGCTTGTAAATGAGCTTGGTGATAACTCTGTTCTTGCCGCAGAAGGAATTATGACAACAGACACTGCACTCAAGGAAATTGCAGTAAGCTTTGAAGTGGGCGGTAAAATCTGTACTATAGGCGGTATTGCAAAGGGTTCAGGTATGATTCATCCCAATATGGCTACAATGCTTGTATTTATCACAACTGACTGTGCAATAAGCAGTGAGATGCTTTCAAAGGCACTTAAAAGTGATATTGCAGATACCTTCAATATGGTAAGCGTTGACGGCGACACTTCAACTAACGATATGGTAAGTGTGCTTGCAAACGGTATGGCGGGTAATGAAGAAATTACCGCAGAGGGTGAAGCTTTCAATGAATTTATGAAGGCTCTCAATACCGTAACAGTATATCTTTGCAGATGTATTGCAGGTGACGGCGAGGGTGCTACCAAGCTTCTTGAATGTAAGGTAAGCGGTGCTAAGAGTAAGGAAATTGCAAAAACAGTAGCAAAAAGCGTTATCTGTTCTTCTCTTACAAAAGCGGCTATGTTCGGAGCGGATGCAAACTGGGGCAGAGTGCTTTGTGCTATAGGCTATTCGGGAGCAGACGTTGACGTTAATAAAATAGATGTTTCCTTTATTTCTGCGAAGGGTGAAATCCCTGTTTGCGAAAACGGTGCGGGAATTTTCTTCTCGGAAGAAAAGGCAAAGGAAATTCTTCTTGAAAAAGAAATTACCATAAACGTTGCACTTAATGACGGTGAATATTCTTCTGCCGCCTGGGGCTGCGACCTTACTTATGACTATGTAAAAATCAACGGGGATTACAGAACCTGAGGAGGAAAAAATAATGGATATTTCCAATTCAAGCCGTGCTGAGGTTATTGTTGAGGCACTGCCTTATATACTGGAATACAGGGGCAAGGTTCTTGTTGTCAAATACGGCGGTAATGCGATGATTAACGGAGAGCTCAAGGACTCTGTAATGCGTGATATTATTCTTCTTAATCTTATCGGTGTGAAGGTTGTTCTTGTTCACGGCGGCGGCCCTGAAATCACGGAAATGCTTTCTAAGGTAGGCAAGGAAACTCAGTTCGTTGACGGCCTTCGCGTTACCGATGAAGAAACCGCACAAATCGTTCTTATGGTTCTTTCAGGTAAGATAAACAAAGGACTTGTAAATCTTATCGAACAGAAGGGCGGTAAGGCTATAGGTCTTTCAGGTGTTGACGGACACATGATTGAAGCTGAAATGAGAAATGAAAAATTAGGCTTCGTTGGTGACATTACAAATATTAATACTGAAGTTATTACCGATGCTCTTGAAAAGGGTTATATTCCCGTTGTTTCAACCGTTGGCTGTGATAACGAGGGTAATATTTATAATATCAATGCTGATACCGCCGCTGCAAAAATTGCAGGTGCTCTCGGTGCAGAAAGCCTTATTTCAATGACTGATATCAGCGGTATTCTGAAGGATAAAAATGATCCGTCATCTCTTATTTCTGCTCTCAGTGTCAATGAAGCAAAGCTTCTTATGGAGCAGGGCATAATAAAGGACGGTATGATCCCCAAGACTCAGTGCTGTATAGATGCAATAAACTGGGGTGTAAAAAAGGTATTTATAATTGACGGCAGAGTTCCTCATTCAATTCTTATTGAAACTCTTACAAATGAGGGTATGGGAACTATGTTTACGGCAGGTGAATAAAATGAGTGATATTAAAGCTCTCGACAAAGAGTATATAGCAAATACCTATGCGAGATTTCCTCTTGAAATAGTAAAGGGAAAGGGCTCTCTCGTATATGATGAAGCAGGTAAAGAGTATATAGATTTAGGTTCAGGTATTGCTGTTACCGCCTTCGGTATTGCAGACGATATCTGGCAGAAGGCTGTTTCATTACAGGCAGGACTTTTACAGCATACATCTAATCTCTATTATTCTTCTCCCTGTGTTGAATTGGCTCAGATGCTTTGCACAAAAACTGGAATGAAAAAGGTATTTTTCTCAAACTCAGGTGCAGAAGCAAATGAGTGTGCAATAAAAACTGCAAGAAAATATGCATACGAAAAAAAGGGTAGTGAATATTATAATATCATAACCCTTAACAACAGCTTTCACGGAAGAACAATAACGACACTTGCCGCAACAGGTCAGGAGGTTTTTCATAAGGATTTTCTTCCTCTTACAGAAGGCTTTTTATATGTCGATGCAAATGACTGTGAAGGCATAAAGAAAACCGTTGCCGAAAATAAGGTTGCCGCTATAATGATTGAATGTGTTCAGGGTGAAGGCGGTGTAAAGGCACTCAGTAAGGAATTTGTCAGCTTTATTGCGGATATTTGTGAAAAGGAAGATATTATTCTTATCTGCGATGAGGTTCAGTGCGGTAACGGCAGATGCGGTGAATTATACTGTTATATGAATTACGGAATTAATCCCGATATCGTTTCAACCGCTAAAGGACTTGGCGGAGGACTTCCTCTCGGAGCAACACTTTTCGGAGAAAAGACAAAAAATGTTCTCGGTGCATCAGACCACGGCTCAACCTTCGGCGGAAATCCCGTTTGCTGTGCAGGAGCTCTCAGTATTCTTTCACGTATAGACAGAAGCTTTCTTGACGGCGTAAAAAAGAAGGCTGATTATATTTTCAGTGAACTGAGCTCTGCCAAAGGCGTTATAAGCGTCAGCGGTATGGGACTTATGATAGGTATAGAAACAGAAAAGCCTGCTTCAGACATTATAAACGAGTGTATGGAAAACGGAGTGCTTGTCCTTAAGGCAAAAACAAAGGTAAGACTTCTTCCCGCACTCAATATTCCCGATGATTTACTTGAAAAAGCAATAGAAATATTAAAGAAAGCTTGTGAGGTATAAATTATGACTCTCAAAGGACGCGATTTTTTAACACTTCTCGATTTTACTACCGAGGAAATAAATTATCTTCTTGACCTTTCCGCAGAGCTCAAGGAAAAGAAGAAAAACGGTATTCTTCACGATGAGCTCAGAGGCAGAAATGTTGCTCTTATTTTTGAAAAGACAAGCACACGTACCCGTTCAAGCTTTGAAGTAGCCGCACATGATCTCGGTATGGGTACAACATATCTTGATCCTTCAGGCTCACAGATAGGCAAGAAGGAAAGTATTGCTGATACAGCAAGAGTTCTTGCAGGAATTTTTGATGGTATCGAATACAGAGGCTACGGTCAGGAAATCGTGGAGGAGCTTGCAGAATATTCATCTGTTCCCGTATGGAACGGTCTTACAAATGAATATCATCCCACTCAGATACTTGCCGATCTTCTTACGATAAAAGAGCATTTCGGAAGACTTAAGGGTATAAAGTTCGTTTATATGGGCGATGCCCGTTATAATATGGGTAATTCTCTCATGATAGGCTGCGCAAAGATGGGACTTGACTTTACCGCCTGCGCACCCGCAAAATATTTTCCCGATAAGGCTCTTGTTGCAAAATGTGAGGAGATTGCTAAGGAAAGCGGCGCAACACTCCGTTTTACAGAGGATCCCAAGGAAGCTTGTAATGGTGCTGATGTTATCTGTACTGACGTCTGGGTATCCATGGGTGAGCCTATTGAAGTATGGGAAGAAAGAGTAAAAGAGCTTACACCCTATCAGGTAAATAAGGAAAAAATGGATATTGCAGGTGATAATTGTATCTTTATGCACTGTCTTCCTTCTTATCACGACAGAAAAACTGTTGTTGGAAAAGAAATGGGCGAGAAGTTCAATATGGATGCTTTTGAAGTTACAAATGATGTATTTGAAAGCAGTGCTTCCGTTGTTTTTCAGGAGGCAGAAAACCGTATGCACACAATAAAGGCGGTTATGCTTGCAACTCTCAAATAATAATTGCAATAATACACTGTAGTGATTATTGTGCATTGTGACAAAAAATAAACACAGTGTTGCATTTTGCCGTATGAGGTAGTATAATCTTCTGGAAGACTGTGACTTTTAATGTATATTCACAGTTATATGCTGTAAAGCGACAGGCTTTTCGGTAAGGAGAGATAAAAATGCCTAATACACCAAATCCCGATGACCGCAGAGTCAGAATGACCAAGAAAATTCTGAAGGATGCGCTTGTGGAAATAATGCGCATAAAGCCCATCCATGAAATAAGCATAAAAAAAATATGTGAAACTGCGGATATAAACAGAAGCACATTTTATCATCATTATCAGTCGCCTCAGGAGCTTTATGATGATATTATCAATGATATTTCCGAGGATATCACTGCTATTGTCAGAGCGAAAAAAAATAATAATGCAACAAACAGTTCCATGATAAGTGAAATTCTTACTTATGTAGAGGACAGAAGAGAATTATTTCTTGTAATTCTCAGTGATAAGGGAAATATAAGTATCGGAGAAAAGCTTACAAATATTATCGGTAAATTCATAGGTGCAGACAATAAATCGGAGCTTTCCATGTATTGCACACAGTTTGCTTCGGCAGGTGTTGCAAACATAATATGGCTGTGGCTGAATAATGAAAAAAGGCTCCCGCCTAAAGATGTGGGAGGTCTTATAACCGCAATCATGACTCATGGAGTAAGAAGAGCTGCTATATTTTCTGCAAATCAGAATAAGCAATAATTGATTACGGCGTACCTCTTTCCAAGGTACGCCGTAATTTTTACATTATTCAGTTACAGCCGCAGCCGCAATTGTTCTGATTTGAACAGCCGCAGATGTTGTTGTTCTGATTGCAGCATCCGTTATCGCCTGTGAGAACAAGGATAAGGATGATGAAGAGTATCCAATAACTGTTGCATCCGTTACCGAAGAACATTCGCCTGACCCCCTTTCGTGCCTTCCTCTACATAATATGAAGGGCAGAAAAAAAGGTGACAGGGTGAAGATATAAAAAAATGCTGTACTTCATCAACAAAGCTCTGAAGTACAGCATTTTAGTTATCTGATTAGCCGGGAGGCCATGTGAAATCTCTTCCGCCGAGGAGATGGAAATGGATGTGATGAACTGTCTGTCCTGCGCTTTCGCCGCAGTTGTTTACAATTCTGAATCCGTTTTCAAGTCCCTGTGAAGAAGCAATTTCGGGAACCTTTGAGAAAATGTGAGCAATAACAGCACTGTTTTCCTCGGTTATATCATAAGCCCAACGGATATGTTCCTTGGGGATAATGAGAATGTGAACGGGAGCCTGAGGATCAAGATCCTTGAATGCGAGAATTTTATCGTCTTCATAGACCTTTGTTGAGGGAATTTCGCCGTTTGCTATTTTACAGAAAATGCAATCCATAAGTTTTCCTCCTCATTATTTTATCATACTTCCGACGATAGAAGCGACTGCTTCAAGAGCGTCATTTATCTTGGTAATATCCTTACCGCCTGCCATAGCAGAATCGGGCTTTCCGCCGCCGGCACCGCCAGCAAGCTTTGCAGTTTCTCTTACTATGTTACCTGCATGAGCGCCTGCTGTAATTGCATTCTTGCCGCAAGCACAGGCAAAGGAGCAGGTGCCCTTTTCTGTGTTCTTACCTGCAACAACAACTATAGTGTCGTCAGCTTTTGATGAGTCAAGCATTGTTCTCAGTGCATTTGCATCTGCTTCGCCTAAATCGGCAGTAAGCACCTTGATGCCTGAAAATTCACCTGCAACTGTGAAAAGCTCAGAAGCTTTTGCTGAAGCCAGCTCGGAATTAAGCTTTTCAATCTGCTTTTCCTTAGCCTTGAGTTCATTTGAAAGTGCTGTTGCTTTATCTGTAAGGGCAGATGCTGAGCATTTGAGAACTGTCGCTGTTTTAAGAAGATTTGCATTGAGCTCGTTTACAAAGTTAAGGGCATTAAGTCCGGTTACTGCTTCAATTCTTCTTACCCCTGATGCTACAGAGCTTTCAGAAACAATTTTGAACATACCGATGCTGCCGGTGTTCTTGACGTGAGTACCGCCGCAAAGCTCAAGAGAGTAGCCGCCTGCATTGACAACTCTTACTGTATCGCCGTATTTTTCTCCGAAGAGAGCCATAGCGCCCATCTTCTTTGCTTCATCAAGTGTCTTTTCTTCACTTGTAACTGTAAGAGCATTAAGAATAACTGAATTTACATCATTTTCGATTTTTGCGATTTCTTCTGATGTGAGAGCAGAGAAATGAGTGAAGTCAAATCTCATTACGCTTTCGTTTACAAGCTGACCTGCCTGTTCAACGTGTGAGCCGAGAGTGCTTCTGAGGGCAGCCTGAAGAAGATGAGCACTTGTGTGATTTCTCATAACTGCTTCTCTGAAGGATTTATCTGCAAGTGTTTCACATTCGTCACCGACACTTATAATACCTGCATCAACTGTACCCTTATGGAAGAAAAGACCGCCGGTGTTCTTTGTCGTATCTGTTACGCTGAAGGTGAAATTCTTGTTTTTTATAACACCCTTATCACCGCACTGTCCGCCGCCTTCAGCATAGAACGAAGTTCTATCGAGAATGATAATTGCTTCTTCGCCTTCTGAAATATTTGAAGCACTTTCTCCGTCTGAAGTAAGAAGAGCAAGTACCTTACCTGAGCTTTCTGTTCCTTCATAGCCTGTGAAAACGGTTTCAGTAATACCTTTGAGGGATGCTGTGGAATTTTTCCATGCATCTGCACCTGCATCCTTACGGGCATTTCTTGCAGTTTCCTTCTGAATTTTTATAAGCTCGTTAAATCTTTCTTCATCAACGCTCATTCCTTTTTCTTCAAGAATTTCTCTTGTAAGATCAAGGGGGAAGCCGAAGGTGTCGGAAAGCTTGAATGCATCGTCACCGCTGAGGACCTTTTTGTCGGAAGAAGCGATCATATCCTCAAGAAGACGAAGACCTGAGTCTATTGTCTTGTTGAAGTTATCTTCTTCAATTGCGATTATTTTAAGAATATAATCCTTCTTTTCAGTAAGCTGAGGATAAGCTGCACCGCTTTCCTTTATTACTGTTTCACTTACTTCACTGAGGAAAGGTCTTTCTATTCCTAAAAGTCTTCCGTGTCTTGCGGCACGTCTGAGAAGTCTTCTGAGAACATAGCCTCTGCCTTCATTTGAGGGCATAACACCGTCAGAAATCATCATAGTCGTGCTTCTGATGTGGTCGGTGATAACTCTGAGTGAAACGTCGCTCTTTTCGTTTTCAAGATATGTCACACCTGCAATTTCAGAGATGTGCTTCATAATATTCTGAATTGTGTCAACCTCAAAGAGATTACCTACACCCTGAGAGATACAGGCAAGTCTTTCAAGTCCCATACCTGTGTCGATGTTGGGATTTTTAAGACGTGTATAATTTCCGTTGCCGTCGTTTTCAAACTGAGTGAAAACAAGATTCCAGAATTCAACAAATCTGTCACAGTCACAGCCTACCTTACAGTCAGGGCTTCCGCAACCGTTTTCCTCGCCTCTGTCGAAATAAATTTCTGAACAGGGACCGCAGGGACCTGCGCCGTGCTCCCAGAAATTATCCTCTCTGCCGAGTCTTACAATTCTGTCGGGAGAAACGCCGACTTCCTTTGTCCATATATCAAAGGCCTCATCGTCTTCGTGGAAAATACTTACCCAGAGTCTGTCAACGGGCATTTCCATAACCTCTGTGCAGAATTCCCAAGCCCACTTTGTTGCTTCGTGCTTGAAGTAATCACCGAAGGAGAAGTTACCGAGCATTTCAAAGAATGTTCCGTGACGTGAAGTTTTTCCTACTCTTTCAATGTCGGGAGTTCTGATACACTTCTGACATGTAGTAACTCTTTTTGAGGGAGGTGTTACTTCACCTGTGAAATATTTCTTCATAGGAGCCATACCTGCATTGATAAGAAGAAGGCTCTTATCTCCCTGAGGTATAAGGGAGAAGCTGGGGAGTCTTAAATGTTCCTTTGTTTCAAAGAACTTGAGATACTTTTCTCGGATTTCGTTAAGTCCTGTCCATTCCATTTTTTTTCACTGTCCTTTATAAAATTGATTTTTTTGCAAAAAAAAGATACCTGTCACATAAATCGGGACGGCTTTCGCCGCGGTACCACCCGAATTGTGCCAAGCACCACTCAATATTCCTTAACGCAGAAAATACGCAGAATTCATCATTCCGTTGCAGTACAGCGGCATAGAACTGACTGACAATAAAGACTCGCACCAACCGTCTTCTCTCTGAAAAGCCTGTTCAGAACTTAACTGTACTTTAGCAAATTATATTTACAGAAGAGAGTATATTGTTTTTTTATCGTTTTGTCAACCGGAAAAATCAAAAACAGCAGAAAAGTTCAGTGCTTCACATAACATTTCCGTTATATAGCCTTCTTCAGAAAATGAAACCTTTACCGGAATCATATCAATTGACAGCACTGCCGTATAGCCGTTATCTGTCTTTGTGAAACTGCCATGGTTTGTGAAAACCGAAGTTTTTATGGTGCTGAACAGAATATTCAGCACAGATGCATCGTTTATGCTGTTTTTATCGCTTATTTCGGAAATGCCCGATATGTTGACTTCATAGCCTTCATCTGCAGTTTTTATTTCAAAGCCTTCAACAGTTTCAGGGGAAATAAACGTGATTTTAATATCATTAGGAGAGGTGCACGAAATTTCTGCCGTGAAAATTTTTTCATCCTTTGTTGCTGTCATTGTGACGGTAAAGCTTTTCTCGGGAATAAATTCCTTTGTAAAAACATCATCTGAGCACGACGGCAGTATTAAAAGCAGTAAAAAAAGTGTTGAAAAAATTAAATGGCGGTATGATTTCAAAATATCACTTTCCTGTAAGAATTCTCAAAAGAGCCTCAGGAATACAGTCCGTAATTCTTTCCACTGTTGCACAGTAAGATGAATATTTTTCTTCTGCAATTTCACCGCTGAGTCCGTGTATATATGCTCCGAGTGCAGCGGCATCTGTTACAGATAAGCCCTGTGCGGCAAGACCGAGAATAATCCCTGTCAGAAGGTCACCGCTTGCTCCTCTTGCAAGAGCAGAGCTGCCTGTGGGATTTATGTGTTTTCTGCCTTCAGGGGAGCATATAACAGTGTTTACACCCTTTAATAAAATGCTTACGCCGTATTTTTTTGCGAATTCTTCAGCAATTTTTGTGCGGTTAGAGTTGATTTCAGAAACGGAAATTCCCGTAAGCCTTGACATTTCGGCAGGGTGAGGTGTCATAAGAATATCTGCTTTTGACTCTTTCAATATATCTATATTACGGGAAATTATATTTATTCCGTCTGCATCAATAATTAATTTTCCGTTATAGTTTTTTAATAAATTCTCAATGAGATTTTCTGCACCCTTCCCGGTTGTAATTCCCGGACCTGCCGCTACAGCAGAAAAGGACGAAAGCTCATTTTTAATTTCATCAAAGGCGTTTTCGGAAAACTCACCGCTTTCTGAGCTTGAAAGAGGACGGAAGACACATTCCGTAAGACTGCTTGTAACCGTGTTATAAATTCTGTCTGGAAAGGATAAGTAGGTAAGTCCTGCTCCTGAATTAAGACAGCCTTTTGTTGCAACAATTGCCGCACCGGGCATAGGGTAGCTTCCCGAAAAAAGAAGTCCCTTCCCGAAGGTGCCCTTGTTTGCATTATAAGGTCTTTCAGGCAGTAAAGCCTTAATTTCTTTTTTTGTAAGTGCTTCAGAGTTATTTCCTATCAGAGAAAAGCCTATGGGGATAACAAAAGTTTCACCGCAGAAATCACTGTAAGGTCTGAATACGTGCTCTTTTTTGTAGCAGAGCATTGAAAGAGTAATATCAGCAGGGAAGCAGTGTGTATAATCCTCGTTTTCCGTGCACAGTCCGCTCGGAATGTCAATTGCAATTTTCGTTGTCTGAAGCGTTCTTATGAAGTCAAAAGTCTGACTGATATTTTCGGGAAGACTGCCCTTGAAGCCTATTCCGAAAACGGCATCAATGATTATATCTGCGGACTGAAGAATACTTTTTACAGAATGGGAGAAAACGTTTGCATTATAAATATTTACAGTCCCCGAAATTCTCTGCTTGTTCTTTTCCGAAAGCTCATCGGAAGGGGAGTTGAAGGCAAGAAGCACCGTAACGTTTTTCTCGGCTTCTTTAAGTGCTCTTGCGATAACAAAGCCGTCACCGCCGTTTTTCCCTTTTCCTGCGAGAATAACTATGTTTTTCTTTTCGGGGAAATTTCCGAGAATAAACTCAGCGCAGCCGAGTCCTGCACTTTCCATCATATCTTCATAAGAAAGCCCGTTTTTATTCGCAGTATCTTCCGCATTACGTATTTCTTCGGGTGTAAGAATAAGCATAGTAATTCTCCTTATTTCAGTATATATTAAAAGTGTAGCACACAGAAAAGAAAAAAACAAGAAGCTGTCCGTCTGAACAGCTTCTAAGAAAAATTATTTTCTTTTTTCAATTTCTTCGTCAAGTATTCTTGCGGCAGCGGAAATACATCTTTCACAGGGACGTGATGCATAATACTCAGCGGTCCGGTCATCTGCAATGGGAGAGTAGTTATAGTTTTTAATTCCTAAAAGCTCACGGCAGATATATGAACCCATAATATCCGAAAATTTATTTGCCATTCCCGATACTAATTTATAGTGCTCGGTTTTAAGGGATTTATCTTCAAGATTATCGTATCCCCACAAAACTCCTGCAACAAGAGATATTCCGCTTACGGCACCGCAGACCTCACGAAGTCTGCCGAGACCTCCTCCGAAGGAAGAGGACATACGAAAGGCAGTTTTTTCATCAATTCCCGTAATATCGGAAAATGCCGCAAAAACAGCCTGTGAGCAGTTACAGCCTTTTCTGAAAAGCTCAACGGCTCTTTGTTCATGAAAGGTCATTTCTTATGCCCTGCCTACTGAACCGAAGAGCTCCATCTTTTCCTTAACGGTAGCCTTGATAGCTTCTACGCCGGGAGCGAGGAGCTTTCTGGGATCGAAGCCCTTACCTGCAAGGTCCTTACCTTCTTCAATGTACTTTCTTGTTGCAGCTGCAAATGTAAGCTGACATTCTGTATTAACGTTGATCTTTGAAACGCCGAGAGAAATAGCCTTCTTGATCATTTCTTCAGGGATACCTGTGCCGCCGTGAAGAACGAGGGGCATTGTGCCTGTCTGTTCCTGAATTTTTGCAAGAACGTCGAAGTTAAGACCTGCCCAGTTTTCAGGATACTTGCCGTGGATGTTACCGATACCTGCTGCAAGCATTGTAACGCCGAGGTCAGCAATCATCTTGCATTCTGCGGGATCAGCAACTTCACCGCTGCCTACAACACCGTCTTCTTCACCGCCGATAGCGCCGACTTCAGCTTCTACTGAAATTCCCTTAGCCTCTGCGTCTGCAATAATCTGCTTTGTCTTTTCAATGTTTTCGTCGATAGCATAGTGTGAGCCGTCGAACATAACTGAAGAGAAGCCTGCTTCCATAGCCTTGTAAGCACCTTCGTATGAACCGTGGTCAAGGTGAAGAGCAACGGGAACAGTGATGCCGAGAGTTTCGATCATACCGTTTACCATACCGACGATGGTGTTATAACCGCACATATACTTTCCTGCACCTTCGGAAACACCGAGGATTACGGGGGAGTTTAATTCCTGAGCTGTAAGAAGAACAGCCTTTGTCCATTCAAGATTGTTGATATTGAACTGACCGACTGCATATTTGCCTGCTTTTGCTTTGTTGAGCATTTCTTTTGCTGATACTAACATTGTTTTTACCTCCGTTATTTTTTTAACAGTATAATTATACTGTAATTCAGAAAAAATGCAAGTTTTTTTTACATACATTCTTTGTCTTGCATAAATCATACAGTTTATGGTAAAATTAAAGTCAATTTTAAGTTATTAGTTATAATGTATGACAAAAAAGTCGGTGATGAAGTGTTTGGTTTTGTAGTTGCCAATCCCGAAAAGCTCACAGAAGAACAGAAAAAACACTATAAGCAGATTTACTGCGGAATTTGCGAAGATCTTGCCGACGAAAGAGGCTTTATCTGTCGTATGGCTCTGACCTATGATCTCGTTTTTCTTGCGGTTGTGCTCAGTGCGGTTGCAGATAAGGAATATGAAATCTCAGAAGGCAGATGTCCTGTGCATCCTGCGAGAAAGAGATTGTTTGAAAGAAACAGTATCACCCGCTATGCTGCTGATATGAATATTGCCCTTGCCTATTATAAGTATATTGATGACTGGAAGGATGACAAATCAAAAAGTGCATTGATTAAATCAAGACTTTTTGAAAAGAATGTTATTGAGATAAGCCGTAAATATCCTTCTCAGTGTAAGGCTGTGGAAAAGTGTCTTGATAAGCTTTCTGATGCGGAAAAGAAGGGAATACTTATTCCTGATATTCCTGCGGCAATTTTCGGTGAGCTGCTGGGTGAGATTTTCTGTTACGGTAACAGATATGAAAACAGAGAGCTTTATGAATTCGGTTATCAGTTGGGAAGATTTATTTATATTCTTGATGCGGCAGTGGATCTCAGGAAGGATATAAAAAAACAGCGTTATAATCCTCTTATCAGATATTCCTTCAATGATGTTGAACCCTTATTACAGCTTATTATGGCGGAATGTGTTGAAAAATATAATGCTCTCGGTGTTAAAAAAGATAAAGAAATTATAGAAAACATTCTTTTTTCAGGTGTCTGGACTGCTTATGAGGCCCGAAAGAAAGGAAAAAACAGTGAACAGTGATCCGTATAAAATTCTCGGAGTATCCCCTTCGGCATCGGAGGAGGAAATAACAAAGGCTTACAGAAGGCTTGCAAAAAAATATCACCCTGATCTTAATCCGGGTGACAAAGCCGCTTCTGAAAAAATGAGTGAAATCAATGCCGCCTATGATAAAATTAAAAACGGCTATTCTCCTGAAGAAGAGAGAAGAAGTCAATATCAGAACGGCTCACCCTACGGTAGCTCCGATCCCTTCGGCGGCTTCAGGTGGTATTCTTATACTACAAACGCTTCAGGCGGTGCTGACGATAAGGCAAGAATGGAGTCTGCCCGTGTGCTGATAAATAACGGCAGATATCATCAGGCACTGTCACTTCTCAGTATGATAAGTGAGAGAACTGCACGCTGGTATTATTTCAGTGCCGTGGCAAATTACGGCGTGGGAAATATTATGGCGGCGCTTGAGCACGCAAGAATAGCCTGTGAAAAAGAGCCGTATAATGAAGATTATAAGGAGCTTTACTCAAGACTTACTCAGGCAGGCAATTCCTACGGAGAAAGGAGCTTTTCCTACGGCAGACCTAAAAGCCGTTTTTCAAATCTCTGTCTGTGGTGCTGTATTGCGGATTTGCTTTGTTCTGTATGCGGCGGTTGCGGTACGGGCGGTATGCCTTATATATTCTGTTGTTGATGAGGATGGATTAAAATGGATAATTTCAGGAATAAAATCTACAGATTTATGTACGGAAGATACGGCTTTGATCAGTTCGGGCGTTTTCTTATGACTTTGGGACTTGTTATGGCAATTCTTTGCTTCTTTCTTCGTTTTCTTCCCACGTATATACCTTATTATATATGTTCCTTTCTCAATACCTTTTTCTACGTGTTTGCTTTTTTCAGAATTCTTTCAAAAAACACATATAAAAGAAGCTTAGAAAACGAATGGTATCTCAGAATGAGAAGTAAGGTTATGCCGTTTTTTGACGAAAAGACAAAGAGCATAAGGGACAGAAATTATATCTATAAGAAATGTCCTAAATGCTCTGCAAAATTAAGACTTAAAAGAATAAAGGGAAAGCATATAACAAAATGTCCCAAATGCGGTCTTAAATTCAATGTAAGAGTGTTTATAGAGTATAAGAATAACGGTTTCGGAAACGGACAATATGAGCAGTATTAAAAATTAAATTGAATTTCGCACAATAATTTAGTTGAAATTACTATTGTGCGGAATTTTATTATGTGTTAATATGTAGCATGCAACATAATTTTTTATTCAGGAAAGGGGAAGGGTTATGCGTGATAATATGCATATTGGCCCTCTTATAAGACTTCTCAATAAGGAATTTGAGCAGATGCATGCCGAAAAGGCAAACAGTCTGGGGCTTACACCTGTTCAGTTGTTTGTTCTGCATTATATTTCAATCCGACGGGATGAGGATGTGTGTCAGAGAGATATCGAAAAGCAGTTTGATTTGTCACACGCCACTGTTTCGGGTATAATTTCAAGGCTTGAGGCTAAAGAGTTTGTTGAATGCTGCTTTGCCGAGGATGACCGCAGAATAAAAAAGATTTCCGTGACTCAGAAAGCTGTTCTTTGTGAGAGCGAAATGAAAAGTCATATATGCCATCTTGAAGAGCAGTTGCTTGACGGCTTTTCCGAGGAAGAAAAAATTCAGCTTCACAGCTTTATAAAAAGGCTTCTTATAAATATCAACGTGAAGCTACCTGAAAACACATATAGGGAGGACGAAAGATGTTAAAACGATTTCTTGGCTGTATAAGAGAATATAAGCTGCATACGATACTCACCCCTGTTTTTATGATAGGTGAGGTTATCTGTGAGTGTATTATTCCTGTTATTACGGCAAAACTTATCAATTCCATAAATGCAGGTTGTGAGCTGAGCGATATTGTGAAATACGGTCTTTTGCTTGTGATTATGGCATTTATGTCACTTGCCTTCGGTTTTCTTGCAGGCAAGACTGCAGCTACTGCTTCAGCCGGCTTTGCAAAAAATCTCAGACACGATATTTTCTACAAAATTCAGGATTTCTCATTCTCAAATATTGACCGCTTCAGCACTTCATCGCTTGTAACAAGACTTACAACCGATATAACGAATGTGCAGATGGCATTTATGATGATAATAAGAATTGCTGTAAGAGCACCTCTTATGCTCATTTTTGCAACGGTAATGTCTGCATTGGTCGGTAAAAAGGTGAGTCTTGTTTTCCTCTTTATTGCACCTGCACTTGCTATCGGTCTTCTTTGCATCGGTCTTAAAGCGCTTCCTCTTTTCAGAGCCGTATTCAAAAAGTACGATAAAATGAATAATTCGGTTCAGGAAAACATAAAAGGCATCCGTGTTGTAAAAAGCTTCGTAAGAGAAGAGTATGAAAAGAAAAAATTCAAAAAAGCATCTGAAGATATAAGAAACGATTTTACCCATGTTGAAAGAATTGTTGTTCTCAACGGCCCGTTTATGCAGGTTGCGATGTATCTTTCCATGCTTCTCGTTTCTTTCTTTACAGCCAAGCTCGTTGTTTCTTCAGGCGGTACATATCTTGACGTAGGTTCTCTTTCAAGTATGCTTACATATTCGATGCAGGTGCTTATGTCACTTATGATGTTATCAATGATTTTCGTTATGATAACTATTGCAATTGCCGCTGCAAAGAGAATAATTGAAGTTCTTGAAGAAACTCCCGATATAAAAGAAAAGCAAGATCCCGTCAGAGAGGTCAAGGACGGAAGCATTGTTTTCAGCGGTGTGAATTTCAGATATTCCAAGAAGGCTGAAAATTTTGCCCTTTCAGATATAAACCTTCAAATTGATGCAGGAGAAACGGTAGGCATTATCGGCGGTACGGGTTCAAGTAAGACCAGTCTTATCCAGCTTATCTCCCGACTTTATGACGTTGAAGACGGCTCTGTTTCTGTCGGCGGTGTTGACGTAAGGGATTACGGACTCAATGAGCTTCGTGATGCAGTTTCCGTTGTGCTTCAGAAAAACGTTCTTTTCTCAGGCACGATAAAGGAAAATCTCCGCTGGGGTGATCCCGATGCCGATGACGGTGAAATAGAAAGAATTTGTAAGCTTGCTCAGGCAAGTGAATTTATTGAAGGCTTCCCCGATAAGTACGATACGTTTATTGAGCAGGGCGGCGCCAACGTTTCAGGCGGTCAGAAGCAGCGACTTTGTATTGCAAGAGCGCTTCTTAAAAAGCCTAAGATATTAATTCTTGACGACTCCACTTCAGCCGTTGATACTAAGACTGATGCGCTCATAAGAAAGGCATTCAGAGAAGAAATTCCCGGAACAACAAAGATTATTATAGCACAGAGAATTTCCTCAGTTCAGGATGCTGACAAGATTGTTGTTATGGACAACGGCAGAATTAACGGTGTCGGCACACACGAAGAGCTGCTTCAGAGTAATGAGATTTACAGGGAAGCATATTCAATTCAGAATAAGGTAGGTGATGACGGTGAATAAACAAAAGACGGCTCCCGATATAAATCCGGAAGAAATGAAGAATATGAAGGGCATGAAAGGTAAAAAGGGAATGCCCGGAGGACCTCCCGGTAAGGATATAGATCCTAAGCTTCTTATGAGATTGCTGAAGCTTTTTCTTCACGATTATCCCGTTCATACCGTAATAGTCGTAGTATGCATAATTGTTACCGCCATCATAGGTGTTATGCCTGCGATTTATATTGAAAATATAACCTCAATAATAGTTGAGGGACTCGAAATTGCAAAGACTCAGACAGCAGCATCTGCATGGGAAGCAGTTAAAAACGAGGTATTTTCATCACTCGGTATGATGGCTGTGTTTTACGTTATCGGTCTTATTGCATCCACTCTTCAGAGTCAGCTTGTTGCAATTGCTACTCAGGGCTTTCTTGATAATATGAGAAAAAGAATGTTTGAGAGAATGCAGAATTTGCCCGTAAAGTTTTTTGATGCAAACAACCACGGCGATATTATGAGTTATTACACGAATGATATCGATACTCTCCGACAGCTTATTTCTCAGGGGATTCCCAGTATTATATCCGCTCTGGTTACCTTGGTTTTCCTTGTAAGCGTAATGATTTTCTACAGTGTTTCTCTTATGGTTGTGGTTGTCGTCGGTGTTATCGCTATGTTCAGGGTTACAAAGTTTGTAGGCGGAAACTCGGCAAAATACTTTATGAAGCAGCAGAAGGCTGTAGGTAAAATGGAAGGCTTTGTTGAGGAAATGATGAACGGACAGAAGGTCATAAAGGTTTTCTGTCACGAGGAAGCATCAAAAAAAGATTTTGATGCCGTAAATGAAGAGCTTTTTAAAAATGTGGAAAAGGCAAACACCTTCGGTAATATATTCGGACCTATTATGAACAATATAGGTAACATTCTCTATGTTGTTACTGCTTTTGTCGGCGGTATTCTTATAGTTTCCGACGGAAAGCTTCTTAATGTTTCTGTGCAGAATATTTTTGTTTCAGGTTCAATTGTTGCACCTCTTGCAATTTCCGTTGTTGCTTCTTATCTCGGAATGACAAAGCAGTTCACGGGTATGGTAAATCAGGCATCTCAGCAGATAAATTCAATTGCTATGGCTATGGCAGGTGCCGGAAGAATTTTCTCAATTATTGATGAAGAAAAAGAAACAGATGACGGATACGTAACCCTTGTAAACGCAAAAATCGAAAACGGTAAAATTATACCCTGTAAGGAGCATACGGGACACTGGGCTTGGGAGCATCCCCATTCTGCAGACGGAAGTGTTACCTATACAGAGCTTCGCGGTGACGTGGTACTGGACGGTGTTGACTTTGAATACGAAAAAGGCAAGCCCGTTCTCAAGGATGTTTCACTTTATGCAAAGCCCGGTCAGAAGGTTGCTTTTGTAGGTGCTACGGGTGCCGGTAAAACTACGATCACCAATCTTATCAACCGCTTCTATGACATAGCAGACGGAAAAATAAGATATGACGGAATTAATATCAATAAGATAAAAAAGGCAGATTTAAGACGAAGCCTCGGTATAGTTCTTCAGGATACCAATCTTTTTACGGGAACTGTTATGGATAATATCCGCTACGGAAAGCTTGACGCAACTGATGAAGAATGTATTAATGCTGCAAAGCTTGCCAACGCTCACGACTTTATTATAAGACTTCCCGACGGATATAATACCGAGCTTACCTCCAACGGTGCAAATCTTTCTCAGGGCCAGCGTCAGCTTCTTTCAATTGCAAGAGCCGCCGTTGCCGATCCTCCTGTTATGATTCTTGACGAGGCAACATCATCAATTGACACAAGAACGGAGCTTCTTGTTCAGCGCGGTATGGATGCTCTTATGAAGGACAGAACGGTTTTTGTTATTGCCCACCGTCTTTCCACTGTAAGAAATTCAGATGCAATTATGGTGCTTGATCACGGCAGAATAATCGAAAGAGGAAATCACGATGAGCTTATTGCTCAGAAGGGTACTTATTACAAGCTCTATACCGGTGCATTTGAGCTTGATTAAATCACACATAAATAAAATACAGACTCAGGAGTGCAGCAGCAACCTTGAGTCTGTATCTTTACTTATAAACAGGAAAATTTTTTGTCATATATAGAACTGACTGAAATCATCTACATCAAATATATACACCTTGAAGCGTTTTTCATTGACAGCTTCCTTGAAGGAAGCACCAATCTTCAGCATTTTGACAGAGGTTTTCAATTCAAAGTCAATGTGTTCATAATGAAGAGCTTCGGTGACATCAACGGTTCTTACCTCAAGGCGAGGGGAGCCGTCATCGTTTTTGCTGAGAGAAAAATTTATTGCCGGAATTTCCGTTCCGTTTGCTTTCAGTGAAATAAAACGCTCAGCAGGCTGTTTTTTCTTCTTTTTATCTTTTTTCTTTTTTCCGAACATAAAGAAAACTCCCGTATAATGAAATCCTAATCATTATACAGAAGATTTCTTCGGGTGTCAATTTATTTCGTCTGAACTTTTTCTTTCAGGTATTTTTCCTTTGTTGCGAGGCCGCCTCTTATATGTCTTTGCGCTTTATTTATATCGAGAATTTCTCTTACCTGATAATAAAGTGCAGGGGATAGAGTTCTCAGCCTCCCGGTCACATCCATATGTACGGTGGATTTTGATACGCCGAATACTTCTGCGGCGGCACGCACCGTTGCTTTGTATTTTACGATATACTCGCCGAGCTCAATGGCTCTGTCTTCGGAAAATGTGTTCAAGAAAAAATTCCTCCCGCAAGTTTTATCATTAAAGATATATGTTGAAGCTTTCGTGTTAATGCCCACGTGCAGTAAATTTTTTCACACATACAAAAAATGTAAGATATAGAAAAATATTTTCAGAATACCTATTGACAATATTGAAAGTTTGATGTAATATAGTACACTGCATTATAATGGATACACATATCCTTGTCTAATTTTTACATTCAGTGCCAATGTAAAAAAGGAAGTGAAAATTAGGTACAAATTTGTGTATTTTTCGCATTTTTGTTTATGCAATTCGTATATTAAAAGAACGGAGTGATGAGCGCATGGTAAATGTGAAACCCGTACAGCTGGGTAGAAATACCCGAATGAGTTTTGCCAAGATTAACGAGGTAATGGAGATGCCGAATTTAATCGAGGTACAGAAAAACTCTTACAATTGGTTTCTCGATGTAGGTCTCAGAGAGGTGTTCAGAGATATTGATGAAATAACGGATTATACAGGTAATCTTGTTCTTGATTTCATCGACTATCATATGGAGGATGTTCCCAAGTATTCTGTTAAGGAATGTAAGGAACGTGATGCTACGTATGCAGTTCGCCTTATCGTGACCGCACGTCTTCTCAACAAGGAAACGGGCGAGATCAAGATAAACGAAATATATATGGGCGACTTCCCCAAGATGACAGACAGCGGTACATTTGTTATCAATGGCGCAGAAAGAGTTATTATTTCTCAGCTGGTTCGTTCTCCCGGTGTATATTTTGATATGAGCCGTGATAAGACAGGTAAGAAGCTTTTTACCTCAACTATTATTCCCAACCGCGGTGCATGGCTTGAGTATGAAACCGATCAGAATAATGTATTCAGCGTAAGAATAGATAAGAACAGAAAGCTCCCCATTACTACTTTTATAAGAGCATTGGGACTTGGTTCAAACAGTGAAATTACTGATTTCTTCGGCGGCGATGAGAGAATTCTTGCTACACTTGAAAAGGATACTACTCAGAACACAGCAGAAGCTCTTATTGAAGTTTATAAGAAGCTTCGTCCCGGTGAACCCCCCACGATTGAAACTGCACAGTCACATCTGAGCGGCTTGTTCTTTGATGAGCACCGTTATGATCTTTCAAGAGTCGGCAGATATAAATACAATAAAAAGCTTGCAATTTCAGACAGACTTCGCCATCAGATTCTCGCACAGGATGTTGTTTCCCTTGTAACAGGTGAAATTATCGCTGAAGCAGGAACTAAGGTTACTAAGGAACTTGCCTATGAAATTGAACAGGCAGGTGTAAGCATTGCTTATGTTAACGTTGAAGGCGTAGAAGTAAAGGTTATTTCAAACGGTATGGTTGATCCCTATGAATTCCTTCCCGAATTTACCGTTGAAGAGTTTGAAGAGCTTGGCATCAATGAAAAGGTTAATTTCAAGGTTCTTATGGATATCCTTGATGAATGTGCAGGCGATAAGGATGCTCTCAGTGAAAAGCTTGCTGAAAAGTGCGACCTTCTTATTCCCAAGCACATTACTATTGATGATATTTTTGCATCAATCAACTATCTTAACTGTGCTGCTCACAACATCGGTTCACTTGACGATATTGACCATCTCGGCAACCGTCGTATCCGTTCTGTAGGGGAGCTTCTCCAGAATCAGTTCCGTATAGGCTTTACAAGACTTGAAAGAGTTGTCCGTGAAAGAATGTCAATTCACACTCAGGAAACGGACAAAATCACTCCTCAGTCACTTATCAATATCAGACCTGTTCTTGCTGTAGTCAAGGAATTCTTCGGTTCATCACCTCTTTCACAGTTTATGGACCAGTCAAACCCCCTTGCAGAGCTTACACATAAGCGCCGTCTTTCAGCTCTCGGTCCCGGCGGTCTTTCAAGAGACCGTGCAGGCTTCGAGGTTCGAGACGTTCACTACAGCCATTACGGCAGAATGTGTCCCATTGAATCTCCCGAAGGTCCCAACATCGGTCTTATTTCCTCACTTGCAACATTTGCAAGAATTAATAAATACGGCTTCATTGAAGCTCCCTTCCGTAAGGTTGACAAAGAAACCGGTAAGGTTCTCGATGAAGTTGAATATATGACAGCAGATATGGAAGACGAGTACAGAGTAGCTCAGGCAAATGAACCTCTTACAGAAGACGGTCATTTTGTCAATGAAAGAGTTATTGTCCGTTACAGAGATGAATTTGTTGAAATTGAAAACAAGTTCGCTGACTATATGGACGTTTCTCCCAGAATGGTTGTTTCAGTTGCTACTGCTATGATTCCCTTCCTTGAAAACGACGACGCAAACCGTGCTCTCATGGGTGCAAACATGCAGCGTCAGGCTGTTCCGCTTCTCAGAACAGAATCTCCCATTGTCGGTACAGGTATGGAATATAAATCTGCCTGTGACTCAGGTGTATGTGTGCTTTGTAACAGAGCAGGTACAGTTACAAGGGTTTCTGCTGATAATGTTGAGGTTACAACAGAAGACGGAAGCATTGATACTTATTCACTTCTCAAGTTTATGCGCTCCAATCAGGGTACTTGTATAAATCAGCGTCCTATTGTCAATGTCGGTGATGTTCTTAATGCAGGCGATGTTATCGCTGACGGTCCTGCAACATCAGGCGGTGAAATTTCACTTGGTAAGAATGCTCTTATCGGCTTTATGACATGGGAAGGCTATAACTACGAAGACGCTGTTCTCGTTAATGAGAAGATTGTCCGCGATGACGTATATACATCTATTCATATTGAAAAGTATGAAATAGAAGCAAGAGAAACCAAGCTCGGACCGGAAGAAATCACAAGAGATATTCCCAATGTCGGTGATGATGCTCTTAAAGACCTTGATGAAGAAGGTATTATCCGTGTCGGTGCTGAGGTTCGCTCAGGTGATATTCTTGTAGGTAAGGTTACTCCTAAGGGTGAAACCGAGCTTACTGCAGAAGAAAGACTTCTTCGCGCTATTTTCGGTGAAAAGGCAAGAGAAGTAAGAGATACTTCACTTAAAGTTCCTCACGGTGCTTACGGTATCGTAGTTGATGTTGAGGTTTATACAAGAGCAAACAGCGATGAATTAAGTCCCGGTGTAAACAAGGTTGTTCGTTGCTATATTGCCCAGAAGAGAAAGATATCCGTAGGTGACAAGATGGCAGGTCGTCACGGTAACAAGGGTGTTGTTTCAAGAATTCTTCCTCAGGAAGATATGCCCTTCCTTGCTGACGGTACTCCTCTTGATATCGTTCTTAACCCCCTCGGCGTTCCCTCTCGAATGAATATCGGTCAGGTGCTTGAAGTTCACCTCGGACGTGCTTGCAGAGAACTTGGCTGGAAGATAATGACTCCCGTATTTGACGGTGCTCACGAAAAGGATATTGTTGAATGTCTTAAAGAAGCAGGACTTCGTGAAGACGGTAAGGTTGATCTTTACGACGGCAGAACAGGACAGAAGTTTGATAACCCTGTTACAGTCGGTGTTATGTACTTCTTAAAGCTGCATCATCTCGTTGATGATAAGATTCATGCACGTTCAACAGGTCCCTACTCACTTGTTACACAGCAGCCTCTGGGCGGTAAGGCTCAGTTCGGCGGACAGCGTTTCGGTGAAATGGAAGTTTGGGCTCTTGAAGCTTACGGTGCTGCATATACACTTCAGGAAATTCTTACTGTAAAGTCCGACGACGTTGTCGGTAGAGTAAAGACCTATGAAGCAATCGTTAAGGGACTTAATGTTCCCAAACCCGGTATCCCCGAAAGCTTCAAGGTTCTTGTCAAGGAGCTTCAGTCCCTTGCTCTTGATGTTTCCGTATTTGATGATGAAGGCATTGAAATTGATCTTAAACAGGATTATGATGATACAGAAGACGTAGCTTTCGTTGAAGGTGAAGAGTTTGAAACCGTAAACGATGCAGAAAATGCAGCAGGCTACGGAATAGATACTCTTGACGGTGATGATGATTTATTTACTGTGTCAGGGGATTATGATCCCACCTATGAAGACGAGTCCTTCGGCTTTGATGATACAGATGCTTTTATTACAGACGGATTTGATAGCGAAGATTTCTGATAATACTATAAGAAGGAGCTGCTGATAAATGAGCGAAGGCGCAGTAACTGTTAAAAGATATACAGAAGAAAACTATAATGAACTCAATTTTGAGTCTATAAAAGTCGGCCTTGCTTCACCCGATAAGATCAGAGAATGGTCTTACGGTGAGGTAAAAAAGCCCGAAACAATAAACTACAGAACTCTCAAGCCCGAAAAGGACGGTCTTTTCTGTGAAAAGATTTTCGGACCTACAAAGGACTGGGAGTGCCACTGCGGTAAGTACAAGAGAATACGCTATAAGGGTAAGACCTGTGAACGCTGCGGTGTTAAAATTACAAAGGCAAAGGTACGCCGTGAGAGAATGGGACATATTGATCTTGCCTGTCCTGTTTCTCACATCTGGTACTTTAAGGGAATTCCCTCAAGAATAGGTCTTATGCTTGATATTTCCCCCCGTGACCTTGATAAAGTTCTCTACTATGCAAAATATATCGTTATTGATCCGGGTGATACACCCCTTGAAAAGTGTCAGATTATTTCTGATAAGGAATATGACGATATGGTTGAAAAATACGATGCAGATGCATTCGTTGCAAAAATGGGTGCAGAGGCAGTCAAAGAGCTTCTTGCAGAAATAGATGTAGAGGTTCTTGCTGCTCAGCTTCGTGCTGAGCTTGAAACTGCAGTAGGACAGAAAAAGACAAGACTTCTCAAGCGTCTTGAGGTTGTTGAATCATTCCGTGCTTCAGGCAACCGTCCCGAATGGATGATTCTTGATGTAATTCCTGTAATTCCTCCGGATATCCGTCCTATGGTTCAGCTTGACGGCGGCAGATTTGCTACAAGTGACCTTAACGATCTTTACAGAAGAGTTATCAACAGAAACAACAGACTCAAGAAGCTTATCGAGCTCGGTTCTCCCGAAATCATCGTAAGAAACGAAAAGAGAATGCTTCAGGAAGCAGTTGATGCACTTATTGATAACGGCAGAAGAGGCCGTCCCGTAACAGGTCCCAATAACAGACCTCTCAAATCTCTTTCCGATATGCTTAAAGGTAAGCAGGGACGTTTCCGTCAGAACCTTCTCGGTAAGCGTGTTGACTACTCAGGACGTTCAGTTATCGTTGTCGGTCCCGAACTCAAGATTTACCAGTGCGGTCTTCCCAAGGAAATGGCACTTGAGCTCTTCAAGCCCTTCGTAATGAAGCGTCTTGTTGAAATTGATGTTTCAAAGAACATCAAGAATGCAAGAAAAATGGTTGATAAGGCAGGTCCTGAGGTTTGGGATTCACTTGAAACCGTTATTAAGGACCATCCCGTTATGCTTAACCGAGCTCCCACACTTCACAGACTCGGTATTCAGGCATTTGAGCCCATTCTTGTAGAAGGCAGAGCTATCAAGCTTCATCCCCTTGTATGTACCGCTTTCAACGCTGACTTCGACGGTGACCAGATGGCTGTTCACGTACCTCTTTCAGCGGAAGCACAGGCAGAAGCACGTTTCCTTATGCTTGCTGCAAATAACCTTCTCAAGCCCTCAGACGGTAAACCCGTTACTGTTCCTACACAGGACATGGTTCTCGGTTCATATTATCTTACAACAGTGAGAGATACAGAACCCGGTTCAGGTCATGTATATAAGGATGAAAACGAAGCTGTTATGGCTTATGAAGAAGGCGATCTCGGACTTCACGCACCTATCAAGATCCGTTTCACAAAGGTTGTTGACGGTGTGGAATATACAGCTCTTGTTCCCACTACTCTCGGTAAGGTTATTTTCAACAGACCTGTTCCTCAGGACCTTGGCTTTGTTGAAAGAGATCCTTCAAATCCCGAAAGTATGGTTGCAATGGAAGTTGACTTCCTTGTAGAAAAGAAGAGCCTCGGAAAGATAATCGAAAGATGTATTGCCGTTCACGGCACAAATCTTGCTGCTGACGTTCTTGATAAGATTAAAAATCAGGGATACAGATATTCAACAAGAAGCGGTATCACTGTATCAGTTTTCGATGCTATCATTCCTGAAAAGAAGAAGGAATATCTTGCAGAAGCTCAGGCTAAGATCGATGAAATTACAAAATATTACCGCCGCGGTCTTTACAGTGATACAGACCGTTCAAGTGCAGTAATCAAGGTCTGGACAGAATGCACAAACAAGGTTTCTGCTGAGCTTAAAAACAACCTCAATACAGAAAGCAATCCCATTCACATGATGATTCACTCCGGTGCACGAGGAAGTGCTTCTCAGCTTAACCAGCTTGCAGGTATGCGAGGACTTATTGCTAATACCTCAGGTCAGACAATCGAAATTCCCATTAAGGCTAACTACCGTGAAGGTCTTAATATTATTGAATACTTTATTTCATCACGTGGTGCCCGTAAAGGTCTTGCCGATACAGCGCTTCGTACTGCTGACTCAGGTTACCTTACACGTCGTCTTGTTGACGTTTCTCAGGAGGTTATTATCCGTGAGGATAACTGTAACTGCTCAGAAGGTCTTGAAGTTTCAGACATTTACGGTGATGAGGATAACGTAATCGAAGGTCTTGTTGAAAGACTTACCGGCAGATATCTTCTTAATGACCTCAAGGACAGTGAAGGCAATCTTGTTATGGACTGCAATCACATGCTCACTGAAGGGGATGCAAAGAAGATTGTTGCTGCAGGCTTTAAGAAGGTAACAATCCGTTCACTTCTTACCTGTGAAGCTGCACAGGGTGTCTGCAGAAGATGCTACGGTAAGAACCTTGCTACAGGCCGTTCCGTATCAATCGGTGAAGCAGTAGGTATTATTGCTGCTCAGTCAATCGGTGAACCCGGTACACAGCTTACCATGAGAACCTTCCATACCGGCGGTGTTACTACCACAGCCGATATCACACAGGGTCTTCCCAGAGTTGAAGAGCTCTTTGAAGCAAGAAAGCCCAAGACTCTTGCAATTCTTGCAAGAATAGGCGGTACTGTTTCTTATGCTGAAGGCAAGAAGGGTGCTCAGAATATCGTTATTACCGGTGAAGACGGCAGAGATGAATATACAATTCCTTACGGCTACAGAAGAACCGTTCAGGAAGGCGATGTTGTTGAAAAGGGCAGAGAGCTCACAGAAGGCTCTGTAAACCCCCACGACGTTCTTGAAATTCTCGGTGTTGAAGCTGTTCATAATTATCTTATCCGTGAAGTTCAGAGAACTTACCGTACACAGGGTGTTGACGTTAACGACAAGCACATTGAAGTTATTGTACGTCAGATGATGCGTAAGGTTAAGGTTTCCGAAGCAGGTATGACAGATCTTCTTCCCGGTTCCACAATTGAAAAGACCGAATTCAGAAAGGCAAATCAGGAAGTAAGAAAGAAGGCTGAGGCAGAAGGCACAGTGGCTATGGAAGCTCAGTGCGAGCCTGTGCTTCTCGGTATTACAAAGGCTTCACTTGCTACTGACTCATTCCTTTCAGCCGCATCCTTCCAGGAAACAACAAGAGTTCTTACTGATGCTGCTATCAAGGGTAAGGTCGATCCTCTTATGGGACTTAAAGAAAACGTTATTATCGGTAAACTTCTTCCTTCGGGAACAGGTATGAGATGCTATTCAAGTGTCGATATTACCAAAAAATCAGACGAAATAGACGATTCAGAGTATAGTTTGGATAGTTTTAACGAAAATTAAGTATTTTCTTTGTAAAAGGTGTTGACAAACGGATATATTTAATGTTAGAATTGACAACTGTGCGATGTTATTTTTAATCACAAAGGGAGATATCGCATGATATTTCCCTTTTTGATATATAATAATCCCATAAGGAGGTGCAAGACTTGCCAACCTTTAACCAGCTCGTTCGCAACAGCAGAAAGTCACTTGAGAAGAAGTCAAAGGCTCCTGCTCTCGGAAAGGGACTCAACTCTCATAAGAATGTTATGACTGATCACAACTCACCCCAGAAGAGAGGCGTATGTACAGTTGTTAAGACTGATACACCTAAGAAGCCTAACTCAGCTCTCAGAAAGCTTGCCAGAGTTCGTCTTACAAACGGTATTGAAGTTTCTGCTTACATTCCCGGTGTCGGCCACAATCTTCAGGAGCACTCAGTTGTTCTTATAAGAGGCGGAAGAGTTAAAGACCTTCCCGGTGTGCGTTATCACATCGTCCGTGGTACACTTGATGCTCAGGGTGTTAACGGCAGAATGCAGAGCCGTTCCAAGTACGGAACAAAGAAAGCAAAGGCTAAGAAATAATAGCCTGAAAAATCGAATTGGACAAAATCTTCTTGCAGGTTGAATTTATTCACCAATGTAAGTTTTAATATATATAGCGTAAGGCTGTGATTAAACCTTAACATTGGCGCAACGGGAATTTGTCACTCGAGTACCTATGATATCATTATTATGAAGGAGGGAAGCGAAGTGCCAAGAAGAGGCAATATAGCAAAACGTGATGTTTTGCCCGATCCGCTTTACAACTCAAAACTCGTAACACGCCTTATCAACAGTGTTATGATTGATGGTAAAAAAGGTGTTGCACAGAAAATTGTTTACGACGCTTTTGACATCATCAGAGAAAAAACAGGAAAAGAACCCCTCGAAGTTTTCGAGGCAGGTATGGAAAACGTTATGCCTTTACTCGAAGTTAAGGCTCGCCGTGTAGGTGGTTCAACCTACCAGGTACCCATGGAAGTCCGTCCCGAGAGAAGACAGACTCTCGGTCTCAGATGGATTACTCTCTACGCACGTAACCGTGGCGAGAGAACCATGAAGGAAAGACTTGCTAACGAAATTATGGACGCTGTAAACGAAACAGGTTCAGCATTCAAGAAGCGTGAAGATACTCACAAGATGGCTGAAGCTAATAAGGCTTTCTCACATTTCCGTTGGTAATAAGTCTTATTTAACACATAATTTCGTAGATTTTTTATGGAGGACATTATGCCCAGACAGGTATCACTTGAATTAACAAGAAATATCGGTATTATGGCTCATATCGACGCAGGTAAGACAACAACTACCGAAAGAATTCTTTTCTACACCGGTATTAACCATAAGCTTGGTGAGACCCACGACGGTGCTGCAACAATGGACTGGATGGCTCAGGAGCAGGAAAGAGGTATTACAATTACTTCTGCTGCTACAACATGCTTCTGGAAGGGTCACAGAGTTAATATCATTGACACTCCCGGTCACGTTGACTTCACAGTTGAAGTTGAGCGTTCATTAAGAGTTCTTGACGGCTCCGTTACAGTTCTCTGTGCTAAGGGTGGTGTTGAGCCTCAGTCTGAAACAGTTTGGCGTCAGGCTGACAAATACCGCGTACCGAGAATGGTATATGTCAACAAGATGGACATAATGGGTGCAAACTTCTACAACGTTGTTAGTATGATGAAGGACAGACTTAAATGTAATGCTGTTCCGATTCAGTTACCCATCGGCGCTGAAGCTGATTTTAAGGGCATTATCGACCTCGTAGAAATGAATGCAACCATTTATGACGACAAAGAAGGTCTCAAGACTGAAGTTGTTGACATTCCCGAAGATATGATGGAGCTTGCAGAGCAGTACCGCTTAGAGCTCCTCGAACATGTTGCTGAACAGGACGAAGCTCTTATGGAGAAGTACTTCGAAACAGGAGACCTCGATGTTCAGGAAATCAAGACTGCTATCAGAAAGGCAACACTTGCTAACGAAATGGTTCCCGTAGTTTGCGGTACATCATATCGTAACAGAGGTGTTCAGAAGCTTCTTGACGCAGTTGTAGATTACATGCCTTCACCCCTTGATGTCGGTTCCGTAACAGGTGTTGATCCCGACACAGGTGATGAAATCTCACGTGAAGTATCAGACGAAGCTCCTCTTGCAGCTCTTGCATTCAAGATTGCAACAGACCCCTTCGTAGGTAAGCTCTGCTTTACAAGAGTATATTCAGGTATCGCAGTATCCGGTACTTCCGCATATAACTCAACAAAGGGTAAGAACGAAAGACTCGGTCGTATTCTTCAGATGCATGCTAACCACAGAGCAGACCTTGAGCAGTGCTACTGCGGCGATATCTGCGCTATCGTTGGTGTTAAGAATACTACAACCGGTGATACTCTTTGTGATGAAAAGCATCCTATTATTCTTGAACAGATGGAATTCCCCGAGCCCGTTATCAGAGTTGCCGTTGAACCCAAGACCAAAGCAGGTCAGGAAAAGATGGGTATTGCTCTCATGAAGCTCGCTGAAGAAGACCCCACATTCAAGTTCTACACCGACGAAGAAACAGGCCAGACCATTATTGCAGGTATGGGTGAGCTTCACCTTGAAATCATCGTTGACAGAATGCTCCGTGAATTCAAAGTTGAAGCAAACGTTGGTGCACCTCAGGTTGCTTACAGGGAAACAATTACAAAGAATGCAGAATCCGATACAAAGTTCGCTCGTCAGTCCGGTGGTCACGGTCAGTACGGTCACGTTAAGATCCGTATCGAACCCAATCCCGAAAAGGGCTTCGAGTTTGTTAACGAAGTTGTCGGTGGTGCTGTTCCCAAGGAATACATCCCCGCAGTTGAAGCAGGCGTTAAGGGCGCACTTTCAAACGGTGTTCTCGCAGGCTATGCTGTAGTTGACGTTAAGGTTACTCTTTATGATGGATCATATCACGAAGTTGACTCTTCTGAAATGGCTTTCAAACTTGCAGGCTCAATGGCTTTCAAGGATGCTATGCAGAAGGCTGCTCCCGTTCTTATGGAGCCCATCATGAAGATCGCTGTTACTGTACCCGATGATTATCTCGGAACAGTTATCGGTGATATCAACTCCCGCCGCGGTATGATCCGTGATCAGGAAGTTCGTAACGGTGCAACTCAGGTTAATGCTGACGTACCTCTTTCATCAATGTTCGGTTATGCTACAGACCTTCGTTCCAAGACACAGGGTAGAGGTCAGTATGTAATGGAACCCAGCCACTATGCTCAGGTTCCCAAGAATATTGCAGAAAGCATCAGCAAAAAATAAATCTTTATTAAGATAATTTCTGTAAACACTTGCTTTTTTGCAAGATGTTTGCTAAAATGACTATTGATTATTAAAAATCAGGAGGTTACATTCTCATGGCAAAAGCTAAATTTGAAAGAACCAAGCCCCATGTAAACATTGGTACAATCGGTCACGTTGACCATGGTAAGACAACTCTTACTGCTGCTATCACAAAGACCCTCGCTATGCAGGGCGGTGCAGAGTTCACAGACTATGCAAATATCGACAAGGCTCCCGAAGAAAGAGCTCGTGGTATCACGATCAACACAGCTCACGTTGAATACGAGACAGCAACTCGTCACTATGCACACGTTGACTGCCCCGGCCACGCTGACTATATCAAGAACATGATCACAGGTGCTGCACAGATGGACGGTGCTATCCTTGTTATCGCTGCTACAGACGGCCCCATGGCTCAGACAAAGGAACATCTCCTTCTTGCTCGTCAGGTTGGCGTTCCCTACATCGTTGTTTTCATGAACAAGTGTGACCAGGTTGACGACGAAGAACTTCTTGAACTCGTTGAAATGGAAATCAGAGAAACTCTTTCCGAGTATGAATTCCCCGGCGACGACACACCCATCATCAAGGGTTCAGCTCTTAAGGCTCTTGAATATGCAGGTGCTGACGCTAATGCTCCCGAAGTTGCTTGCATCAACGAACTCATGGCAGCTGTTGACAGCTACATTCCCACTCCCGAAAGAACAGCAGACCTTGCTTTCATTATGCCCGTTGAAGACGTATTCACAATCACAGGTCGTGGTACTGTTGCTACAGGTAGAGTTGAAAGAGGTCAGCTCAAGACCGGTGAAGAAGTAGAAATCGTTGGTCTTACAGAAGAAAAGAGAAAAGTTGTTTGCACAGGTATCGAAATGTTCAGAAAGATCCTTGACTATGCAGAAGCCGGCGATAACATCGGTTGTCTTCTTCGTGGTGTTCAGAGATCTGAAATCGAAAGAGGTCAGGTTCTTGCAAAGCCCGGTTCAATCCAGCCTCACACAAAGTTCAAGGGCCAGGTTTACGTTCTTAATAAGGACGAAGGCGGCAGACATACTCCTTTCTTCAACAACTACCGTCCCCAGTTCTACTTCAGAACAACTGACGTTACAGGCGTTATCAACCTTCCCGAAGGCACAGAAATGTGTATGCCTGGTGACAACGTTGATATGGACGTTGAACTTATCACTCCCATCGCTATCGAAGTAGGTCTTCGTTTCGCTATCCGTGAAGGTGGACGTACTGTTGGTTCAGGCGTTGTTATTGCTATCAACGAATAATTAATATATTCCGATAGTTTAGTCGGGTGTTCGCAAGAACACCCGATGTTTTTTTTGTGCCTTTAGGTGTGGAAATAAACCCCCGGTTCTACCGGGGGAAGATAAAAAACTTTAGTATAAGTATTAAAACCTCCATGATATAAAGTGAATGGTTTGGCGACCGCATTACCCAAGATAACAGGAGGTTTTAAAGCAAT
>JAZNSP010000014.1:0-92981 GCA_045591285.1 Acutalibacteraceae bacterium
GGACCAGATAAGTTTCAAGGAATACACAGACCCGTTCACGGGTGCCAAGAATAAATAAGCAAAAATAAACA
Organism: Acutalibacteraceae bacterium; assembly: GCA_045591285.1. GTDB lineage: Bacteria > Bacillota > Clostridia > Oscillospirales > Acutalibacteraceae > RUG806. The sequence continues at coordinate 72 of JAZNSP010000014.1, forward strand.
GCCGCACGAGAGCGGCTGCTTGTGAGTGTAATGCGGTGTCAAACTTCAGTAGTCCCTTTCAGGGATGAAGCCTGTAATAGCCCCTTATAGGGGCAGTGCAAACCACCAGTTCAACTGGTGGTTTTGATTATATATTGGAATTTTTGTTGCATCATCAAAAGAATGTATATAACAGTGTAAGAAGAATTACACCGGGTATTCCGCCAATGCCGCTTATAAGTAATGTGTAAACGTTTACAGGCATAAAGGAGCCGTAGAATGAAAAGGTAAGATCACAGGCAAGTAAAGCTGATATTCCTGACAGGATTATTAGTAAAATCTGAGGAAATCTGAGATTTTTCAGCATGAAAATTACTGTGATTATTGCGATTATAATTAAAGACAAATAAAAAATACTCATAAAATCACCTGGTAAATAATATGAAAACAAGCATTATAATATGAATATTTGAATAGCTGCCTTTTTTCGTTAATTTTTTTCAGATAAAAAGACTATACTTATAGCAGAGGTGATTTTATGGATAGACATTCTAAAACTTTTGAACAGTTCTGCTTTATAAAACAGAAAAATATTGTATTGGAAGAAACAGTATATCATAACGGTAAGAGAAAGGTTGTCTGCACTAATCTCAGTGAATGTGATAATTGCGGTGGGTGTAAAAACAAAATATTGTGTAAGCTATGGGACGATGAAAACGGTGATTATTATAAATTCGGCGGTTGTGAATAATTGACTATCTGTTATAATTTTGATATACTTTATTACAGTCTGATATTCAGGCTGTAATTTTTTTTGAAAGGAACGGTTTATCCGTTATTATTATGGAAATTTTATCATTATATCCTACACTCAAGGAAACTATATGGGGCGGAAGAACTCTTATTGATGAATACGGCTTTGAAACAGACGGAGATAACGCCGCTGAGGCGTGGCTTCTCTCTTGCCATAAGGACGGTCCTAGCTTTGTTCTCAACGGAGAATATAAGGGAATGACTCTTCAGGAGGTTATTGAAAAAGAGGGAAGAGAATGTCTTGGAACAAACAACAAGGATATCAAGGATTTTCCCGTGTTGATAAAGATTATAGATGCAAGGGATAAGCTTTCCGTTCAGGTTCATCCCGATGACGATTATGCATGGAAGTATGAAAATGAGAACGGAAAGACAGAAGCGTGGTATGTTCTGAAATGCGACAAGGGTGCTTCTCTTATTTACGGCGTAAATCACGATATGAAAAGAGATGAATTTGCTTCGGCAATAGAAAACGGAACCTTGCTTGATGATGTGAATATCGTAGAAGTAAAGCCCGGTGATGTGGTATTTATTCCTTCAGGAATGCTTCACGCAATAGGAGAGGGAATTTTACTTGCAGAGGTTCAGCAGAGCTCTAATTCTACCTACAGAGTATTTGACTACAACAGAAGAGATAAAAACGGTAATCTCAGAGAGCTTCACGTTAAGAAGGCGGTTGATGTAGTTAATCTCGGTGTTACAGCAGTTGATTTTTCCTGTGAAGGTGAGCCTCAGAAAACAGGCGATGCAGAAAAAACATATCTTACCGGCTGCGAGTATTTCAAGATGATTTCAGTTACCGTCAGCGGTGAATATGAAGACAATGCAGATGAGAAGTCATTTGTTTCTCTTCTTGTTTTAGACGGAGAAGGAAAAATCATAACTGAAAATAATGAAATAGCACTAAGAAAGGGAACAAGCATATTTATTCCCGCTGATTTCGGAAAATATAAGGTATCAGGCAACTTACAGATGCTTGAAACAAGAACATAAGGATAGTAAAAATGTCATTATTGAGCTGTCAGAATCTCTGTGTTTCATTTGCACAGAGAGATATAATAATAAATGCCACCTTCGATATTGCAAAAGGTGATAAGGTAGGGCTTATAGGTTCAAACGGTTGCGGAAAAACAACGCTTCTCAGAGCAATATGCGGTGAGCTTGAGCACACAGACGGCAGAGTTATAAAAGCCTCACATACAAGCGTAGGCTTTGTTGAACAGCACGCCTGTGCCGGAAGCACTCTTAGTGTATATGATGAATTGCTTACGGTTTTTGAGCCTCTTTTCAGACTTGAGGAGAAGCTTGAGGAGCTTCACAGAAAAATTGAGCTTACAGACGGCAAGGTCAGTGAATATATAGATATGCAGGCTTCACTCACTGAGGAGTATCAGAATAAAGGCGGTCTTACTTACAAAAACCGTGCACATTCCTGTCTTAAAGGACTTGGATTTACCTTGGAAGAGGAAAATCTGCCTGTCACGGCACTTTCAGGCGGACAGCGTACAAAACTCTGTCTTGGAAAGCTTCTTCTCAGTGAGCCTGATCTTATGCTTCTTGACGAGCCTACTAATCATCTTGATATTAAAAGTGTTGAGTGGTTGGAGGATTTTATTGCCAAATTCAACGGAACCGTAATTATAATTTCCCATGACCGTTATTTCCTCGATAAAACCACTGACAGAACCCTTGAAATTGCAAATAAAAGACTGTATCAGGGTAAGGGCAGCTACTCTGTTTATATGAAAACAAAGGAGCTTCGTCTGGAAACTGAAAGAAGAGAATACGAAAAGGCTCAGATAGAAATAAAGCGTATTGAAAAAATGATTGAACAGCAAAAGCAGTTCAATCAGGAGAGAAACTATATAACCATAGCCAGTAAAGAAAAGCAGATTGAAAGAATTAAAGCTACAATGCCTGAGATACCTCCTAAGGAAAAGACGGTAAAGCTGAAATTCAGCGAATGTGTCAGAGCCGGTGACGAGGTGCTGATTGCTGAAAATCTGAAAAAATCCTATGACGGAAAGGTTCTTTTCAGTGATGTAAGTCTTAAAGTTTTCAGAGGTGAGAAGCTGTTCATTTTAGGCCCCAACGGATGCGGAAAAACCACTCTTTTAGGTCTTATTATGAATAAAATCCCTAAGGATGACGGCATTTCACGCTTCGGACATAATGTTACAGTCGGGTATTTTGAACAGACTCAGAAAAGTCTTATGTCCGATAAAACTGTAATTGAAGAGCTTTATGACCGCTTTCCGACGAAAACAATTCCTGAACTCAGAGGTTATCTCGGAGCCTTTAATTTCAGAAACGATGATATTGAAAAGTATATGTGTGATCTTTCAGGCGGTGAAAGAGCAAGGGTTGCTTTATTGATTTTAGTATTGAAGAAGCCTAATTTTCTTATCCTTGACGAGCCTACCAATCATCTTGACTACGCTTCCAGAGAAGTTTTTGAACAGGCATTGAAGGATTATGACGGAACTCTTCTGTGTGTATCCCATGACCGATATTTTGTTAATGTAATTGCCGGCGGTATTTTGTATTTTGACGGCGAAAGTGTTACAAGATACGAGGGTAATTACGATGACTATATCAATATAATTTCTCAGAAAACAGCTGAAATAAACGAGAAGGCACCGAAAAAGGTCAATGATTATAAGCTGAGAAAGGAGCTTGAAAGTCAGGAAAGAAAAAGAAAAACCAGAATTCAGAAACTGGAGGGCTTACTTGAACAGGCTCAGAAAGAACGTGATGAGCTGAATGAACTGATGTCAACTCCTGAGGTTGCGGCTGATTTTGAAAAAATCATAGAGCTTACGGAGAGGCTTGAAAAAGTAACTTCTTCTATTGAAGAAATGGAGCTTGAATGGCTTGAGCTTTCAGAATAAATAAGAGGTAAAGCGGAAAATAGATCCGTTTTACCTCTCTTTTTAATATTCAGTTATATATATCAGGGAACAATAATATCAACGGTGCCGTCAGACAGCGTATGTGCGTTGATAATAACCTCTTCTATATATTCACCGGTAACCAGAGAAACATATCTGAAAATTACCGTAGTAGCACCGGGAGCTATTGCAGAAAGTGTGAATTCATAGTCCTTTGTTGCCATATTATAGTATTCGGAGCTTAAATCAACGACATCACTGTCATCAATGGTGCAAACCCATTTGCTCTGAGTTTTTTCATTAGCTGTAAGATAAACGGTTGCAAAGCTTCCGTTTTTGCTTACTCTGAGATTTGCATTTACAATTTCAGCTCCCTGAGCACTTGTTGTTTCTTCGGTTTCTTTTGTTGAAACAACACTCAATTCTGAATTCGTATAGATATAAACAGTTTCTTTTGTTTTTTCTCCGAGCTTTTCATAGGCTGTTATAGTTTTGTTGCGTGTATTAAAGCGGGGATTGGGAAGACTTGAAAAAGGAAGGCAATAAGTAAACTCTCTTTCTTCATTATCCCATACAAAGCAGAAATAATATGAATTGAGGCTGTCCTTATAGTAGCATACACCGATATCCGTATATCCGTCAAAATTCATATCAACAAAAATTGCTTCAGGCTCACCGCCGGTTTTTTCAGGTGAATAATTCTGAGAAAACGTGTAGAAGGTTTTTTCGTTATATTCGTCGGTGATTATAAAATAGTTATTCTGATTATAAACCGTAAGCCTACCGTAGATTTCAGAATTGAAGGAGCCTATCAACAAAGCCTTTCCCGTGTCAAGTTCAATGGAGATTTCCTCCTTTTCAGGCTCTGATGTAGCGGCAACATCTTCTGCTACAGTTGTTTCTTCCGTAGTATTTTCTTTTGTAGTGTTTTCCTTTTCAGTATCGGAAACATCGGGATTTTGCCAACCTGTCTTGTGTGTAACTTCTTTTTCCTTACAGGAAGATAAAGAAAACAATATAAAAATTACTGATAATAAGGCCAATATCTTTTTCATTAAATAAATAACCTCCTTTTCGGTATATCAATATTACCACTAAAAAACAGAATTATCAAGTCAAAGCGTAAAAAACAGTTGTGTTTGTATTTTTTATATGATATACTCATTTTGCTGAAATTTGATTTAAAAAGGAGAAATTTGTATGAAAAAGTTTTTGAACGATTTTAAGGCATTTGCTCTTAAAGGAAATATTGTGGATATGGCAGTAGGTGTTGTTATCGGTGCTGCATTCGGTAAAATCGTTACTTCTCTTGTAAATGACATTATTACACCTATCATAAGCCTTCTTATAGGAAGTGTTTCTTTTACAGATCTCAAATTTGTTTTCAGAGAAGCTGTTATTGATGCAGCCGGTGAAATTACAACTCCCGAATTGGCTCTTACTTACGGTAATTTCCTTCAGGCAGTAATTGATTTCTTTATTATTGCTCTTTCAATTTTTGTTGTATTGCGTGTTGCAATGAATACTCAGAAAAAGTTTGAAGCACTCAAGAAGAAGGAAGAAGAGACTGCTGAAGCAAAGGAAGAGGAGAAGAAGGATACTGAGCTTTCCGTTCTTCTTGAAATTAAAGAGCTGCTTAAAAAAGACTGATTAATTAGTTTTTCTCATAGCACGTATATTGTCGTAATTGGAGATTAAATTTATGGGTGAATTGAAAAAAAGATACGGACTGTTTACTGCAATCTGTATGGTTGTAGGTATAGTTATCGGTTCGGGCATATTCTTTAAAGCACAGGACATTCTTCTGGTAACAGGCGGTAATATGCTTCAGGGTATTCTTGCCTGGCTTATAGGCGGAATAATAATGCTTTTCTGTGTTCTGGCGTTCTCTGTTATGGCACAGAAATATGAAAAGGTCAACGGCGTTGTTGACTATGCGGAAACAACTATGGGCGGCAAATACGGTTATTTCGTGGGTTGGTTCCTTACGTTTTTATATTATCCCACAATGACATCTGTTTTGTCGTGGGTATGTGCAAGATATACACTCACTTTTATTTGTTCTGCAAATCCTGATTTGGCTATGCACATTTCTTCTTCGGAAGGCGGAACGGTTTTTGGTCCCGAATGTATGACACTTGCCTGTCTTTTCCTTGTGGGTAGCTTTGCAATTAATGCACTTTCGCCTGTTCTTGCCGGTAAAATTCAGGTTTCAACCACTGTAATAAAGCTTGTGCCCTTACTTCTTATGGCTGTTGTCGGTACTGCTTACGGTATAACTCATCCTGCAACAGCTTCTGCTGATACGTCAATTCTTGCGGATAATTTTTCTCACGAAGTACAATCATGGGATCTTCTTTTCCCCGCAGTAGTTGCTACGGCATTTGCTTATGAAGGCTGGATCGTTGCAACATCAATAAATGCAGAGCTTAAAAATGCAAAGAGAAATCTTCCCATTGCTCTTATTGCAGGTGCGATTATAATTGTTGCGGTTTATGTATTCTATTTTGTAGGTGTTGCAGGCGGAGCATCTGTTGATGTGCTTATTAAAGACGGCGCAACTGTTGCCTTTAAGAATGTTTTCGGAAATGTGTTCGGAAATATTCTCAATCTTTTTGTTGCAATTTCCTGTATGGGTACGCTTAACGGACTTATGCTCGGTTGCTCAAGAGGTCTTTATTCCATTTCAGTCAGAGGCTACGGTCCCAGACCTGAGATTTTCAATCAGGTTGACAGACAGACAAATATGCCCGTAAACTCTTGTGTTGTTGCGGCTTTGTTATCTGCAGGCTGGCTTACGTATTTCTACTTCTCACAGCTTGTTCCTGAAAGCTGGTTCGGTCTTTTCAGCTTCGACTCCTCTGAACTTCCCATTGTTACAACCTATGCTTTATATATTCCTATTTTCATAGCATTTATGAAGAAGGCAAAGGATGTGCATCCTGTAAAGAGATTTTTACTTCCGGCACTTGCCTTAATCGGTTCTGTTGCAATGGTATTTGCGGCTGTTTATGCTCACGGTATAAAGCCGTATCAGGCTGCAAAGGAGCTTGGTGAATTCAGCTGTCCCGTAATATTCTACCTTATAATATTCTTTATCGTGATGTTCTGCGGAATATTCTTTATGAATAAGAATAAGAAGAAAAAGAAATAAAAAGGTATATTAATAAGAAACGGTTTCTCCCTATAATTGCGGAGAAACCGTTTTTTTAATTCTGTACAGTTATTGTTATTGGAATTTCAAATATTTTTTGCTGTGCCGATGCTTCAGTCATTCCCGATGTGCAGTCAAGCTCTAATGCACAGTCAAATACCGCGCTGTCCTTTACACTGACGGTAACATCAACCTGCCAACGGTATTCGTCGGGTATTCCGTCTGTTGATGTAAGGGGCATTGATTTCAATACCTTATCCTTGCTGACGGAATTAAGAGCAGTGAATACCATACTGCTGTAGGTTATTCCCGAAAGTGTGCAATCGTTTATTTTTCCGTAAAAATCACCCTGAGTTTTCTTTACATAAAGAAAGAAGGTGAGCGTGAAGGTTTCAGGTGAGGATGATGATTTCTTTAATATAAAATCAGTGTTTTCAACTGTAATTTCCAGTCTGTCAGCAATCAGATTTTTGAAGTTACCTTGTTGCACGGAGGGTTTTTTGCCGCCTGCTATAGCGAAAACCGAAACAGAAACGGCAATAGCCAAAAGAACGGAAACAATTATTGTTAAAGCTTTTTTGTTTTTCATAGCGTTTCCTCCTTATCTATATATTAATATGACCGTTTTTCGTTGTCAATCGGAAAATAAATCCTGTGTTTTTTTCGTAAATTCATCATAAGTCATAAAGGTATTGAGAACGTTCAGAAGGTTTTTCCCTGTAAGCCTTTGAGGAAGACCTAAGGATAACATAAGCCTTCTTCTTTTTTCCGCACTTTGCTCACCGCCTGAAAGACCTTTTTCATATAAATCAAAAGCAGTGATTTCTTTTTTTGATTTTTCTTTGCTGTTTTCGGTGAAGAGGCAGGTTTTCAGAAGTGCTTCTTCAATAAGAGTGTTGTCAATTCCTTCTACACCTAATTTTCCCTCCTTTGAGGGAGCTGCTTTTCTTTTTTCTTTGCCGTAAATATCGGGTATGTAAGCGTGTGTTATTTTATCTTCCTTAACTATGTTTTTAAGAAAATTTCTTATTTTGAAGCCTGCGGCATCTGAGTCCGTGAGAATAATCAGTCCTCTTTCATCAGCTAATTTTTTGATAAGAGTCTGCTTTTCTTTGGAATTGAAAATTCCGAAGCCGTCAGTTGTGATTATGAGTGCATCAATAATGCCTGAAAGCCTCGCTTTATCATATTTTCCTTCAACTATAATTACTTTGTCGGTATGAAGCATATTTTTACTCCTTGCAGGATGCCAGCTTTGAAATAAGCTCAGTCAGAAGCATTTCTTCAGAAACACGGCTGCTTTTACTTTTTATATCAGCCTCTGAGAGTATATTCAGTGCTTTTTTCAATGAAGACAGGGTGCTTTGTCTTACAAAAGGGGAAATTTTTCCGAACTGATACTTTGTTTCCTTATATTGAAATTCGTTTGCAAAATCCGAAACAGTTTTATCTGCATTAAGTGCAACTTTAAGTCGGTATGCATTTACGTAGGATGAGGTAAGCGCACCGATTATCGAGCTTGCCGCAGTTTTCTGGCGCAGAAGCTCGTTTAAGATTTTATATGCCTTATCCGTGTCACCTGAAAAAATACTTGAGCTGATATCAAATACCGATGCTTCAATGCTTTTTACGGCAGTAGTGTCAATCATTTCTTTTGTGACGGGATTTCCGCAGGAAAAAGCGCATACCTTGTTGAATTCGTTAAGAACCGTCTGCATATCGTCACCGACGCAGTTTATGAGATATGTTGCAGTTTCATAATCAATGCTTGTTCCTTTTTCCTTTGCTCTTGAAACAAGAAGCTTCGCAGTTTTTGCCGCAGTTCTGTGTTCGATTTTTACAACACATCCGCAAGAGTCAAAAAGCTTTACAATGCTGTCCCATTTCGCATTTTTCCCCGAAGGAATGTTTTCGGCGGAAAAATAAAAAATCATAACTGTTGTATCGGGTATAGCTTTCAGATTTTCCCCGAATTCCTTCATGGCGGATGAACCGAGATTTTCAAGAGGAAAATTTCTTACAAGAAGGCAGGTCTTTTCAGCCATCAACGGCAGATTTTCTGCATCTGCAAAAATTGTATCAAGGTCGGTTTCGTTATCCTCGTATCTGTGAAAATTAAAAAACATCAGCTCTTCATTGACAATAGAGGAAACGAGCTTGTTGCAGTAAAAATCCTTCAGGTAATCGTCATCGCCGCAAAAGAGAAATATATTCTGCTGAATGTCGCCTTTAAGCATCTTACCGAATACTTCTTCATCAATTAATGACATAGCTTTCTCCTTTCAGTGTGACGGTGATGCCGCCGTTAATCGTAGTTTTTGCGTTAGTCGGTACAGTGGAATAAATGTTGTCGGTCATAATGATAATATCCGAAAAATTTTCCGTGTTAATATTTTTCGGAAGTCTGTTTCGTGTTATAAGTATATCTCCGCTCTTATATATTTCCGCACACGACGAAAAATCAGAAGAGGGTAGTGAGCATATTACGATTTTTACTCCGTCGATATTAAGTGCAGCAGCGCAAAAGCCGTCATCGCTGTGGCTTTTCACGGTAAAGTCATTTCTTATTTCACATTCAAATATTTTCGATGACAGATTTTCTGTATGGGAGGGATTAAACCTCTGTTTTATGTTTTCATAGTTTTCACTGTCATAGGTGCTTTCTCTCGGAATGAAAACGGTATCAATAAAGTATTCTCCGTTTTTTGAGAAAAACTTGCTGAGAGTGTCGGTATCGTCATAGTCGCCGCCGCAACCGAAAATAATACTTTCACCCTTGCTGTAAATTGCAATAAGTGTGACGTTGGTGCTGAGAGGAATAAATATGTCGGTGTTATTTCTGTTTTTATACGTGTCTGAAAGAGAAAATCCGCTTAATAAAATACTGCTTATCAGCACAAATGCAACTGCTGTTCTTTTGCTGTTTTTTATGTATATAAACAGAAGTATAATAACAAACGTAACCGTAAACCACGGAATGATTATGTTCTTATCTACGGGAATTACCGCAAAGTCAAAATTCTTTGAATAAAAAACTGCAGTGTTGATAATGTTACTTAAAAATTCACAGACCAAAAAGCAAAACTCTGACAGAACAAAACCGGATGGAAGCAATATTGCCGCAGCGGAGAAGGACATAAGTGCTTGTGCAACGGGTGTCAGAATAAGTGAATATACCGGAGAAAGCATTGAAACACTGCCGAAAAATATTGATGAAAAGGGAAGACACATAAATATTACAGCCAGTGAAACAAGAACGGTCTGAAGTAATTTTTTGAAAAAGCTTTTGATTTTTTCAGTTCTGTTAAGGTTGAAGGAGGGAAGAATAAGGTCTGCTATATATACGAGCGTAAAGGTCGAAGCAGTTGACAGTAAAAATGAGATATTACCGCTGAGAAAGGGGTTTGCAATGAGAAGTATGCTTCCTGCCAAGCCCAGTGAATTTAAAGCATCAGCCTGCCGCCTTACAATTCTTGCCGTAAATACGGCAGTAAGCATTATTCCTGCTCTCAAAACAGAAGGAGAAAGTCCTGTAAGGATACTGTAAAATATCACAAAAGCTATTGAGAGAAAATTCGGAATAAAGGAAGAACGGGAACGGTTTTTCAGTATTATAAAGAAAATGCCTGTCCAAAGAGAAAGATGCATACCGGAAACGGCAAAAATATGAGAAACACCGGCAGTTTTTATTGCTGAGCTTTGTTCGTTCGACAGTGTACTGCGGTTTCCTGTCAACAGTGCTTTTGTTACAGCCGCCCCTTCAACTGACATATTTTCCGAAATTTTCGTGTTTATTTTATCTGCAAGCCTTGTGATTTTATAATAAATTCCGTCTTTGTAATTTTCTGAAACTGTTTCTGAATCGTTATAACAGAAAGCGTTAAGATAAACTCTTTCAGATATAGAATGAAAACGGAAAATATCATCACTTGCGGCAGGGTAGAGGCTGTCTGCCGTAGCAGTTATTCTGTCACCCGCCTGAATTTGTTTGTTGCTGCTTGTGAAAACTCCGATCTTACCGTAAATATCCTTATCTGCTACAGAGCAGTCGGTAATTTCAAAATACCGACGTCCGCTGAGATTTTCGGGATTTGAAGCTACCGTGCCGCTGATATTAACGTTATAACCCGAAATGCTGTCGGCAACCTGAAAAAATGAATTATTGTAAGCAAAGGCTACGGTTGCAATTATAATGCCCGAAAGGATTATCAGAATATATTTTGATATAAACAGCTTTCTGACAGCAAGAACAGCACAAATTACACTGGTGAGCAAAACAAGAAATAATACTGTGTCATAAAATTCTTCCATTATAAGAAAGCAAGTGGTGATAATGCTGACAAAAAACGGCACAAAAGGTCTTTTTATTCTGAACATTTCGGTGTTATTCCTTTGCAGAGAGTGCTTTTACAATTTCTTCAAGAGTAGAAACAGGGTCAGTAGGATTTTTCAGCCTTACTGAGTAATACGGTCTTGTTGATGCATTTGCCATTACTCTTCCTTTGAGCACAGAAAGCTTTGCCAGAACATTTTTATCTATAGCACTCACAAACAGAAGAAGGCTGTTGCCCTTCTGCGTGATTTCACCAATGCCGTTATCTGCGGCAAAATTTCTGAGAAGGGATACCTTTATAAGACCTGATACACATTGAGGCGGTTCACCGTATCTGTCTATCAGCTCATCAATTACGTCTGAGGCATCTTCTTCATTGTGTATATCTGCAATTCTTTTGTAAATTGCAATTCTCTGAGGATAATTTGAAATATAATCATCGGGAATAAATGCATCGGTCTGTATATCTACCTGACAGGTAAGCTTGGGAACGAAGTTTTCTTCTCCGTTTTTCTCCTTCTCAACGGCTTCACTGAGAAGCTGCATATACATATCATAGCCGACGGATTCAAGATGTCCGTGCTGTTTTGCTCCGAGGAGATTTCCTGCTCCTCTTATTTCAAGGTCACGCATGGCAATTTTGAAGCCTGAGCCGAATTGAGTGAACTCTCTTATTGCGGAAAGTCTTTTTTCTGCAATTTCTGATAACTGCTTATCTCTTGTGAATGTGCAGTAACAGCTGGCGCGTCTTGTTGAACGGCCGACTCTGCCTCGTAACTGATGAAGCTGGGAAAGTCCCATTCTGTCTGCATTTTCAATAATAAGGGTGTTTGCATTGGGGATATCCACGCCTGTTTCGATTATAGTGGTGCAAACAAGAATGTCTGTTTCACCTTCCGTAAGACTTTTCCAGACGTCAGAAAGCTCATTTTCCTGCATTTTTCCGTGAGCAATTCCTATTGAAGCATCAGGGAAAAAGTCCTTGAGTATGGCGGCGGTTTCCTCTATATCGCCTATATTATTGTGCAGATAGAATATCTGTCCGCCTCGTCTTAATTCTTTTGCTATAGCCTGAGAAATTATTCCCATATCATGCTCAATAACATAGGTCTGAACGGGAAATCTGTCCAAGGGAGCTTCTTCTATTACGGAAAGATCCCTTATTCCTGATAAAGCAAGATTTAATGTTCTCGGAATAGGAGTAGCAGAAAGCGTGAGAACGTCAACCGACGGAAATTTTTCCTTTAGCTTTTCCTTCTGAAGAACACCGAAGCGTTGCTCCTCGTCAACGATAAGAAGCCCCAGATCCTTGAATTCAACATCCTTTGAAATAATTCTGTGAGTGCCTGCAACAATATCAATTGCACCCGCTTTGAGCTTTTTGAGAATTTCCTTCTGCTGTTTCGGATTTCTGAAACGGCAGAGCATATCCGATTCAATTGGGAAGCCTTCAAAGCGGTGAAGTATGGTTCTGTAATGCTGAAGGGCAAGAATGGTTGTGGGAACCAATAATGCAACCTGCTTGCCGTCGCAGATGCACTTGAATGCGGCTCTGAGGGCGACTTCTGTTTTTCCGAAGCCTACGTCTCCGCAGAGAAGTCTGTCCATGGGACAGCCTTTTTCCATGTCGTATTTTATTTCATCAATGCATCTTAACTGATCTTCCGTTTCTTGAAATTCGAAACGTCTTTCAAAGTCATTCTGCATATCAATGTCAGGGGAAAATGCATAGCCTTCTGTATTCTGACGCTGTGCATAAAGCTTAATAAGTTCTGCGGCAATATCCTTTACCGCACCTCTTACTCTTGCCTTTGTCTTTTCCCAGTCACCTGCTCCAAGTCGGTTTATCTTGACTGTTCGTGATGAGTCTTCCTCGTGGGGCCCCACATATTTTGTCACAAGCTCAAGCTTTGTTACGGGAACATATAAAATATCGCCCTTGGCATACTTGATCTTTATATAATCCTTTGTAATTCCCTCCATCTGTACCTTGTGTATGCCGTCAAATATGCCGATACCGTTGGTGGCATGAACCACATAGTCGCCAACATGAAGCTCTTCAAGGGAATTGAAGGAATTTTTGTTTTTCTGATATTTTTTTACGGATTTTCTCTGAGCCTTTGCGTGTCTTGCATAGCTTACTGCAAGTATTTTCTCAGTGGGAAAATCCATACCTGCGTTGAGGGCACCTGTGATGATATTGACATATCCCTTCTGGATTGCTTCGGGAGTATTTCTGCATAAAATAGCAGGGAAGTTATCGTCACTTAATTCCTGAAGAAGTCCTTCAGCCGCTTTTTCCGTTCCCGCAAAAACAAGAACGGTGTATTTATTCTTTACAGGATATGATATATCCTCCATAAGAAGCTTATATGAGCCATCCCATGCGGATATCTGATTTATATGATAAGTTACAAGGTCTTTGACCGGTGTATCAAAGCTTCCTCTTGCGAAGTTGTCTGTGTAGATTGTTTTCATTGAGGAATATTTGTCAACAAGCGTTCTGAAGGGGGCAGAGTAGCCGTCAAGACCTCTGCAAAGAACTCCTTCCGTAAAAAGCTCGCTTATTTCCTCGTTATACTGCTTTTCATGAGCCGTTCCTTTTTCTTTTACGCCTGCGGAATCGGCAACAAAAAGAAAGCTTTCGGGAAAATAGTCAAGGGGAGTTTCTCTTGATGTATAGGCAATGGGAAGATATTTATCACAGCATCCGGGAAGAAGACCGCGTCTGAGAAGTGCTTCATCTCGGCTGAGAAATTCCTTTACCTTTTCAGCGTTTTTTGTGCGAAGCCCTTTTTTTAACGCTGCAATTTTATCTGCAAACAGCTCATAATCATCGAAAAGAATTTCAGTTACGGGGGCAATTGAAATCTTATCTACGGTGTCAGTTCTTCTCTGTGAAATTATATCAAAATAAGAGATTGTATCTATTTCGTCGCCCCAGAATTCAATTCTTACGGGAGAAGTGAGATTACAGGGGAAAATATCAAGAATGCCGCCTCTTAAAGAAAACTGTCCTGCACCCTCTACCATTTCAGAGGCTGTGTATCCGCATTTTACAAGCCTTTCTCTTATTTCGTCAACGCTTATTTCAAGGGTAGAAGAAAGAGTGAAGGTTCTTTCCTGAAGCTGTTTTTTAGGTATGGTATATTGAAGAGCTGCTTCAGCGGAGAGAATAAGTATATTGCACTCTCCCGAAAGCATTTTTGAAAGAGCACCTATACGCTTCTGCTCATATTCGCGTGAGCTTGTTTCTACACTGTAGTAATTGAAATCTCTTGCAGGGAATGTGACACATCTTGAACCCAGAACGCTGAGATCCGTGAATAATCTCTCGCTTGTAGCTTCATCGGGCACAACAACAATACCGCCGTGTGAATATTCTTCGCACAGCGTGTGTATGAGAAAAGCCTTTGGCGTGGGGGGAAGTCCCAGCACTCCGAAGGGAAATCGGTTTTTCTCTGTATTGAGCTTTATGCTTTTGTATTCGGGGGATGCCCCGAATAGCTTTGAATAGCAGGACATAATTTAACCGTTATAACGGCTCATAGCACCGTCTGTATCTCCGTCAAGAATAAACGAAAGTGCATCTACCGCTTTCTCCATTGTTTTTCTGAGTGTTTCCATGTCCTCTTTTGAAAATCTTCCGAGAACATAATCCTTAAGGTCGTCGTCCTTATCCTTTCTGTCCCCCACACCGATTTTAAGACGGGGGAATACATCGGAATTAAGATGTGAGATAATACTCTTTATTCCGTTGTGTCCGCCTGCAGAGCCTTTCTTTCTTATTCTCAGTGTGCCTGTGGGAAGAGAGATATCGTCATATATTACGATAACCTTTTCTGAGGGGATTTTATAGAAATCAGCAGCCGCCTTTATGGCTTCGCCTGAGCTGTTCATATATGTCTGAGGGCGCATGATAAGACAGGGATGACCTTCAATTTCGGCAGTGCAGGTAAGTGCTCTGTATTTTACTCGGTCTGTCTTTATTCCGTATTTGTTACAAAGAATATCAAGGCAGAGAAAGCCTGCATTATGTCTTGAATATTCATATTCTTTACCGGGATTTCCAAGTCCTGCAATTATAAATTCAGGCTTACCCGAAAAATTTTGTGTCACAGTTGTTTTCTTTTTGAAAAATGCCATTTGTTTTCTCCGTTTATTTCTTTTCCCTGTAGGGCTTTTTTTCTGTTACCCAGTTTTCTTTTACTGTCTGTCTTTCTCTTGCAATTGCAAGTGCATCGGCAGGGACACTGTCGGTTATCGTTGAGCCTGCCGCAAGATATGCTCTTTCACCGATTTCTACGGGGGCAATAAGATTTGTGTTACAGCCGATGAATACATTGTCACCTATAACACAACGGTTTTTATCCTTGCCGTTGAAGTTTACCGTAACCGTACCGCAGCCGAAGTTTACATTTTTTCCCACATCAGAGTCACCTACATAGGTAAGATGGGATATGCTTGTTTTTTCTCCGATTGAGGAATTTTTTACTTCAACAAAATTACCGCAGTGAACAAAATCTTCTACCTTGCTCATAGGTCTTATATGAACAAACGGTCCCATTGTTACGTTATTTCCGATTTCTGCTTCTTCTGCCTGAACGCTGTTAAGCTCTGTAAATGAGCCTACGGTAGTTTTGTAAAGAACGGTATTGGGGCCTATAACACAGTCATTACCGATAACACAGCCCTCCTTGATGATTGTGCCGGGGAGAATTACCGTATCTCTTCCGATAACTGCATCCTTGTCAATGATAACACCGTCAATACAGGGGATAGAAACACCGTCGAGCATGAATTTGTCGAGAAGTCTTCTTCTTACTTTTTCATTAAGTTCAAAAAGCTGAACTCTTGAATTTGCACCGAGTACGGTGTCCTTGTTTTCTGTTGTGAATGCGCCCACCCTTTTTCCTTCGGAAAGAGCTATCTCAACAGTATCTGTAAGATAATATTCACCCTTTGAGTTGTTGTTTGTGATTTTTGTAAGTAAATCTGAAAGCGTATCACAGTCAAACCAGATAACGCCCGAATTTATTTCACTTATTTGCTTTATTTCTTCCGTTGCCGAAGCTTCCTCAATGATAGCGGTGAAGTCACCGCCTTTATTTCTTACAATTCTGCCGTAGCCGTGGGGATTATCTATTTTTGCCGAAATAACGGTTTCACAGAAGCCGTTTTCGGTATGGTATGAAAGACCGTTTATTATTGTTTCAGAGTCAATAAGCGGTGCATCGCCGTTGAGAATGAGAACGTTTGCGCCGGAATGTCTTTTTATGAAATCCGCAGCCTGCATAACGGCATGCCCCGTGCCGAGACGCTTTTCCTGCTTTGCTGTTTCAAAGTCAGAGCCGAGATATTCTTCAATTACTTCACTTTTATAACCCGTGACAACAAGTATATCTTCAATACCTGCACCCTTTGCAGCAGATATTACCCATGAAAGCATAGGCTTGAAAAGAAGCTCAGCCATGACCTTCGGTTTATCGGATTTCATTCTGGTGCCTTCGCCGCCTGCAAGAATAACCGCACAGTTTTTCATTTTATATCTCCTTAAAATATATTTATAATATTTTATTCAAATTTATATTATTCTATCACATAAGAAACAGCAGTTCAAGGTGTTTTTAATGCCAATGTTCATATCTTTGTAAAACTAAATAAAACATATTGTGCTTTTTTGTTGAATTGATTAAAATTTTTCCGATAGGGCATTTTTTTGTGTGTTTGTCATTGACAGTTGACGGCTAAAACATTATAATCATTTTGTATAATTATATCGGTATGTCTTAAAAGGCTTACCGTGGTTATTGAACAATTTTAACGAGGAGGAATTATTGTGAATAATAATTCATCACAGAGCAGATTTGCAAAAGTAACGGCAAAAGTTATGATAGCATTACTTGTCGTTGTTATGGCATTCTCTGCTTTCCCCACATTGTCAGCTGATATTCTTCCCACGGCTTCAGCTGCTGTTGATTATGTTGTTCCCGCAGACGGCACAATTGCTTCTATCAACAATCAGCTCAGCACTTATGCCGCAGGCACGGAAGTAAATGTCAGACTCAGTAACAATCTTACAATTACCGTGTCCGGTGATACCCATTCATCAGGTTATACAGGTATCGTTATTCCTGCAGGTATTACAGTTAACCTGTTTATGAACGGTAAGACAATTACATTTGAACGTTCTTCAGGCGGTGCATGGCAGCTTCCCTACGTATATGCCATTCACAATAAGGGTACTCTTAATGTGTATAGCGGTTCATCAGTTACTGCAACATCCGTGAATGCAGCCATTACTCTTATAAACGTAAGAACAGGTATGTCAACCGATACAAAAAGAGAGCTTGCTTACTGTAATCTTGAAGGTATCCGTAACGAAGGTAATCTTACCGTTAATTCAAAGGTTACTATCAATGTTACAACTACACTTCAGTATGATAAGATAAATACCGGCGGTTCACTTACCAACGAAAGTGCTTCACAGGTAGCTTCCGGTGCAACGGCAATTTATAATGCTTCAAATACTGCAACCTGTAAGGTAAATGGTGCAATCTTCAACGTAAGTGCACTTTCCGAGGGTACATATACCTCACAGTGTGATGACGGTGAACGTACAGACTCAGTTGCTGTAGCTTACGGTATCTACGGCGGTGAGGTTACTGTTTCAGGCGATTCAAAGATTAACGTAACCTCTAACGGTAATCATTCCCGAGATACATATATGGCAGGTGCAGAAAACGGTAAATCTTACCTTACCTCAATTGCTTACGGTATTGCTTCATCAGGCAGTATCACTGTAACAGGTGCTACTATAACTCATGATGCAAACATCACAAATACTGATGCTTGTAAGTCTGACGGTAGCGGTAGGCAGTACCTTTTCAGCGGCGGTATTTATTCAACCTCAGGCCGTATTCCCATGCTCCCCGACGTTACAATCACAACTCCCTCTGAAAATTGTATGAATAACTCTGAAGGTACTGTTACATACCGTAAGGGTACTGTTGCAACATCCTCTGAAATGATTAACTCTGCAACAGGCATCGTAAGCTATATGATGAGTTACCGTGAGCATGAGGTTCTTGCTCCTTCCGCAGCTGTATCAGCAGGTACCTTCATTGATGAAGCCCATAACAGCTATGCTGCAACTATGGCTACCTCTATAAATGCTATTCCTACAGGTATGACAAGAGGTGCTATTGACGGAACAAACCGTGTTCACGTTGTTTACAGATATTGGGTTGACCGTAACAGAAGTGCTATTGATACAAGCGTTGTAGGTACAGACGGTAACGTAGGTTATTCTTACAGACCTCTTACTGACGGTACAAACGTTGTTGACAAGGTCGTTTCTCTCAGCGGTGTAAAGTCACAGACACAGCTTACTAAGGAGCCGACTGCTACAGTTTCCTACCTTACAGGCGGTGACAGCTGTAACAGCTATTACTGGGGACTTATTGACGTGGCTTATTCACAGCCCTCAACAGTGTTCTCCGATTATAACGTTGCTTCAACAGCAAACCGCGGTACTGTTATCAAAAACTTTACCTCTCAGGGTGCTGCTAACGGTTCTGCTCCCGCAACAAACGGTCCTATTTATATTTTTGTTGACTATGCAAGACTCAGTCCCACCTCCATCAAGGCTAAGGTTGGTACTGCAGGTGTTGTAACAACAACATATACTGGTGAACCTACTAAGGCTACAGATATCGGTCTTCAGATTTATGACTCAATTACTGAAGCCAATTACACATCTGAATATAACGTAAACTTCAGTTCCGGCGACCTCATTCCTGTTACATACTCATATACAGGCACAAATGCTGCAGGTATAACAGAAAGCAGCACATCAGGTCAGCTTCCCACAAATGCAGGTACTTATGAGGTAACTCTGCATATTGATGAAAGTATTACTTACAGTAAAGATCCTAAGCTTAATAAGAACAGATATGAGCTTGATTATACATTTACACTTGTAATTGATCAGGCTGATATTTTAAGAGGCAATCTGCCGACGGCGGTTAATCTTACTTACGGACAGAAGCTTAATGAGGTTCTTTTCCTTTCAACCTATACAGGTCAGGGAATTGCCTCCGATACAAATGTCACAGGTGTATTTTCATTCACAAATGTTTCTGACGGTACGTCTTATAAGAACGTAGGTACTCAGGTTGTGTCAGTTACATGGACTCCCACTTACGGCAGTGCTGCTGTAATGGCAAAGAACTATAAATCAACTGTATTTAATGTTGAATATACCGTAAATCCCGCTGTTGTTTCCGTAAAACCCCTTGCGGCTGCAGTTGTTTACGGTAATGAAGAGTTTGATACTTCTTATTCAGTTGTATTTTCTGGTCTTGTTGCAAATGACAACACAGATGCGGTAAAGGCACAGCTTTTCGAGGCCCTTCAGTTTATGATAGGTGACGGAACAAACTACAGTGCTTATGTTGCAGGTGAATGTCAGGTCGGAACATACTTTATCAGAGCAAGATTTTCATATTTCCCCGACGTGCTTTCCAACTATACATACCAGTATGTTGATGGCGGTGAAAGCAATCCCGAAGGTGTGCTCAGAGTTTCTCAGCGCCCCATTATAGTTGAAGCTTCTGCTGAAACAAACAGAAAATACGAACCGAATAACTTTGGTGTCGGTGTCAGCTTCAAAATAACTGACGGTAGATTCGGACAGGACGATGTTAAGGTTCCCGCAACAACGGCTTCACTTGTTGACGACAATAACAATGCCGGTACAAGAGAAGTAAGCGGTATTTCAAAGCAGACTGTAGCTGCTCTTCTTGCCGGCGGTGCTGCACATAACTATTATGTGGCTGAGGTTACCTATAACACAGGTGCTACTCTTCTTGTTGAAATTGCAAAGGGTATTCCTGTTGTTGAAGCTCCCACTGTTGCAGAAATGTACTATCAGAGAGCAAGAACTCTTAAAGATATCAGTATTGCTGATACTGCTTCATCAGTAGCAGGTCACTGGCAGTGGATTGATCCTACAATTAATCCCACAGTTTCAGTTTTACAGTATGAAGCTCAGTTCGTTCCTGAAGATGCAGAAAACTATGAAGTTAAGACTGCAACTGTTATTATCAACGTTAAGGCAACACCTGTTATTATTTCATATACAGGTTCAGTTTCATACGGTGACAATATTCCCAATATCACTGCTTATACTTATAAGGCAGAGCTTGATCCCTCCTTCAATATTGATTTCGTTACAACTTCAGGTAACATTACTCCTCATACAACATATCAGAAGGGCTCTCCCGTTATTGACGGCGGTTATCCCGTTGAAATTTCTGCTCCCAACTTTGTTGATGTAAACGGAAACTATACATTTACTACAGTAAACGGCGTAATTAATGTTTCTCCCAGAAATATTGTATTTACCGTTCAGGATACTTCAATTGCTTACGGTGAAAACTTTGTTCCTTCTGCTGCAACAGTAAATGTTACTTTTGATGAAAGCCGTCTTGTCGGTAACGATACAATTGAAAACATTACAGCAAACGGTACAGAACCCACATTCGAATATTCAACAGATTTCAGATATATTGATAATTATCAGGTTGGTTCTTACTACATTAAGGCTAACCCCAACTTCAATACATCAAAAAACTATTCAGTATCTACAGTTCAGGGTACTCTCAAGGTTACAAAGGCTCAGCTTGTAATCAAGGCTGATGATATTACACTTGAATACGGCAGTGCTATTCCTGCTGATATCGCTAATGCTTTCACTATAGTAGGTGCAAAGAGAAATGAAGGCGTTTCAGATGTAGTTTCTGCAGGCGAAATCAAGATTGATACAACATATCAGCAGAATTCACCTGTTAACAACGAAGGCTATCCTATCACTGTTGATATTGCCGGTGCAGTATTCAATAACTATACTGTAAATGTTCAGCACGGCACAATAACAGTTATCAAGGCTACTCCCAAGGTAACTGTTCTTCCCAGAGCATCAATCGTTCACGGTCAGACTCTCGGTGATGCAGTATTTACAGGCGGTGCTGTTGAAAATGATGTAACAGGTAAGTATCTCTACGATTCAGCATCAACTGCTCCCGCTTACCGTACAAGCGATTACACAATTTATACAGCAGCATTCATTCCCAGCGATACTGTAAACTATAATATTGTTACAGGTCTTATCGTACCTCTTACCGTATCAAAGAAGCCCATCTCAGGTGCTCTTTCAGTAACAGGTATTCCCATGGTTGAAAATACTCTTACCGTTGATGTATCAGGTCTTGATCCTGATGTTCTCGGTGTTTATACAATCACATGGTATAACGAAAACGGTGATGTTGTAGGAAACGGTAAAGAACTTGCTCTTACCGAAACACATAAGCTTCATATCCTCACAGTAAAGGCAGTTGCTAATGCTCCTTATGAGGGAACAGCAGTATGTGATACAACAATCATTTCTCCCAAGCTTACAAGTGTTGAAACAATACTTACAGAAGAAGCTTATCAGAACTACTTTGTTCTTACAGGTCTTTCAAATTATGGCGGTGAAGCAGAGTCTGTTTATACAGCTCAGCCTCACTATGTAGATTTTGCAAGACTTGACGCTACTCTTAATACTGCCTCTATCGGTGAAGTTACAGTTAAGTATAACGGCTCAACAGCTGCTCCCACAAATGTCGGCTTCTATACCGTTACTGTTGATATTGCAACTCCCGATGACGTTGATCTTTCAAAGGTACAGTTCGTTGACGGTGTTTCAAAGGTTGACGGCAAGGCTGTTTTCTCACCCGTATCAAACTATAAGATCGGTACTCTTGTAATTACTCCTGCTCCTTATTATGTTGACATCACTGTTCTTGATAAGGAATATGACGGTACAGGTACAGCAGATGCAAAGGTTAATGACCAGTACGGTGCTTGTGAGCGTACAGGCGGTCAGTTTGATGATGTTTCTTATGACGAAGAGTCAGCAGTTTATTATTTCAGCTCCTTAACAGTAGGCACAGACAAGGATGTATTTGTAAATAATGCTAAGCTTAAAGGTGCTGCTGCAAACAACTATGAGCTTCTTGTTTCTATTGCTAACGATGCTAAGGCAAATATTCTCAAGAGAACTCTTTATGTTAAGGTAGTTCCCGTAGAAAGAGAATATGAAGCAGATAATTATTCTGTTGACCTCAGCTTTGAGCCTGTTGCAAATTCACTTGCTGTAGGCGATGAAGGCTTTGTATATGTAAATGAAGCTCTTGTTTCAGCTGCAATTGATAATTGCGGTGCAGGCCTCAGAAATGTTACAGTAGAAAATGGTGAGCTTACAGGTGAAAGAGCATCAAACTATAACCTTGTTCTTACAAATCTTGAAGGACTCACGGTTGAAATTCTTAAAGCAACTCCTTATTATCCTCTTCCTATGACAGATGTTCTTTATTATGACAGTGCAAGAACTTTGAAGAATATCTCTCTCGGTGACAGCCGTTGGTCATGGGATAGTGAAGTAGTGAATGTTGTTCCTCAGGCAGGTGTTCATTCCTATAAGGCTGTTTATACACCTGATGATGAAATTAACTATGCAGTAGTTGAAAAGGAAATTGAGCTTACAATCCGTAAGACAGTAGTTACCGTAACAGCTGCAAACTTCAATGTAACTTACGGTGATACAGAACCCACTTACTACTACAATGTAACAGGCCTTACAGGTGCTGATACAATAAAGAATTCCGTTGACGGTTATGTGCTTATGAACTGCTCTTATGCAGCAGGCAGTGATGTAGGACTTTATGACGTAGTTCTTACAGGTGCTTTTGAAAGTGATAACTATGATTTCGTTTATTTAAACGGTAAGGTTACTGTAAATAAGCGTGCTGCTTACGTTGAAGCAATTGCAGAAAGCAGAGAATATGAAGCAGGTAACACTAAGGTTAATGTTACATTCTCAGCCTTTACAAATATTTACGGTACAGATGCAAAGAATCTTTACTTTGAAGGTACATTCCCCATTGAAGGTACTGTTGAAAATGAAAATGCAGGTATCAAGAGTGTAAGATATACTCTTCCCACACTTGCAGGTTCAAAGTCAGCAAACTATGAACTCAGACTTCTCAATCCTAACCTTACAGTAGAAATTAAGAAGGCTGTTCTCAAGGATGTAATTCTTCCCAAGTCAGGTTCTATCGAATACGGTCAGAAGCTTTCACAGGTTAAGTTTACTTCAAGCTATGAAGGTACACAGCACGGCACATTCTCAATGGAAAATCCCACTTCAACAGCTGAAGGTATCGGTGTTATCAAGGATAAGTATAAGGTAGTTTTTACTCCCTATAACACAACAAACTATGCAACAATTTCTGAATATATCGAGCTTACAGTTATTGCTGCACAGCTTAACATTGATATCACTCTTACAGGTACATTACAGGCAGGAAAGTCACTTTATGTTCTTACCAATGAAATTCCTGCAAGTGCAATTCCTTACCTCTATTTCGAGTGGTACAGAGTTGACTCAGCTGAGGATGATCCCAGAACCGGCTTCAGAGTAGCTCAGGGTGTAGATAATTATACTCTTACAGAATCAGATGAAGGTAAGTATATCATCTGTACAGTTAAGAACAGTGATGATGCTCCTTACACATGCTATGCTAAGTGTGTATCAGACGGTCCTATTGAAGAAGAGTCACTGACATTCTGGCAGAAGATTATTAACTGGTTCTACAGAATTATCTCCAATATCACTCAGCTCTTCGGAGGAGTTTTAGGATAAAAGGCTTAACGGTTTTCTGAAAGGCAGACTGTTATATAAAAATCCATAAAAATTTGCCGGATGTTCATCTTGAGCATCCGGCAGTTTTGTTTTAATAATCCTGTAGGTCAGTAATATTAATTTTATTACAAAAGCATAGCTGTTGTTTTGAATTATATCGTTGACAACGGGCAAATATATATTATAAGATATATCTGTAACAGACTATAAGGGAGTATTATATATGGCAGTACGATTGAACGAGGATAAGAGCGTTGTTGAAAAAATCAAAGAAGGTCTTAAAAAGAAAGACGGATATTGTCCTTGCAGAATTCCGAAAACAGAAGAGTTCAAATGTATCTGTAAAGAATTCAGAGAGCAGATAGCAGATCCTGAATTTGAAGGATATTGCCATTGTATGCTCTATTATAAATCAAAAGATTAAAGGAGAAAAGTTATGTCAGTAATAAATATTAATCACGAAAATTTCAAGGAAAAGGTTTCCGACAGCAAGGGAAAGGTAATTGTAGATTTCTGGGCAGAGTGGTGCGGTCCTTGTAAGATGATAGCTCCCTTTGTTGATGCTATTTCAGAAGAACACCCGGAAATTACATTCGGTAAAGTAAACGTTGATGATGAGCCTGCTATTGCTGCGGCTTACGGCATTGTATCAATTCCTACTCTTATAAAATTTGTTGACGGAAAAACGGTTGATCAGTTTGTCGGCTATTCAGGAAAAGAAAGCCTTGAAGCGTGGGTAGTAAAATAAAGGAGTTGCAGTATGCCTTATCTTAGTGTTCATTTCAGAGAGAAAATGACTGTTGACGGTGAACAGGTACATTTTGCTGTTTCCCGTGACGGATATAACTGGGAAAGCCTTAACGGCGGAAAACCTATTCTTTGGAGTAATTGCGGCACAGGCGGTGTCAGAGATATAGAAATTATAAGAAGAGCCGACGGTGTTTTTTCAATTCTTGCAACTGACCTTTGTGTTGTAAAAAGAATGGATGAAAAAGGAAATATTGATTGGAAGGATATTAATCACAACGGCAGTAAGTGTCTTTCTTACTGGGAAAGTGAGGATCTTATTAATTTTTCCGAGCAGAAGCTTTTATATTTCGGAAGAGATGACTTCGGCTGTCTGTGGGCGCCTGAAATTACTTATGATGAAGAAAAGGTCGAGTATCTCATTCATTGGGGCTCAACCGTAAAGGAAGACGGTTTCAATCACATGTCAATATATGCCTGTCGAACTAAGGATTTCAGAAGCTTTACATATCCTGAGCTCTTTTTTACAAAGAAAAATGAAATTCTTGACTCTCACCTTATGAAGCATAACGGAAAGTGGCATCTGTTTTATAAAAATTCCAATGATCCTTCGGGAAATATGCATGAAACCTCAGATAATATTATGGGGCCCTTTACTCATGATGATGAGTTTGATGCACTTGTAAGATATTACACAAACGGCGGTTCCTATGAGGGCGCTACTACATATACGCTCCCCGACGGAAGATGGTGTCTTATGCTTGATTTCTTCGGTTGCCCTAAAGAGCAGATGGGGTATGTGCCCTTTGTATCAAAAGGCGAGGGAAGAACAGATTTTAAGAGAGCTGACAGCGAATTTTCATTTCCTTACGGCTTCAAGCACGGAAGATTTATTCACATAACCGAAGAGGAATATGAAACACTCAAGGCTCATTATTGAAATTAATATGCATTTTATATGATAAATCTGATATTGATTAGTTTTATTAATAAAGCCCTTGCTGTTTTTTCATTGTTTCATTTTTAGTTAAACTCTTGACTTGTGTCAGTCTTTTTAGTATAGTATGGATATCGAAAATGCAGTGAAGATATTAAGACCGTTATCAGATGTTCAAAGAGAGCTGTCGGTTGGTGTAAGGCAGTAACGGAGGTTTCGGTTAATCTCGTATCGGAGCACGGTTCCTCAACGCCTTTCAGGTTTATAGGGAATTGCGGAAGGTCCCGTTATCAAGACCAAAGACTTAAATTCAGAGTCTGAAAGAGAGGCCGAATTCGGCAACACGGGTGGTACCGCGGTAATTTTTATCGTCCCTGAAACTTTTTGTTTCGGGGATTTATTTTTGTGTATAAAAGGAGCATAACCAATGAAAACAATCAGTATTACAGATAAAACACTTTCAGTGCTTACAACAGAGCTCAGCTTCAGAGAAAAGACCGAAATTGCAAAACAGCTTGATAAGCTTGGCGTCCAGTGTCTTGAGCTCCCCGCAATTAAGAATGAAAAAGCAGATATGCTTCTTATTAAAAATATTGCAGGAATAATTGAAAAGACTGCTGTAAGTATTCCTGTAGGCTTTTCAAAGGAGTCAGCAGAAATTGCGGCTTTATGTGTCAAAAATGCTAAAAAGCCTGTTCTTAACGTTCTTCTTCCCACATCGCCTGCACTTATGGAATATATGTGTAAGCTTAAACCCGATAAGATGCTTCTCAAAATAGAAGAAATGGTAGCTTTCTCTAAAACCTTATGTGATGATGTTACATTCACAGCACTTGATGCAACAAGAGCAGAGCCTGAGTTTCTTTTCAAAGCCTGTATGACTGCAATTAAGGCAGGAGCAGGGAGCATTACATTTTCTGATGATGCCGGCGTAATGGATGCTCAGGAATTCGGTGAATTCATTTCAGATATTTATAAGTGTGTAGAGGGCATTGATAATGTTGATGTCTTTATAGATGTTTCTGATGCTATCAGTATGTCAGTAGCTTGTTTCTCTCAGGCAGTGCAGGTAATGCCTGTAGGTATAAAAACAACAGTCGGTGATTTCGGTTTTGCAGAAATTGAAAAAATTGCGGCTTATATCGCCCTCAAGGGTGAAAAGGCAGGTATTTCTTCTACAATAAAAACCGCAACACTCAAAAATGTATGTGAAAAGATCAATGAAATAATCAATGCTGAACATTCAAAGGATTCAGTGCTCAGTTCAGTTGTTAAGAACGATGATGAAATTGAGCTTCACAAAAATGACGATTTTTCTGTTGTAGCTGCTGCAGTAGAAAAGATAGGCTATGACCTTAATCCCGATGATGCCGCAAAGGTATATGAAGAATTTCTCAAGGTTGCTGAAAGAAAGGAATATTTCGGCACAAAAGAGCTTGAGGCTATTATTGCTTCAGTTGCATTACAGGTTCCTTCAACATATCAGCTTGTAAGCTATGTTATAAATTCAGGTAACGTTATTACCGCAACTGCAAATCTCTGTATTGAAAAAGACGGCCGTATGCTTAAAGGTGTTTATGTCGGTGACGGTCCCATTGATGCCGCCTTCCTTGCAATTGAACAGGTTGTCGGACATCATTTTGAACTTGATGATTTCCAGATTCAGTCCGTGACCGAAGGCAGAGAGGCTATGGGTAAGGCACTTGTCAAGCTTCGTTCCGATTCAGGAAAGCTTTATTCAGGTATCGGTATTTCAACAGACGTTATCGGTGCAAGTATAAATGCATACCTTAACGCACTCAATAAAATAGCATTTGAGGAGAACAGATAATGAAACTCTCTTTTTCCACAAGATATATGCCTGAAATGTCACTTGCGGGATATTTACAGACAGCTTCGGCACAGAAATACAGTGCTGTAGAAATATATGATATTGAAAGCTCTGCTTTCATTAATGATGGTTCTTTTTCGTCTTCAGGAGTTTTTTCAACAAAACGAAAGCTTCTCAATTCTGGAATTGCCGTTTCACAGCTTGATTTGCCCTTTGATATTTCCGACGGCGAAAATTTCCATAACAATCTTGAAAAGGCAAAGAAGATTATTGAATGTGCAGCTAATCTCAATGTAAGCTTTGTAAAGGCTTATGCCGGTGAAGACAAGGAAACCGCCGATAAATTCGTTGAGGCACTTATAGACACTCTCAGTGAAGAAAAAATTACACTTCTTATTGAAACAGACGGTGTTTATTGTAAATCTTCTCTGTTAAGAGAAAGACTTGAGTGCCTTGCTACAGATTACGTTGCTGCACATTGGAATATGTATGCCACATATTTCAATGCAAAAGAGGATGCAGAGGATACCGTAAAAAATCTCGGTGCTTATATAAAATCCGTTGGAATAAATGATGCAGACGGTGAAAAGCCTGTTCTTATCGGTGAAGGAAAGCTTCCCGTAACAGAGATGATAAATGCACTCAGATCCATAAACTTCAACGGTTATGTTTCAGTTGAATGGAACACAGAGTGGCTTCCTGAAATTACGGATTATGAGGCAATTCTTACCTTCTTTGAATCATATCTTAATTCCTTCGGTAATCTTAAAAAGAACAAAAAGCATCTTTACCGCAACCGTAAGGGTGACGGAAGATTTATCTGGAAAAAGGAACAGCTTATAGATAAGACCTTTTCTCAGGTGCTTGATGCTCAGTGTGAAGCCTTCCCCGATCAGCTTGCATTCAAATATACAACACTTGATTATACAAGAACATATTCACAGTTCAGAGATGATGTTGATAATTTTGCAAGAAGCCTTATAGCACTGGGAGTGCGTCCGGGCTCTCACGTTGCAGTATGGGCAACGAATATCCCTCAGTGGTATATTGCGTTCTGGGCAACTACAAAAATCGGTGCTGTTATTGTAACCGTAAATACTGCTTATAAAATCCACGAGGCAGAATATCTTTTCAGACAGTCGGATACACATACTCTTATTATGATTGACTCCTACAGAGATTCCGACTACGCTTCAATAGTAAAGGAGCTTTGTCCGGAGCTTAGCACGCTTGAAGCAGGAAAGCCTCTTCACGCCAAAAGACTTCCTTTCCTGAGAAACGTTATTACCTGCGGCTTTGCAATGGACGGCTGTATGACCTGGGAACAGGCTGTGGAAAAAGGTAAGAGCGTTCCGGTTGAGGAAGTATATAGATTTGCCTCTCAGGTAGATAAAGACGATGTCTGCAATATGCAATATACCTCAGGTACAACAGGCTTCCCCAAGGGTGTTATGCTGACTCACCATAACGTTGTAAATAACGGTAAGTGCATCGGTGACAGAATGGATCTTTCAACTGCAGACAGAATGATGATTCAGGTTCCAATGTTCCACTGCTTCGGAATGGTTCTTGCAATGACAGCATCTATGACTCACGGTGCAACTCTTATGCCCCTTCCTTATTTTTCACCTAAACCTGCACTTGCTTGCATAAATAACGAAAAAATCACTGCATTCCACGGCGTTCCAACTATGTTTATTGCTCTTTTAGGACACGAGGATTTCCCGAAAACTGATTTTTCTCACATGAGAACGGGAATTATGGCAGGTTCTCCCTGTCCTATAAGTGTTATGCAGGATGTTGTTGATAAGATGAATATGAAGGAGATTACCATTGTTTACGGTCAGACGGAGGCTTCACCCGGCTGTACTATGAGCAGTACCGACGATCCCCTTGATGTAAGAGTATCATCAGTTGGTAGAGCACTTCCCGAAATTGAATGTAAGATAATCAATCCCGAAACAGGAGAAGAATGTCCCGATAACGTAACAGGTGAATTTGTGGCAAGAGGCTACAATATTATGAAGGGATATTATAAGATGCCCAAAGCAACGGCAAGTGCCATCGATAAGGACGGCTGGCTTCATACGGGTGACCTTGCCTGCAGAACTCCCGAAGGAAATTACAGAATTACGGGACGACTCAAGGATATGATTATCCGAGGCGGCGAAAACATTTATCCTAAGGAAATAGAGGAATTTATCTATACTCATCCCAAGGTAAGCGACGTTCAGGTTATCGGTGTGCCTGACGAAGCTATGGGTGAAGAGATAATGGCTTGTGTTATCCTCAAGGAAGGCGAAACTATGACAGAAAAGGAAATGAAGCAGTATGTTCTTGACCACATGGCAAAGCATAAGGTTCCGAAATATATTGACTTCGTTGCAAGCTTCCCGATGAATGCCGCAGGCAAGATTCTCAAGTATAAAATGCGTGAGGATGCAGTTAAGAAGCTCGGTCTCCAGAAGGCTGATTCTATAGTAACCGCATAATTAAAAAAATTAATCTGTTTCATTAAATTTGTAATGTTGACAAATAAAAATACTTGTGATATCATTCACTCAATGGCTGTGACGAAGAGGCCTGAAAGCTATCTGACAACAGAGAAACGGCGGTTGGTGTGAGCCGTTGGAGGATGTTTTCAATAGGCTATCGCTTCTGAGCTGAAAATGCGAAAAATGAAGTAGTGTTTTCCGGGAATGCTCCGTTAGTGCAAAGGAGTTGTCAGACTTCTGAGTGGTTTCGTCAATAGACGGTGCAATTTGAGTGGTAACGCGGAAATTTTCCGTCTCAAAGAACTTTTTCTTTGAGGCGGTTTTGTTTTTTTGAATATTAAAACCAAAAAGGAGGTTTTGTTTATGCCTAATATGACAGACAGTAAACTTTATGAGGTGGCTCGTCGAATTAAGGAGATGCGCTCTATCTGTGATTTTACAGTTGAACAGATGGCAGAAAAAACAGAGGTTTCAGTTGAACAGTATCTTGCATACGAAGGCGGAACGGAGGATCTTCCATTCTCTTTTATACATAAATGTGCCCTTGCTTTTGATATCGGTATTACAGATCTTCTTGAAGGTCACAGTGCAAAGCTTACGTCTTACACCGTCACCAGAAAAGGAGCAGGTCAGACCACTGCAAAGGAAAACGGCATAGAAATTCAGAACCTTGCACCCTTATTCAAGGATAAGCTCGGCGATCCTTACTGGGTAAGATATGAATATTCTGCAGAGCTTGAAAATAAGCCTATTCACACAACAACCCATGCAGGTCAGGAATTTGATATGGTTATAAGCGGTACTCTTATGGTAAAGGTCGGTGACCATACAGAAATTCTTCATGAGGGTGACAGTATTTACTATAAAAGCTCAACTCCTCACGGTATGATCGCTGTTGACGGAAGAGATTGCGTTTTCCTTGCTTTTATTCTTGCTTCAGACGAAGCACCTGAAGATATTGCAAGAAGAAGAGTTTTTACAGAAAATAAGGTTTCTGATTCTCTTGTCTGCCACAAGTTTATAAATACTGTTGAAGATGATGACGGAAAGCTTGTTGATATATCCTTCAGAAAAGAAAACGAATTCAATTTTGTTTATGACGTTGTAGATAAAATAGCAAAGAAATCTCCTGATAAGACCGCTATGATTCATATAGCAAGAGATAAAACTGAAAGAGTATTCACGTATCAGCAGATAAAGGAATATTCCTGTCAGACAGCAAACTACTTCCGTTCACTCGGCATTAAAAAGGGTGACAGAGTTATGCTTGTTCTCAAGCGTCACTATCAGTTCTGGTTCTCAATTCTTGCTCTTCACAGACTCGGTGCAATTGTTATTCCTGCAACACATCAGCTTCAGGCGCACGACTTTGAATACCGTTTCAATGCGGCAGGTGTAAGTGCAATCGTATGTACTTCAGATGATAATACTCCTGCACATGTTGATGCCTGTGAGGATAAATGCCCCACGCTCACAACAAAGATTGTTGTAGGTGAGGAAAGAGAAGGCTGGCACAATTTTGATAAGGAATATTCATTATTCTCACGCCGTTTCAGAAGAGAAGAGGACACTCCCTGCGGAAATGATCCTATGCTTATGTTCTTCACTTCAGGTACAACGGGATATCCCAAAATTGCTACGCACAGCTTTACTTATCCTCTTGCACATTTCACAACTGCAAAATATTGGCATTCAGTAAGTAAAGACGGACTTCACTTTACAATTTCTGATACAGGCTGGGGTAAGGCTTTATGGGGTAAGCTCTACGGACAGTGGCTTTGCGAAGGTTCAGTTTTCGTATATGACTTTGACCGTTTTGATGCCTCTGAAATCCTTCCTATGTTTGCAAAGTATAATATAACTACCTTCTGTGCACCTCCCACAATGTACAGAATGCTTATCAAGCAGGATCTTTCAAAGTATGACCTTTCTTCGATCCGTCATGCAACAATAGCAGGTGAAGCACTTAATCCTGAGGTTTTCAAGCAGTTTGAAAATGCAACGGGACTTCAGCTTATGGAAGGCTACGGTCAGACAGAAACTACTCTTACTATTGCCAATATGCTCGGAACAACACCTAAGCCTGGTTCAATGGGTAAGGCAAATCCCATGTATGACATAGAAATCCTTAAAGCAGACGGAACACCTGCTCAGCTTGGTGAAAACGGAGAAATCGTTGTTAAAACATCTGAAAAGGTACCCTGCGGCTTATTCCTCGGCTATTATAATGACGAAGAAAAGACCTCAGAAGCCTGGCACGACGGTTATTATCACACAGGTGACCTTGCCTGGAAGGATGAAGACGGATATTTCTGGTATGTGGGCAGAGTCGATGACGTTATCAAATCTTCAGGCTACCGTATCGGGCCCTTTGAAATTGAAAACGTTATCATGGAGCTTCCTTATGTTCTTGAATGCGGTGTTTCTGCAGAGCCTGACGAGCTCAGAGGTCAGGTTGTAAAGGCAAGCATTGTTCTCACAAAGGGCACTGAGCCTTCAGAAGAGCTGAAAAAGGAAATTCAGAAATATGTTAAGGAACACACTGCTCCTTATAAATATCCCCGAATTGTTGTCTTCAGAGAGTCATTACCCAAGACAATAAGCGGAAAAATTCAGAGAAACAAGCTTTAATAATGAAAAGAATAAGTATTATAGCCGGTCATTACGGCTCAGGCAAAACAAATATTGCAGTAAATATGGCGCTTTCAATGAAGAAAGAGGGAATAGATACGGTTATAGCTGACCTTGATATCGTAAACCCTTACTTCAGAACAAAGGACTCTCTTGAACGCTTGAATGAGGCAGGAATAAAGCTTATCTCATCGGAATACGCAAATTCCAATGTTGATATTCCTGCCATACCTCAGGAGATGTACAGTATAGTTGACGATAAAGAGCATCACTATATTATTGACCTCGGCGGAGATGACAGAGGTGCTTATGCACTGGGCAGATACGCCGATAAAATCAAAGAGGAAGATAGCTTTGAATGTTACTTTGTCTTTAATAAATACCGTCCCTTAACACCTGATGCAGAGAGTGCACTGGAAGTAATGAGAGAAATTGAATATGCTTCAAATATTAAATTTACCGCAATAATAAATAATTCAAATATCGGGCCTCTTACAACTTCAGAGAGTGTGTTGAATTCACTCTCTGAAGTTGAAAAATTGCAGTCACTCTGCGGTTTGCCCGTTGCATTTACAACAGTGGAAAAAGAACTTGCGGGTGAACTTGATGGTAAGATTTCCCGCCTTTTCCCCTTGAATTTACAAGAAAAAATAATTTGATTGGAGAGATATATAATGGCAAAGGTTACGTTTGCAGAAGATATCTGCAAGGGCTGTGGCTTATGTGTCGGTGCTTGTCCTAAAGGAATAATAAAGCTTGCAGACAGCCGTCTTAATATCAAGGGACATCATCCCGCTGAAATCACAGAACAGGAGGCTTGTATTGCCTGTGCATTCTGTGCTACAATGTGTCCCGACTGTGTAATTACTGTTGAGAGGTGAAAAAAATGAGTGATATGGTATTAATGAAGGGAAATGAAGCTATTGCGGAAGCCGCTATCAGAGCAGGCTGCCGTCATTACTTCGGTTATCCCATTACTCCTCAGACTGAGGTTGCGGCATATATGTCAAAGAAAATGCCCAAAATAGGCGGTTGCTTCCTTCAGGCAGAAAGTGAAGTTGCGGCTATAAATATGGTTATAGGTGTTGCTTCTGCCGGTAAGCGTGTTATGACTTCATCATCTTCACCCGGAATTTCTCTTAAAAGTGAAGGTATTTCATATCTTGCAGGCTGTGACCTTCCTGCGCTTATTGTAAACGTTCAGAGAGGCGGTCCCGGTCTTGGCGGTATTCAGCCCTCTCAGTCAGACTACTGGCAGGCTGTAAAGGGCGGAAGTCACGGCGATTTCCATAATATCGTTCTTGCCCCTGCTTCCGTTCAGGAAATGGCAAGTCTTACAGTTAAGGGCTTCGAGCTTGCAGATAAGTACAGAATGGTTTCTATGATACTTGCTGACGGTACTATGGGACAGATGATGGAGCCCGTATCCCTTGATATCGAAAGCACTTATAATGCTGAAAAGCCTTGGGCTGTTACAGGCACAAAGGGTGAAAGAAAGCATAATATTGTAAACTCTCTTTTCCTTCAGCCTGAAGAGCTTGAAAAGAAGAATTTTGAAAGATTTGAAAAATATAAGTTCATTGAGGAAAATGAAGCTATGTATGAGGAATATCTTATGGACGATGCAGATGTCTGCGTTGTTGCCTTCGGTATTACTTCCAGAGTAGCAAAAAATGCTATCAATGAAGCAAGAAAACAGGGCGTTAAGGTTGGTCTTATCCGTCCCATTACTCTCTGGCCCTTCCCCAAGGCACCTCTTCTGAAGGCTGCTGATAAGTGTAAGGCATTTATTTCTGTGGAAATGAATATGGGACAGATGATCGAGGATGTTGAACTCAGCATCAAGTGCAAGAAGCCTGTTCACCTTTGCTGCCGTACCGGCGGTATGATTCCTTCTCCCGAGCAGGTGCTTGAAAAAATTATCGAAGTTAATTCCAAGGAGGTTTGAGTATGGCTACAGTATTTCAGAAACCGAAATCATTGACCGATGCAGTGCTCCATTATTGCCCCGGCTGTACTCACGGTATTATACATCGTCTTGTGGCTGAGGTTATTGACGAGCTCGGCATTGAAGGAAAGACAATAGGTATTGCACCTGTTGGCTGTTCCGTTATGGCATATAACTATTTTACCTGTGACTTCGTTCAGGCTGCTCACGGTAGAGCACCTGCTGTAGCAACAGGTGTTAAACGTGCAGATCCCGATAATATCGTATTTACCTATCAAGGTGACGGTGACCTTGCCGCTATCGGTACTGCAGAAACAGTTCACGCCGCTGCAAGAAGAGAAAATATTACAGTTATTTTCGTAAACAATGCGATTTACGGTATGACAGGCGGTCAGATGGCACCTACAACTCTTCCCGGTCAGGTTACACAGACCTCACCTTACGGCAGAGATGTAAACACAGTAGGCTATCCTGTAAAGGTATGTGAGCTTCTCAGTAATGTTGACGGTGCGGCATATCTTGAAAGAGTCGCCGTTAATAACGTAAAGAATATCAGAAATGCAAAGAAGGCTATCAAAAAGGCTTTCCAGAATCAGATTGACGGAAAAGGCTTTTCTCTTATTGAGGTTCTTTCCACTTGTCCTACAAACTGGGGTATGTCACCTGAAAAGGCTCTCACCTGGCTTGAGGATAATATGATGCCTTATTATCCCCTCGGTGTATATAAGGATATTACCGCAGAAAAGGAGGCAGAATAATGGCTACAGTAAATATGCTTTTTGCCGGCTTTGGCGGTCAGGGTATTCTTTTTGCAGGAAAATTCCTTGCTTATAAAGGTCTTATTGAAGGAAAGCAGGTAAGTTGGCTTCCTTCATACGGACCTGAAATGAGAGGCGGTACAGCAAACTGTTCGGTTATTTTAAGTGATGAACCCATAGGCTCTCCCATTGTCGATAAGCCTGACGTGCTTATTGCTATGAACCTTCCTTCTCTTGATAAGTATGAAAACTCTGTTGTTCCGGGCGGTAAAATTTTCGTTGACTCTACGCTTATTTCAAGAAAGGTCAACAGAACTGACGTAGAAGTATTCTACGTTCCCGCTTCAGGTCTTGCAAATGAAAAGAACATAAGAACTCTTGCAAATATGATAATTACAGGTAAGGTTATAAAGGAGGTTTCTGAAATAGGTTCAGAAAACCTTGAAGCTGCACTTAATAAGGTCATTTCTGCAAGACATCAGGATATGCTCAAATATAATCTTGAAGCACTTAATCTCGGCGCAGAGTATTAATTTTTCTCACTATCAGGCATTTTCTTCTCAGAGAAAAAGAAGAAGGTGCCTTTTTATGTTGAAAATTCCTGTTTGAAAGTGTATAATTTAACTGAAATTCAGACTGAAGGTGGCAGATAAAATGAAGTATGTATTATGGTTCGTCTTTGCACTTATTGCTTTATTCGTTCTTGTGATGCTTATATGTGTTATCAGGGCAGTAAAGGTAAAGAATAAGCCCTCCGAAAAGAAGGCGGCAATCAGCTGGACTAAGGACGAGGAAGATAAATATGCAAAAGCACTTTCCGAAATGGTAAAGGTTCCTACCGTGTCAAAGGCAAAGGGTGAGGAATACGAAGATTTTCTGAAGCTGCAGAAGGTAATGGAGGGATTGTATCCCAATATCTTCTCAACGCTTGAAAATTATGATTTTGAAGGTAACATTTTAAGACTTTGGAAGGGTAAGAATTCTTCAAAGGGCGCAATTCTTCTTCTCGGACATCAGGACGTTGTTCCTGCGGCTGAAAAGGAATGGACAAGAGATCCCTTCTCAGGTGAAATATCAGACGGCTGTGTTCACGGCAGAGGTGCTATGGACTGTAAGAGCACACTCTCTGCTGAATGGAGTGCCGTTGAGGAGCTTTTGGAGGAAGGCTTCACACCTGAAGAGGATATATGGCTTTTCTCATCGGTAAATGAAGAAATTTCAGGCGGCGGTGCCATCGATGCGGCAAAATGGCTTAAAGAAAAGGGAATTCGTCTTAATGCAGTGCTCGACGAGGGCGGTGCGGTTATCGGTAACGTTTTTCCCGGTCTTTCAAAGCCCTGTGCGGCTATTGGTATTGTGGAAAAAGGATTTTGTAATCTTAAATTTATTGCAAGAGGTAAGGGCGGTCATTCTTCCACACCTCCTAAGAATACACCTGTTGCAAGACTTGCTATGTTTATGGCTGAGGTTGAAAAAACAGATCCCTTCAAGCGTGAGCTTGTTTCTCCCATTCCTCAGATGTTTGAAAGCATAGCAGGACATCTTATCTTCCCGTTAAGACTTGTTATGTCAAATCTCTGGCTGTTCAAAGGTCTTCTTGCAAAGGTTCTTCCTCTGTTTTCCCCTATGGCAGGTGCATTCGTAAGAACAACCTGTGCATTTACAATGGCTAAAGGCTCAGAAGCCCCCAATGTTATTCCCGATGAAGCATCTGTTATCTGTAATATCCGTCCTTCTGTTCATCAGAAGTCAGAGGAGTCTATTGAGGTTTTGCGGAATATTGCAAAAAAATACGATATTGAAACAGAAGTTCTTCTTTCACGTGATCCGTCTAATGAAGCGTCACCCAACGGCAAGGAATTTAATTATCTTAAAAAGTGTATTGAAGAAGCCTTCCCTGATGTAGTTCCTATTCCTTATCTTATGACAGGCGGAACAGACTGCCGTCAGTTTGAACTTGTTTCAGATAATTGTCTGAGGTTTACTCCCACAAGGCTTACTCCCGAACAGCTTGCGGCTATGCATGCGGCTAATGAAAGCATCGGTGTATCAGCACTTGCAGAGGGTGTAAAATTCTATAAATATTATATTGTAAACAGAACAAAAGCATAAAAACAGACCGCCTGAAGAGAATTTCTTCAGGCGGTCAGCTTATTACTCTTATAAGTTATTTTTCAATTCGTCAAGAAGACAGGGAATTGCTTCTTCAAAGTTTACTCCGTACCACGCTCTGTCCGGATCGTTTATAGTTGCCTTAATTGAAGCTACGGTGTAATTTACTGATGTTCTCAGTGCCCCCTCGAGTGAAAGCCCTCTCATTAATGCACCCACGCAGGCGCTTGAAAAAACGTCACCTGTTCCGTGAAAGCTTATGTTGATTTTTTCTGCAAAATAGCTTGAAAACTTGTCCGTTTCTCTGTTATATGCCATTATTCCTATTTTGCCCTCTTCAAAGGAAACTCCTGTCAGAACGGCATTTTTACAGCCGAGAGCTGAAAGCCTTCTGAGAATATTTTTTATGTATTCCTCGGAATAACCGCTTGGAATATATTCCTCGTGAAGCATAAAGCAGGCTTCTGTGAGATTGGGAACAATAATGTCACCTTTTCCGCAAAGACGCGCCATACTGTCTGCGAATTCCTGAGAAAATCCGGGATAAAGCTTTCCGTGGTCACCCATTACGGGATCTATAAATATGAGATTACTGTCCGTTCTGAAGTCATCAAAAAGCTTATCCATAAGCTGAAGCTGTCTGAAGGAGCCGAGATATCCCGTATATATGGCATCAAAGGTAATCCCTTCCTTTTTCCATACTTCAGTTACAGGAGTAATTTCATCAGTTAAGTCACGGAAGGTAAAATTATTAAAAGCTGTGTGTGTGGATAAAACTGCAGTGGGGATAACCGCTGCTTCAACCGAACAAGCGGAAATTACGGGAAGGGCCACAGTAAGAGAGCATTTTCCCACGCAGGATATATCCTGAATCGTAACGATTCGTTTCATTATTTTTTGTCTTCCTTTACAGATTTGTCATCTTCTTCAATTTCATCTGCGGTGTTGTCTTCCACCTGAAGCATATCATTGAGGAAGTGTATGCACCTGTTCATACAGCGTTTTGCTGTTTTGAACGTCATATTGAGGTGATAGCAGTGATTGTTAAGAATTCCGCCAACAACGAATTTTTTGCAGGGAATTTCCAATTCTTCAAACTTATCAGCCATAGGCTTTCCCTGGTCGATACAAAGAACATCTTCCTCTGCCCAGGTTATAAAAACAGGACACCAGTCTTTATTGACAAAGTTTATGGGAGAAATGAAATCTATATGCTCATATTCGTCTTTATTTGAGTAGTCCTTATTTATGTTTATTCCGAGAACCATACTCATAGTTTTTGAAACAAGTCCCATAACGTTAGGTGTGGTTACAAGTCTGTCAATGTCAAAAAGACCGCACATAAGTGCAACAGCCGCAGGCTTGAATTTTATCTTTGGCAGCTTAAATCTTTCACGAAGTGAGTCATTGAAGCAGAAAGAACAGAGCATTGCAGAAAAATATGCACCTGATGAGTCACCGGAAACCACGATTTTATCTGTATCAATATTGCAGTATTTAGCAAGAGTTTCAATATAGTTGAAGGCTCTTACAATATCTGCAAAGTTTTCTTCAAGATCAACCTCAGGAGGAAGTCTGTAGTCAATGTTGAAAACGAAGTAGCCGTGATGAGCATAAAACTCAGAGTTTGTTATTCTGTAGTCCTTGTCGCCCTTTACGAAGCCGCCGCCGTGAATATAAAGAAGAATGGGATGCTTCTTTCCGTCATCAAATATGTCACGTCTGAAGTATAAGTCAGCCACGTTATATTCTTCCGAAGCATTGTGATAAGCGATATTCTGCACACGGACAATAGAGGGATAATGCACCGCATTCTGAGGCTTTTCCGCTAAAATATCAATTGCTTTGAAAACAAGTTCAGATCTGTTCACTCATAATCATCCTTTCAGAGTTATTATCCATAATATAATACTATAATAAGGTAATTAAAATCAAGGTCATAAGTGATGAAAATGTATAAATATATTGTATATTCATATGAATATACAAAAAAATCTTGTATATTCCATACTCTTGTGGTATATTATACTGTAAAGTTATAGTATTTGATTGCGGAGGTTATTATGACAAGAAGTGAAGCAAGAGAACAGGCATTTATACTTGTTTTTGAAAAAATATTTAATCCCGAAATTTCTTTGGAGGATATGAAGGCTGTAGCAGAAGAAACAGAGCTTTTTGTTCTTGACGGCTTTGCAGAAAAGTTGGTTTTAGCTGTCAATGATAATATTGAAAAGGTTGACGAAACAATCACATCTTGTCTTCGCGGCTGGACACTTACAAGACTTCCAAGAGTCAGTCTTGCTCTTCTCAGACTTGCAGTTACGGAAATTTTATATATAGATGAGGTTCCTGACGGTGTTTGTGCAAACGAAGCCGTTGAGCTTGCAAAGAAATATGCAGGCGAAGAGGATGCATCATTTATTAACGGTGTGCTCGGTTCCGTAATCAGAGGTAAGACGAACTGATGCTCTGTCTTGGTATTGATACAAGTAATTATACAACCTCGGCTGCTTTATATGACAGTGAAACAAAAGAAATCATTCAGTCAAGAACGCTCCTCAGGGTAAAGGAAGGGGAATTGGGACTCAGACAGTCCGATGCTGTTTTTCAGCATATAATCAATTTGCCTGAAATGATAGAAAATGTCACAAGGGGAATTGAAAGAAAGATTGACAGAATAGGGGTTTCTGTTTCTCCGAGAGATGAAAAAGGCTCTTATATGCCCTGCTTTATGACCGGAAAGGCAGTTGCGTTTTCCTCTGCAGCCGTATCAGGTGCAGATGTTTTTACCTTTTCCCATCAGGCAGGACATATTGCGGCGGCTTTATATTCTGCTGATGCACTGCAGCTTATCGAACAACCGTTTATTGCATTTCACGTGTCAGGCGGAACGACAGAAGCGGTAATGGTCACACCTGATAAAAGCCGTGTTTTCAGCTGTGAGCTGCTGTCATCATCACTTGATCTCAAGGCAGGACAGGCAATAGACAGAGTCGGGAATTTATTATCGCTGAATTTTCCTGCAGGTCCCGAGCTTGATAAGCTCAGCCTTCTGAGCGATAAGATATATAAAATCAAGCCTTATATGAAGGATGGAAACTGTTCAATTTCAGGACTTCAGAATAAGTGCGAAAAAATGAAAAAAGACGGTGTAAATGACTGTGATATCGCAAAGTACTGTGTGGATTATATTTCACAGGTGCTTTATGAAATGACAAAGGACCTTCTCAGTAAATATCCCGATTGTCCTCTTGTATATTCAGGCGGCGTTATGTCAAACACTCTCATAAGAAAAAGATTTAAGGAAGAATTCGGTGCAGTTTTTGCCGCCCCCGGCTTTTCCTCAGATAATGCCGCAGGCATAGCTCTGTTGGCTTCGTATATGTAACTATGATGAATATACCTACTTTTACGGTTTCCGACGTAAACCGTTATATAAAATCGATGTTTGATACCGATATGGGAATGCAGTCGATTTTTGTTTCGGGAGAAATATCAAATTTTTCCAATCATTATAAAACAGGACATCTGTATTTTTCCCTGAAGGATGACTCATCAGCAATAAAAGCCGTTATGTTTTCAAGACAGGCGATGAAACTGAGATTTGTTCCCGAAAACGGAATGAAGGTGATTGTCAGGGGAAGAATTACTGTTTTTGAGCGTGACGGAATTTATCAGATCTATGTTGAGGATATGATTCCCGACGGAGCAGGTGCACTTGCAGTAGCATTTGAACAGCTCAAAAAAAGACTTGAAGCGCAAGGGCTTTTTGATGCTTCACATAAAAAGGCAATTCCCGCCTTTCCTCTGAGCGTGGGTGTTATTACTTCACCTACGGGTGCTGCCATTCAGGACATTTTTAACGTGCTGGGAAGAAGATTTCCCAAAGCATGTATTGTGTTCAAGGGCGTTTCCGTGCAGGGTACGTCTGCTGCAAGTGAAATGATAGAGGCGATAGAGGAATTTGACAGAAAAAAATGTGCCGACGTAATAATTATAGGACGCGGAGGCGGAAGTGCCGAGGATTTATGGGCATTCAATGATGAGCTTCTTGCAAGAGCAATTTATGCCTGTGAAATTCCCGTTATATCTGCTGTCGGTCACGAAACGGATTTTACAATATGTGATTTTGTAAGTGACCTGAGAGCTCCCACACCCTCTGCGGCGGCTGAGCTTGCCGTTCCCGATATGAATTCTCTTATGATGAATACGGCTTCTTTGACAGAAAGACTTTATTCTTCAATAAATGCTTATATAAACAGTGAAAAAAGAAAGCTCGGTCTTATACTTGAAGCAAGAAATTTTTCTGATCCGGGAAGGTTTTTCGCTTCGGATTATGAGCTTATAAAGAACAGTAAGCTAAGGCTTGAGGCGGCGGCAGAAAGAGCTGTTTTTAAAGAAAAAAATCTTCTTACAGGACTTGTTGCATCTCTTGAGAGATTAAATCCTCTCAGTGTGCTTCTCAGGGGCTATTCTCTTGTCAGCCTTAACGGTGAGATAACAGAAAGCGTTGAGAAAATCAAAAAAGACGATATGCTGAAGGTGCAGATGGCAGACGGCACTCTTGACTGCAGAGTTGTCAGCGTTGAAAGGAAAAATAATAATGAGTAAGCATACTTATGAAACAGCAGTAAAACGACTTCAGGAAATAGTAAAGACTCTTGAAGGCGGCGGACTTCCTCTTGAAGAGTCCGTAAAGCTTTTTGAAGAGGGCGCAAAGCTTGCCAAATTCTGCGAAAATGAACTTAAAAATGCAGAAAAACGCATAATATCACTTGATGATGTTGAAGAGGGATGATTATGAATAATATTGCTATATACATTGAAAAAATAGAAGAGGCTCTGAAAAACACTCTTCCCGAAATGTCTGCGGAAACCTCGCCCATAAAGGATATGCTTTTTTATTCTCTTGAAGGCGGCGGAAAGAGAGTACGCCCCTTGCTGTGTCTTGAATTCTGCAAGGTAAAAGGTGAAAATCCCGATAAGGCATTACCCTTTGCCTGTGCTGTGGAGTTTGTTCACACCTATTCTCTTATACACGATGATCTTCCCTGTATGGACAATGACGATATAAGAAGAGGAAAGCCCGCTTCTCATATAAAATTCGGAGAAGCAAATGCACTTTTAGCCGGTGATGCTTTGCTTACACACGCATTCAATCTTATATCCTCTGCAGCACTTGACGGAACTGTCAGCTTTGAACAGTCTGTAAGAGCAGCAAAGGAGCTTTCGTTTCTCGGCGGAATGAAGGGTATGATAGGCGGTCAGTATATTGACCTTAAATATGAAAATACGCCTGCAAATCTTCAGGTGCTTGTTGAAATGGATACGCTGAAAACAGCCGCGCTTATTGAAAGTGCCTGTGCTATGGGACTTATAGCAGCAGGGGCTGATGATATAGAAATATCATACGCAAGAGATTTTGCAAGAGAGCTTGGTCTTGCTTTTCAGATAAAAGATGATATTCTTGAAGCAGAAGAAGACGGTGAAACAAGCGATGAAAAGAACGGAAAGGTTACTTATGTTTCTCTTTTCGGTATTGAAAAAGCAAAAGAGCTTGCTTCTATACACACAAAGAATGCATTGAAGGCTCTTGAATATTTCGGTGAAGAGGCTTCAGAAATCAGAGGTATTGCAGAAAGTCTTCTTTTCAGAAAAAACTAAACGGTTTTGAGGGATTAATGTGAAAGAAAAGTATCTTCCTCATATAAACTGCCCTGATGATGTTAAAAAAATTCCTGCAGATAAGCTTGATGAGCTGGCGGCTGAAGTCCGTGAAGAGCTTATTTCCACTGTGTCAAAAACAGGCGGACATCTTGCATCAAATCTGGGCGTTGTTGAGCTTACAATAGCTTTGCACAGAGTTTTTTCTTCTCCTGACGATAAGATTATATGGGATGTATCTCATCAGAGCTATACTCATAAGCTTTTTACTGGCAGAAGAGATAAATTCAGTACGTTAAGACAGCCTGAAGGTATATCGGGATTTTGCAGAAGAAATGAAAGCGAACACGATATAATGTCGGGCGGTCACTCCAGTGTTGCTTTGTCTGCGGCATACGGAATTGCCGCGGCGAATAAAATAGAGGGTAACGAGAATTATGTTATTGCAGTGGTAGGTGACGGTGCTTTTACCGGCGGTATGGTTTATGAGGCACTTAATAATGCAGGCCGTGCAGGGAAGGGCACTAAGCTTATTGTTATTCTCAATGATAATGAAATGTCTATTTCACAAAACGTTGGTTCCCTTGCAAGATATTTTGCCGAAATGAGAGCCACTCCACGGTATTTCAAATTTAAGTCAGGAACGGAAAGGGCACTTTCAAAAATCCCGTTTGTGGGAAAAACCCTTGTTTCAATCATATCTGAGGTCAAAACCTTTGTGAAAAATATGGTATATAATTCCACAATGTTTGAAGACCTCGGCTTTAATTATATGGGACCGATAGACGGGCATAATATTGCCCTTCTGCAGACGGCTCTTAACGGTGCAAAGCAGGCTGATGCTCCCACAGTGCTTCATATAAATACAACAAAGGGTAAGGGA
Source organism: Acutalibacteraceae bacterium (assembly GCA_045591285.1). Taxonomy (GTDB): domain Bacteria; phylum Bacillota; class Clostridia; order Oscillospirales; family Acutalibacteraceae; genus RUG806. The sequence goes on from JAZNSP010000014.1 coordinate 43,996, forward strand.
TATGAGTTTGCGGAAAAGGCCCCCGATGCCTTCCACGGAATATCTGCCTTTAATCTTGATTCAGGTGAGCCTGTATATAGTGAGCCCAGCTTTTCCGATGCCTTCGGAAGTGCTGTAACCAAGGCGGCGGACAAGGATAAGGATATCTGTTGTATTACCGCCGCTATGAGTCTTGGCTGCGGACTTGAACAGTTCAGAAAAAAATATCCTGACAGATTTTTTGACGTAGGTATTGCCGAACAGCATGCCGTTACCTTTGCCTCAGGTCTTGCAAGAGGCGGAATGAAGCCTGTTTTTGCCGTTTATTCCACCTTCTTACAAAGAGCCTATGATCAGATTATTCACGATTGCGCCATGCAAGGACTTAAAATCGTATTTGCTGTTGACAGAGCAGGCTTTGTCGGTGCCGACGGTGAGTCACACCACGGCGTTTTTGATGCGGCATTTCTTAATACTGTTCCGGATATTACCGTTCTTGCTCCTACAACATTCAAAGAGCTTGAAAGTGCATTCAACAGAGCCTTTTATCAGATAGACGGTCCTGTTGCAGTGAGATATCCGAGAGGTGTTGATGCTGAAATTCCCGATGATTTTTGCGAAGAATTTGAAGATTTTGCTTTTTACGGTGATAAAACACTTAAAACAGCTGTTGTTACATACGGCAGATGCTTCTCAGAGGCATGTAAAGCAAAGAAAATGCTTCAGAAAAAGGGAAAAGAAGTTTTTATACTGAAGCTCAATACAATAAAGCCTGTAAGCAATATTGCCGTAAAGCAGGTGCTTGATTGTGATAAGATATATTTCTTTGAAGAAGGACAGCGCTTCGGCGGTATAGGAGAAACCTTCGGAGATAAGCTTTTTAAATTCGGTTATAAGGGAACGTACAGAAATATTGCTGTTGAAGGGGAGTTTCCTATGCAGAACTCCGTAAAAGGACTTATGAAGCATTATTATCTTGATGCAGAAGGAATTTATACTAAAGTTTCAGAGGAATGAGAAAAATGGCTGAAAAATTAAGGCTTGACGCTTTTCTTACAAATGAAGGTTATTTTGAAAGCAGAGAAAAAGCCAAAGCCGCAATAATGGCAGGAATTGTCTATATAAACGGACAAAAGGCTCTTAAAGCGGGTGACAATATAAAAGAAACCGATACTGTTGAGGTAAGAGGCGGAATGGAATTTGTCAGCCGCGGAGGCTATAAGCTCAAAAAAGCGATGTCTGTTTTTCCTATAAGCCTTGAAAATAAGGTTTGTATGGATATCGGTGCTTCAACAGGCGGTTTTACAGACTGTATGCTCCAGAACGGCGCAAAAAAGGTTTATTGTGTTGATGTGGGCTACGGACAGCTTGCCTGGAAGCTCAGAAGTGATGAAAGAGTAATCAATCTTGAACGTACCAATGTAAGATATATAACCGAGGAGCAGATACCCGAAAAAACAGATTTCTCCTCAATAGATGTTTCATTTATTTCACTGAAGCTTGTTCTTCCCAAGGTTTATGAACTGCTCGGTGACGAGGGTGAGTGCGTGGCACTTATTAAGCCTCAGTTTGAGGCAGGACGCGAAAAGGTCGGCAAGAAGGGTGTTGTAAGAGAAAAAAGCACCCACGTAGAAGTAGTTGAAGGCATAACTGCTTTTGCAAGGGAAACCGGTTTTTTTGTAAAAGGACTTGATTTCTCACCCATAAAAGGCCCTGAAGGTAATATTGAATATCTTTTGTATATTTCTAAAAAAGAAGGCGGAGAAACAGATGTTTTGCCTTCTGATGTAGTAAATGCATCTCACAGTGAGCTTGATAAATAAGGCGGTGACATTAAGTGAAGATAGCGGTAATTCCTAATCTTACAAGAGATAAGGCATTGACGGTGACTAAGGCTATCTGCGACGAGCTTCAGAAGCTGGAGATTGATTACAGCTTCAGTGAAGATATAAGAAAAGAGCTGCAGGATTTTCCTGATGAAGTTTTTGCAGACAGTGAGGAATACATAAAAAGCAGTGACCTTGTAATTTCTGTAGGCGGTGACGGCTCAATGCTCAGAGCCGCAAAAACAGCGGCTTATTACGGAAAAAATATTCTCGGAATTAATGCGGGAAGACTTGCATATCTTTGCGGACTTGATGCTGATGAGCTGTCCCTTCTCCGTTTTATCAAAGAAGGAAAATATACCGTAAGAAACCGTATGATGTTAAAAGCACAGGTTTATAAGGACGGAAAAATTATTTACAGTGATAACTGTCTTAATGATGCTGTTTTTAACAGAGGTGCAAATTTAAGGCTTATTGACCTCAGCGTCAAAACAGGCGGAAGAGATATTGCCGATTATCTCGCAGACGGAGCGATTTTTGCGACTCCCACAGGCTCCACCGCATATTCAATGTCTGCAGGCGGTCCTATTGCTGAGCCTACAATGGAGGCTATACTTCTGACTCCCGTGTGCCCCCATTCTCTTGCCGTGCGTCCCTTTGTTTTTTCGGGAAATGCGGAATTTGAAATAAGTGTCAAGGAAAACGGCAGTGATAACAGTGATGTTTTTCTCTCCTGTGACGGAGCGGAGGCTGTGAGAATTGACAGAGAAACAATTGTAAAAATCAGAAAATCAGAGCTGTATGCTTCGTTTATTTCTATAAAAACAGATAATTTTATAGATGTACTCAATAAGAAGCTTGAAAATAAAAAGTGAGGAAATTGCTATGAAAAAGAACAGACAGGCAATTATTGCAAAGCTTATTGAAGAAAATGTAATAAGCACTCAGGAGGAACTTCTCAGTATGCTTCTTGAGGCAGGTGTCAACGTTACTCAGGCAACAGTATCAAGGGATATCAAGGAAATGCATATTGTGAAGCATCCCGCTTCAGGCGGAGAGTATAAATACTGCTTACCCACGTCGGCGCCTGAGGAAAACAGCGGTAAATATATGTCAATTCTTATAGGTTCCGCTGTATGCACCGATATTGCAATGAATACGGTTGTACTTAAATGTCACGTAGGCACTGCTCAGGCTGCATGTGCGGCACTTGACTCTATGGGACTTCAGGGCGTTGCGGGAACTCTTGCAGGCGACGATACCATTTTTGTTCTCTGCTACACAGAAGAGGTTGCCCATAAAATCAAGAAAAAACTCGATTCTTTACTTGGATTATAAAATTATGCTGAAATCACTTAATATTGAAAATATAGCCATAATTGAAAAAGCGTCCGTTGATTTTTCTGACGGACTTAATATACTCACGGGTGAAACAGGTGCAGGTAAGTCAATTCTTATCGACTCCATAAATGCCGTAACAGGTGAAAAGACTTCAAGAGAGCTTATAAGAAGCGGTGAAAATTCCGCTTCCGTCAGGGCATTTTTTGATGGAATTTCACCTTTTGTCACAAAAAAACTTGCTGACAGCGGGCTTCCCGTTGAAAATGATAATACTGTGCTTCTTCAGAGAACAATTTATAAGGACGGTAAAAATGACTGCCGTATAAACGGAGCACCCGTGACGGTTTCAATGCTGAGAAATATCGGTATGAGTCTTATTAATATTCACGGTCAGCGTGATTCTCAGTCACTTCTTGACAGTGAAAGACATATTGATTATCTTGACTCTTTTGCACTTCTTGATAAACTGTCAGCAGATTATCAGGAAAGCTTCCGAAGACTTAAAAGTGTTATGAATGAAATCAAGGCGCTCAATTTCGATGAGGAATACAAGGAAAGACGTATTGATATTCTGACATATCAGATAAATGAACTCACCGAGGCTCAGATAAAAATCGGTGAAAGAGAAGCACTTAATAAGAAGAAAAACGTGCTCAACAGTACAAAGAAATTGAGAAAAGCTCTCAGGACTGCATTGATGTGTCTTAGCGGTGACGGGGAGTCCTTCGGTGCTGAAGGTCTTGTGCAGTCTGCTCTTACTTCTGTAACAGCAGTTTCTTCACTTGCAAAAGGGCTTGATGCTTTAACTGAAAACCTCAATAATGCGGAAAATCAGCTTGAGATTTGCTCTGATATGATAGAGGATGTGCTTTCTCAGCTTGAGTCTATGGACGGCAATATTGAGGATATAGAAGAAAGGCTCGATATTCTTTACAGGCTTTCAAAAAAATACGGTGAAACAGAAGAGGAAATGCTGGAATTCTTGAAAAATGCCAAGGAAGAGCTTAATGAGATATCCTTATCAGATGAGCGTCTGAAGGAGCTTGACATTGTTTTTTCCTCACTGCTTTCAGAATGTAAGGAAAAGGCAGCTGTGCTTTCGGAAAAAAGAAGAGCCGCCGCAGGTAAGCTTTCAAAGGCAGTTTTATATGAGCTGAGCTTTCTTGATATGCCCAATTGCAGATTTGAGGTTAATTTCCTTGACTGTGATATGAATATAAAAGGAACGGACAGTGTAGAATTTTTAATCAGTGCAAACCCCGGTGAAGCGTTGAAGCCTCTCGGAAAGGTAGCTTCGGGCGGTGAGCTTTCAAGAGTTATGCTTGCTCTTAAAAATGTGCTTCACAGAGAAGACAGTGCATATACACTTATATTTGACGAAATTGACACAGGTGTCAGCGGTTCTGCCGCAAGAAGAATTGCAGTGAAGCTTTCTGAGGTTTCAGAGAGAACTCAGGTGCTTTGTATAACTCACCTTGCACAGATTGCGGCATTTGCCGACAGTCATAAATTCTTATATAAAACCGTAATCGGTGATAAGACTTATACAAAAATCAAAGAGCTTCATAAGGAAGACAGACCGCTTGAGCTTGCAAGAATGACTCACGGAAATGAGGCTGACGAAATACATATAAGCTCTGCGAAGCAGATGATTTTATCTGCAGACAATGAAAAAGAAGCTCGTCATAAGAGGTGATATAAGTGAAATTTTATATTAAACAGAAGGTTTTTTCATTCAAAGATAAATTCAATGTTTTTGATGCAGCCGGGGAAGTTATCTATACTGCAGAAGGAGAGATTTTTTCTCTCGGTAAGAAGCTTCATATAAGAGATATAAACGGTGAGGAAATTATCTTTATAAGACAGAAGTTAGCTTCATTTCTGCCGAAATATGAAATTTCTGTGGGAAACGGCGAATTCTTTGAGGTAAAGAAAAATTTCACTTTATTAAGACACGAATATTCTGTTCCTGAATACGGAATAACCGTGAAGGGTGATTTTTTTGCCCACGATTATAAGGTTTTTCAGAACGGAAAAGAAATAGCTCAGATGACAAAAGCCTGGGCAAGCTGGGGTGACAGTTACTCTATAGAAATTTTCGATGACGAATATGCTCTTGTTGCTCTTAGTATTATTCTGGTAATAGACTGCTGTATGGAGAGTGCGAATAATGGAAACTAAAAAGCTTAAATTCAATAAAGACGGAAAGTTTATTCTTATGCAGGTTGCTGATCCTCAGGACCTTCATTTTGTAAGACACACAATGCTCAGAATGCTCAATAAGGCTTATGACAGAGTTCAGCCTGACCTTGTGCTTTTTGCCGGTGACAATATTCTCGGAAATCATCTCAAGGATGCACGTTTCGGTACGAAGGTTGTTGTCAACACAAAAGAGGGCGAATATGTGAGAATGAAAAAAGCAATTTCACATATCTGTAAGCCTCTTGAGGAAAGAAAAATTCCCTTCACTATGATTTACGGAAATCACGATGACGTCAACAGACTTACAAAGGACGAACAGGCGGATATTTACCGTTCATATTCTATGTGCTGCGGTCTTGATAATCCCGACAAATCCGTTGACTGCGATAACTTTGATATGCAGATTTATTCACACGACGGTGAAAAGAAGCTTATCAATCTCTGGATGATAGCTTCCGCTTATCACGATAAGGTAAATGATGTAAGCCGTGAGGGTGTTACTCCTGCAACAATTGAATGGTATAAGAGAAGAAGCCTTGAGCTTAAAGAAGAAAACGGAGGAAAATCTCTGCCCTCAATTATGTTCCAGCATATTCCTATGCCCGAAAGCGAAAGACTTCTTATGGACTGCTCAGAGGATGACGAGGGGGCGGTGCCTTATTACGAGGATAAGAAAATTGTTAAATACGTAAAGCTTGATCCCAACAAGGCAGACGGACATCTCGGTGAGCAGATGTGTGTTTGCTGGGAAAACTTCGGTCAGTTTGATGCTCTTATGGAAATGGGCGACGTAAATGCAATAGTATATGCCCACGACCACCTCAATAACTTTGTGGGTGAGCACGACGGTATTAAGGTAATTCAGTCCTCCTGTGCATCCTTCAGATGCTACGGAAATGAACTCAGAGGTGTAAGAATTTTTGAGTTTGATGAAAACGATCCCGAAAACTTCAAAACATATTTCCTTACTTATTGGGATTTGTGCGGAAAGACCTTATTCAGCAAAGCGGCACATCTCTGGGATGCTGATGAATGTGAAGAAAAGAAGATGGCGTTACTTGCTTTAGGCGGTGTAACAGTTGCCGCCGCAGGTGTCGGTGCGGCAGTACATCTTATCAGGAGAAGAAAAAATGGATGAACTTTTTGAAAAACAGCTGAGCTCGGAAAACGTGTATAAGGGAAGACTTCTTGACGTATATTCCGATAAAATAGAGCTTCCCAACGGACATACTTCAACAAGAGAATATATAAAGCACGTGGGAGCTGCCTGTGTTGTTCCCGTTGACAGTGATAATAACGTAATAATTGAAAGACAGTTCAGATATCCCTTCGGAAGAGTTCTTACGGAAATTCCCGCAGGAAAGCTTGATTCAAAGTCTGAACCGCACCTTGAAGCCGCCCTTCGTGAACTGAAAGAGGAAACAGGGTATGTGGCAGATAAAATGGTTTATCTCGGTGAATTTTATCCTACCTGTGCTTACTCAGATGAAATAATTCATATATATCTTGCAACAGGGCTTACTCTCGGAGAAAGACAGCTTGATGATGACGAGTTTTTAGGTGTTGAGAAAATGCCGCTTGAAACTCTTGTTGACGAGATAATGAAGGGCAATATTCAGGACGGAAAAACCCAGACGGCAATATTGAAGGCATATCTTTATCTTAAAAATAAATAACTAAAAAAATATAAGGTCAACGGAAGTGAATAATCCGCTGACCTTTGTATTTTTATATGCAAGTAAAATCAGTCTTCCTTCATAAACTTGCTTGCAAGTGTTGTGTAGCCCATAGCATTCATTTTGTTGCCCATTATCTGCTGGGGGGATAATTCCTTGACAACTGCGGCAGGAATACCTGCTACGAGAGAATTTGCAGGAACCACGGTTTTTGCGGTTACAACTGCACCTGCGGCAACAATTGAATTTTCACCGATAACGGCACCGTCAAGAACAACGCTTCCCATACCGATAAGTGCATTGTCACCTACGGTTGCACCGTGAACGAGTGCATTGTGACCGACCGTAACTCCGTTTCCTATAACAGTTGCATCCTTCATACCAACGTGAATTGTGGCATTATCCTGAATGTTTGAATTTTCACCTATCGTAATTGAACACATATCGCCTCTGAGCACGGCAGAGTACCATACTGAACTGCCTTTGCCTATTTTTACGTCACCGATAACAGCCGCATTTTCTGCGAGGAATACGCTTTCATCAATTTCTGGAGTCTTACCTGCAAATGATTTTATCATAATTATTCTCCTTTGTTTTCTGACTTTTTTTCATTTTAGCATATTTTTCCGTCATAATCAATAATACAAATAGCTTTTTCGTGTCGGAAATAGTGTAAAATTATTGACTTCTTAATTCTTTTATTTTATTATAGTAGCATATAAAAAATGGAGGAAGATATATTATGAAAATTATTCTTGTCGGCGCAGGTTCCATTGGCGGAACAACTGCAACAATGCTCAAGGAAAAAGGACATAATGTCGAAATTATAGAAGCAAACCACGAAAGAGCAGAAAAAATCAGAACAGAAGGAATTACGCTTACAGGAGCCCTCGGTACACATACACAGAAATTCACTGTTTATGAAAGTCCTGATGAGCTTACGGAGCTTTATGACGTGTGTATTATAGCAACAAAATATTTTGCACTTGCCCCCGTTGCTGAAAAAATGCTTCCCCACGTAAAGACAGACGGTATTTTTATGTCAATGCAGAACGGTATCTGTACAAAAATTCTTTCTGACGTTGTAGGTGTAGATAAGACTGCAGGCTGTATGATAGGCTTCGGTGCTACAATGCTTCCCAACGGTGACGTTAATGTTACTTCCGGCGGTGAGCTTAAAATCGGCAGAGTAAACGGCAAAATCGACGATAAAATTACAAAGCTCGGTGAAATCTATAAGGCTCTTCTTCCTACAAAGGTTGTTGATAATATTGATGCTCAGCTTTATTCAAAGCTTATTATCAATTCCTGTATCAACTCAATTGCTGCTCTCACAGGTGAATGTGTAGGTGTAATGCTCAGTGAGGATGCCGCAAAATCAATTTTCCTTCAGATAGCAAGAGAAGCTACATACGTTTCAAAGAAGATGGGACTTAAAGTTCCTCCTTATGCAACGGTTCTTAATTACAATCTTCTTCTTATTTCAGATGCAAACTGGTTTAATACAATTGCAAAAATGCTTGTTACAATTGTCGGAAAGAAGTTCGGTGACGTTCGTCCCTCAACTCTTCAGTCACTTGACAGAGGTGAAAAGACCGAAATAGATATTTTCAACGGCTACATTGTAAAAATGGGTAAGGAATACGGTGTTCCCACTCCCGTAAATGAACAGATTTATAACTTCATCAAGAAAATTGAAAACGGTGAAGCAAAGTCCTCTATGGATAATCTTAAAACAATCAAATTCTGATTATTGTTACCGCATTAAACAAAGGTTTAGTGCGGTAAATTTACGAAAGCGGAGATTAATATGATAAAATTTGACAGACGCGGTAAATTAAAAATAATGCATATCACAGACACCCATATTGAAGACGAAAATTATCAGGCTTCACTGTGGCTTATCAGAAAAGCGTGTGAAAGGGAAATGCCTCATATAGTCTGTATTTCGGGTGATAATGTTCATAATTATAATGATGCAGAAAAAACAAAGAAGTATATTACTCAGCTGATGACCATATTCGATGAGCTTGGTATTGCAGCGGCAGTTACCTTCGGAAATCACGATTCTGAGGTAGGTGCTATTTCAAGAGAAGAGCTTATGCGTTATTACAGCTCCTTTGACTGTCACGTGAAGAATTCAGAAGGGGAGAAGCCTTTTTCAAAAGGAACGTATAATGTCCCCGTAATGAATTATGATGAAAATGAAATGATTTTCAATCTTTGGATTTTTGACTCAGGGGACTATGATAAGGAAGGTCATTACGGCTGTATGAGTGAAGAGGATGTTCTCTGGTATAAGACCAAATCCGATGAAATTACAAAAGAAAACGGCAAAAAAATTAATTCTCTTGCCTTCCAGCATATTATTGTGCCTGAAATTTATGACGTTCTTGAACTTTCAAAGAAAAGAAAGCTTTATTCCTTCTCTCACATGTATAATAAAAATGATTATTATCTGTTCAGAAAGGGAGAAGAGAATTTCGGTACTCTCAATGAAACTCCCTGTTGCGGATATGAAAACTTCGGTCAGTTTGATGCTATGGTAGAAAAGGGCGATGTCCTTGCCGTGTTCTCAGGGCACGACCATACAAATGCCTTCGGTGTTAAAAATCAGGGCATAGATATCGTAAATTCACTGAGTACAAGAAGCAATACCGACCGCTTTTCCTCACAGTACGGCTACAGAATTATTGAGGTTGATGAAAAGGACACCTCCACATACACCACCCGTGTTGAGCGTTGGTATGATATGTTCTCATTAACGGATATTTCGGCACTCAAAGAGTGCGGAGATGTTTTCGGAAGCGGTATAGCAAAAGGCGTTAAATTCAGAGGTTTTATACAGAAATTTATGACCAAAATCGGCAGAACCTTCTGCCACACCGTAACATTCAGAAAAAATACATATAAGCATTAAACAAATATCGGAACAATAGATGTTGTTCCGATATTTGTTTGTAATATTAATTATACTCTATTTATTGACAATATGTTTTATTTGTGTTTTAATGTTTTTGTAGAAAAAACAATTAAGGAGAAGGAGAATTTATTATGAAAAAAACGTTCAAAAAAACTATTTCACTTGTTTTGGCTTTTATTATGATTTTTTCAGGTATGTTATTTCCCGAAACATGCAGTATTCTGTTTCAGGAAACAACAGCAAATGCCCAAACAGCAACAGAAAACGGCTTCAGATATTCTATAACAATACCTGCTTTTGCACTGGATAAGTATGCTGTTATAATAAAGTGTTTATCTGATGAAAAAGAGGTTATAATTCCGTCTCAGCTTGGCGGATATGATGTTCATACAATAAAGGACAGGGCTTTTAGTGAATGTGATGTTGAAAAAATATATATCCCTGAAACTGTTGAACGCATTGAAACAAAAAGCTTTGTAGGCTGTAAAACGCTTGAATTCATTGAGGTTTCACCCGATAATGCGAACTATAAAAATGATGAAAACGGTATTCTTTACACTAAAACTACAGACATTGTAAGATGCGTGCCTGCAACAAAGGTGCTGGACAGTTTCAGTGTTGCTGAAGGTGTTACCGTTATTTATGCTTCGGCTTTTTGGGGATGTAATATTGCTGAACTTAATATGCCTTCCACTTGTGAAAGCTTGGGGGTTGATGAATTATTTTACGAAACAAATATAGCTTCTTTTAATGTTGCTGAAGGTAATGTGAACTATACTTCAGATGAAGAAGGTGTTTTATACGACATATCAAAAACTGAATTAATTGCTTACCCTACAGCAAAAAAAGATTTGAGCAGTTACACTGTTCCCGAAACTGTTTCTGTTTTATCAGCTAATGCATTCAGAAATAATAAATATCTTAAAACCCTTATTTTTAGCGAAACGCTTACTGACATTACAGATATAGATGCATTTTCTGAAACAGCTATTGAAAATTTTGAAGTTGATGAAAATAATCAGCATTTATGTTCTGAAAACGGAGTGCTTTATTCAAAGGATAAAAAAACACTTATTTCTTATCCTACAGGTAAAGCTAAAGCTGATTTTATTATACCTGATACTGTAAATATAATTGGGGATTATGCTTTCAGAAAAAGCAGTATAACAAGTATTGATTTATCCAATGTTGAAAAAATTGGTGTTTCTGCTTTTGAAGAAGCGGTATCATTAAAAGTAATTGATTTCCCTGAAACTGTTACCGAGATAGCTGATAAAGCCTTTTTAAGATGTTCGCTTGTTCATATTTATATTCCTCAGGGAGTCGCAAAAATCGGTGCCGGTGCTTTCGGTGAGAATTTAAGCTTATTTGCAATTTCAGTTTCTTCAGAAAATGAATACTATACAAATGATGAACACGGATGTTTATTTAACAAGGATAAAACTGTGCTTATTCAGTATCCTGTTGCAAAGAATAATACGTTATACACTTTATCTGAAACGGTTGAAACAGTTGAAGCTTATGCATTCAGTAAAAACAGTGCGCTTAAAACGGTAAAATGTTCACAGAAACTGAAAAATATAAACGATTATGCATTTTTTGAAAATAAAAATCTTGAAAATGCAGAGTTTGGTGTTTCATTGGAAAAAATTGGCAAGTATGCATTTGCTTATTGTGAAAAGCTAAGTGAAATTATTTTCCCTGAAAGTCTCAAAACGCTTGATACAGGTTCATTTTATGCTTGTACCTCATTGAAGTCTGTTGATTTACATGAGGATATTGCTGCTGTAAATAATAATGCGTTCTATAATTGTTCAATGCTTTCTGATGTTAAAGTTTATGCATGGCAAAGTAATAGCTTCTGGCGGGATATTTTTTCAAAAGGAGAAATTTTTCCGGATAATATTGTGCTTTACGGTTATAAGGATTCTGATATAGAAAGCTATGCACAGGAACACACTCTTGATTTCAGATATCTTGTTGACTATAAAGATTACTATTATTATGTGAAAGATAACGAAGCTGTTATAGTAGGGCTTTGTGATGAAAGTATATCTGATGTTATAATTCCCGATACAATTGACGGTTATCCCGTTGTTGAAATTGCAGAAAAAGCATTCTCAAAAGACAGAGTATCAGTTACATCTGTTGTGATTGGTGATAATGTGAGAGTTATCGGTGAACGTGCTTTTGCAGAGGAAAGAAGTCTTACCAATGTATCCTTCGGTAAAAGTGTTGAGTACATAAAAGAAGAAGCATTTTATGAGTGTAATTTAACCTCAATTTCTCTTCCGAGAGCAGCAAAAGAAGTTGAAGCAAATGCTTTCGGAAAAAACAGTAATATGACCGAAGTTAAGATTTACAGCATGGAGTGTACTTTCGGTAAGGCAATAACTGAATTTGCAAAACCCACATTCGGTAACAGAAAAGCAACTATATACTGTTACAGAGATGCGGTTGCTTATAAACTTTATAAATCAATTTATAATTATGAACTTTTATGTGAGAATCATTATGCCGGTATGACTCAGGTGTTGACAAAAGCTTCCTGTTACAGTGACGGAGAATTTGCAACAATATGTCCGAATTGTCAGGAAATTTATGATACTAGGGTGATTGAAAAGATTGACCATATAATAGAAACTGTTGTTGATAAACCGGTTAGTTGTGAAAACTGGGGACAAACAAAGCAGATTTGTGTGTATAATAAAGATTATAGCAATATGCCGTCTGATTTTACTTCTATGTATGAGCAGTGTGATTATGAAGTGTTTGAGAGCATTGAACCCATAGGTCATACATACGGTAATTGGCAGATAATACTTGAAGCTACGTATGAGTATTCAGGTGTGGAAAGATGTTATTGTAATAATTGCGGACATTATAAAGAACGCAGATACGATATAGAGAAACCAACCTATACTGCCACTTTTGTTGCTGAAGGAAAAACTGTGGGTACTGTTAATTTTGAATATGGCGCAAAGCACATAACTGAACCTGATGTTCCGAAAAAAGAAAACTATATCGGATATTGGGATAAGTATGAAATTGTGAATTCTGATTTTACCGTATATGCAAAATATGATCTGATAAAATCTGATACAGCTTCTGAAATAATAGTTGATAAAAAAGCAACTTATAATAACGGGGTTGCAACAATTACTCTTTCCGCTTTTTCTGAAACAAAAATGATAGAGATTGATTCTCAGCAGGATAAAGCTCTTGATATTGTTCTTGTTGTTGAACAGTCTGACAGTATGCAAGAAACATTAAATCAGGATATAACCAAGCTTGATGCCCTCAAGGAATGTGCACTTGATTTTGTTCAGGGAATTTATGAACACGGAAAAAACAATGAACTTGAACACAGGATAGCTGTAGTAGGCTTTGGAAATTCTGATTACAATAACGGTAATTTTCAGAATACGGAATTGCTTTCCCATAGAAGCGGTAATAAATTGAAGGTTGTTGATTGGTCCCATCTTATGAAAAATCCGTCAAAATATTATGCACAGGCGTTTCTTAATGTAGAAGACGACGGAGAGATTAATGAATATGTTATTGATGCGGTTTCTTCAATTTCTGCCGGCGGTGCATCTGCAGCAGATTACGGACTTCGTATGGCAAAACAAATATTTGCGTATAACAGCATTGATTTTTCTGAGCGTCAGCGTGTTGTTGTTTTTCTTACTGACGGAGAACCGAGTTATTCAGGACAATTTGATGAAAATGTAGGAAACGCCGCTATAAATGAGGCATATTATATCAAGAATTCTCAGAATTCAAAGATTTTCAGTGTAGGAATAACAGAGCAAAATTCTGATATTTCAAATAATACAGGAAAATTCCTTGAATTTGTATCCTCTGATTATAAGACAGCTCTTTCAATGCGTTCAGATGCAGTATTATCCAAGAGTGCTGACGGATATTGTTTATCTATTGAAAATACGTCTGAACTTGATATGATATTTACTGATATTATATCAAGAATTGTAAAAAAAGCGGTTCCTTTGGATAAGGTTACTTTTGTTGATACCTTGCCTGTTGAATTTTCTCTTACCTTGTCACAGGAAAAAGAATTAAAAGAAAAAATTATGGATGAATATTATCTCAGTGCTGATGATATTTCAATAACAAAGAACAAAGACGGAACGACTGCAATTGAGATAATCAATCTACCGGTTGTAAATGTTTATGAAAACGGTGTTAATATTGGTTTTGGGGTAACTGTTGATTTTGACGTTACTGCAAACGGACATGCTTTGCATAAAGGTAAGTATAAGACAAATACATCTGATGCTTATGTTGTCGTAGAAAATACTAAGGTTGCAGATTTTGTTATACCTGAAATAACAATACCTGAGGATAGAAATTTGGTTGTGTTTACTGTCGGAAAGGATATTTTTGAAATCAGAGAGGTTGAAATCGGAGATAAAATAACTTCACCTGAATCAAATCTTATAACCTGGGTTATTCCGGAAAATGCTGTTGTTGAAGGTAATTATACTGTTTATAACGGTAGATATTTAAGTGATACCCTCTATGCTGTTACATGGATAATCGGCGATGAACAGAAGGTTGAATACTACACAAGCGGTGCTACACTGAATGCACCGGAGGTAAATGCGGATGAGGGAAAATTATTCACAGGTTGGTTGCCGTATCTTCCTGATGTTATGCCTGAAAGAAATATTGTTCTCACTGCAGAATTTGAAACACATAACCATCATTATTTAAGTACGGTTGTCGGTGGTTTATGCACCGAAGGTATTGTTACTTGTTATGAATGTGCTTGTGGTGACAGCTATAATGAAACTGCTCAAATTCAGGCGCATAAGTATGTTGCATATTCAGGTCATAGCACAGAATTGAATTCAGACACATTTGTTTGTGAGTATTGCGGTGATGTACTTGATGAAATTCTGACTTTCCAGTATAGAAGCACCGATAAAAACAAGTATTATTTTGATCTTAATTTGTTTGACGGGGAAATTAATGTTCAGCCGGATGGCAGTGTAACAATCAAGCTTCCTCTCACAGATGAACTAAGAGCTGCTATGCAGAATAAAAATAAAATAAAGTTTTATAGAGTAGATGAAGATGGCAAGCGAACGAAATATGATGCAAAAATAGTAGATGATGCTTTTGCTGTTGTTGAACTTGACCACTTCAGTTATTATGTTCTGGAAGCAGGAAGTGAAAACGGAGAAATAGCGGAAGATGTAAATTATGGGGATGTATATTGTGCCTTTAACGGTCATACAGTATCATCTTATACAGTTGCTTCAACATGTATTGATAAAGGCTATGTTGAGCAGATTTGCTCAGTATGTAGTGAAAGTTTTTCCGTAAGAGAACTGCCTCTTGCAGAACATATTGATACAGATAATAACAATTTCTGTGATGTTTGTGAAATAAGTCTTTCTCAAACAATTAATTGTGACTGTATGTGTCATTCTGCAAACTCATTTATGCAGTTTCTCTGGAAAATAATCAATTTCTTTTATCGTTTGTTTGGTCAAAATGCCACTTGCGGTTGCGGAATTGCCCATTATTAATAATTGCTAATATAAAATGATAGGAAGGTTTGTATCCTTACGGATATGAGCCTTCCTTAATGTAAATATTAAAGTGTTTTGAGAATTTCGGGATTTTGATTTATGTTTGTTTTTTTGAAATTATCGTTTACGTCATAGAAATAGCAGTCGCCGTCTTCGTTTCCTGCTACGGTGTAATATTCACCGTCGTTTATGCAAAAGCCTGCACCGTTGTCACAGGCGATGCCCGAAATATTTTTGCCGATAATTGCTTCTTCAAAGGTCTGCCAGTATTCACTCTGATAATGGGGGCAGTTGATATATGGGATTATATCAAGACATTTTACGAACACGAACTGTCCGTCGATACAATCGTCGTAGCCTTCAGTAAACCAGCACATAGCACCAGAGGATGCACCTGAAAGAACGGTTCCTTTTTTATAAGCCTCAATGAGATATTTGTCTGTTCCTGTTGCTATCCACGTATCCATAAGGAATTTAAGATTTCCGCCCTGAACGAAAATGCCGTCAGCAGAATTGATCTTTTCCTTTATAATATCTTCTGTAATTCCTTCGTGTGTAAGGAAGAGGATATCCGTTGTGCAGCCGAATTTTTCAAAGCAGAGCTTTACGTCATCATTTTCGTCCATATTGTCAAAGCTTGCGGTGGGAATTATAAGGATAAGAGGATTTTTCTTTCCTGTAAGAGTTATGATATGCTCTGTTACGTTATCCATTTCTCCGTTATCAAATCTTCCGCCGCCGAGAGCTACTATTTTACCCATTTTTATCACCTCATAAATAATATTGAATAACTGAATATATTACGGCAGAAATAAGAGAGGGAAGCATATTTCCCACGTTGAATTTCTTGCCGAAGCAGATATTTATCCCTACACAGAAAATAAGAACGTTACCCACCAGTGATAAATCTCCGATAACATTACCCATTGAAAGCAAAGGCTCTGCCAGTTTTGAAAGCATAGTTATACTTCCCTGAAAAATACCTATGGGAATAAAGGAAAAAATTGCACCCTTTCCCAGTGTTGACGTCATTATTATAACAATAAGAAAGTCAAGTAAAGCTTTTGCAAAAAGAGTTGTGGGATCCTTGTTTATTCCGTCTTCAATTGCACCTACAACCGCCATAGCACCTACGCATATAACGAGTGAAGTGCTTACAAAGGCGTTTACAAATCCCGTGTCTTCTGTGGCGTTTACCCTTATTTTAAGCCATTCACCGAAGGAGTCCAGCCGTTTTTCTATTTTAAGAAGCTCACCTGTCAAGGTTCCTGTTATAAGAGAAACTATAAGTAAAAGAGTGCCGTAGGTTGTAAGAGAATTGCTGTTTTCATCAACCGTCAGCAGCTTTGAAAGAGTACCTGCAAGACCGAGAAATATAACGGCAACACCGGCAGTTTTCATTAAAGAATTTCTTATATCCTCATTAATTTTCTTTCCCGAAATTAAACCTATAATACCGCCTAAAATAACAGCGGCAATGTTTACTATTGTTCCGACTCCTGCCATTAATCTACATCCTTTGAGTGAGTGTGTATTAATGAATATATCACAAAAAAAATCTTTAATCAATATAAATAAATAAAAGATTAAACAATTGACTATGATTTTTGATTGTGATATCATATAGTGAAAAGTAAGGATAAAAAGGAGAGATTTTTATGGCATTTTATTATAACGAACCTTCACATACCTTCAGCGAATATCTGCTTGTTCCCGGATATACAGATGAAAATTGTATCCCTGCAAATGTTTCACTGAAAACTCCTCTTGTAAAGTTCAAAAAGGGCGAAGAACCCGCAATTTCACTTAACATTCCTATGATATCCGCTATTATGCAGTCAGTATCAAACGATACTCTTGCTATTGCCCTTGCAAAAGAAGGCGGTATGTCATTTATTTACGGATCTCAGTCCATTGAAGACGAAGCCGCAATGGTAGCCCGTGTTAAAAATCATAAGGCAGGCTTTGTTGTAAGTGCCTCCAACCTTACTCCCGAAAATACTCTTCAGGATGTTGTTGAGCTTAAAGAGCTTAATGGATTTTCCACAGTTGCAATTACTCAGGACGGTACGGCAAACGGAAAGCTTTTAGGTATCGTAACAAGCCGTGACTACAGAGTCAGCCGTATGAGTGCAGACCTTAAAGTCAAGGAATTTATGACTCCCATTGAAAAGCTTGTTGTTGCTCCTCAGGAAACTACTCTCAAGGAAGCAAATGACATTATCTGGGATCATAAGCTCAATTCTCTTCCCATTGTTGATAAAAACGGAAACCTTATGTATTTCGTTTTCCGTAAGGACTATGCTCAGCATAAGAATAATCCCAATGAGCTTCTTGATGCCGGTAAGAGATATATGGTTGGCGCAGGTATAAATACCCGTGACTTTGCAGAACGTGTTCCTGCTCTTGTTGAGGCAGGTGCAGATGTGCTTTGTATTGACTCTTCAGAAGGTTATTCCTGCTGGCAGTCTAATACAATCAAGTGGATCCGTGAAAAATACGGTGATACCGTAAAGGTCGGTGCAGGTAACGTTGTTGATAAGGAAGGGTTCCTTTTCCTTGCAGAAGCAGGTGCAGACTTTATTAAGGTAGGTATCGGCGGCGGTTCAATCTGTATTACCCGTGAAACAAAGGGTATCGGCAGAGGACAGGCTACTGCTATTATTGACGTTGCAAAGGCAAGAGATGAATACTACGAAAAGACCGGTGTATATATTCCCATTTGTTCTGACGGCGGTATCGTTCACGATTATCACATCACGCTTGCTCTTGCTATGGGTTCAGACTTTGTAATGCTCGGCAGATACTTTGCAAGATTTGACGAAAGCCCCACAAACAAGCTTATGGTAAACGGTGCTTACGTTAAGGAATACTGGGGTGAAGGCTCTAACAGAGCAAGAAACTGGCAGAGATATGACCTTGGCGGCAGTTCAAAGCTTTCATTTGAAGAAGGTGTTGACTCTTACGTAACCTATGCAGGACCTCTTCACGATAACGTAGAAAAGAGCCTTTATAAAGTTAAGTCAACAATGTGTAACTGCGGTGCTCTTTCAATACCTGAGCTTCAGGATAAAGCAAAGCTTACTCTTGTTTCATCTGTAAGTATTGTAGAAGGCGGCTACCACGACGTAACACTCAGAAATACCTCAAATTCAAGAAACTGAATTTAATAAATTGATGTAAATAAAAAACACTGTATCAGATTTCCGATTTTCTGATACAGTGTTTATTTTTGTTTATCGCTGATGCCAAGTATATAATCTGTTGATGTTTTATAAAGATACGCCAGTTTAATTAATACGTCTGTGGGGATATCTCTCAGACCTCGTTCATAACGGTTATATTGCGGTTGCTTCATGCCTAAATATTCAGCTACTTGCCGTTGAGATAAATCATTATCTTCCCGCAAATCTCGTAATCTCGGATAAAAGTTATCCACCGTAACACCAACTTTCATAACCATTCGGTATTGACATAATATCATAACAGTCATATAATAATGTTATTATATAACCGTTCGGTTATTAATAATAAGAGGTGGATTATGAAAATCGGTTTACGAAAACCTAATCTGAAAAAATTGATCAGAGCTTCAACAACAGGTAAAATGAAAAGGAAATTAAAAAAACGGTTAATCCTTTTTATGGAAAAAAGGGTGTTGGCTTTATTAAAAATCCGAAGCGTTCTGTAAAAAATGCAATATATCACCGCACAACCTTTGGATTAAAAGATATTTTCAGATAAACAATAGGAGGAAAAATAAAATGAAGAAAAAAACAATAATAATTATTTCCGTTATTGCTTTTGTTTTTCTGTTTCTGTTTGGTATTGCTTCAACGGATACAACAGATATTGAAACAACTACAGATGAAATCAGTGAAATTTCTTCAGAGTTTATTCTTCAGAAACAGACGAAGCTGCAACTGCAGAGGCAGAAGATACTACCAATGAAGAAACAACCGCAAAGACAGAAGGTACTACCAATGAAGTAACAACTGCAGCCGAAAAAACTACTGAAAAAGTAACAAATGTTGCGGTTACTGAAGCGATTGCAGTAACAGAAAAAACTGAAGCAGCAACGGAAGAAATTATTATGGAGGAAAGTGTTGTTCAGGAGAAAGAAACCGTTCATGAGCATTCTTTTTCAACAGCCAATTGTGTTGAAGCCGCAATATGTGCATGTGGTGCTATAAATGGTGAAGCAACAGGGCATAGCTGGCAGAATGCCACCTGTTTGGTGCCTATGAATTATGCTGTGTGCGGAGCAACAGAAGGCTCCGTCGGTGCACATAGTTATTCAGACGGAAGCTGTTATGTATGCGGTGCAGAGGATCCTGATTATGTTGTCGGAGTTACTGTATGGCTTCCCAAATCAGGTAAAAGATTCCACTATGTTTCAGATTGCAGCGGGATGAAAAGCCCAAGACAAGCAACAGAAGCAGAGGCAATTCGACAAGGATATACAGCTTGTCCCAATTGTGTATATTGATTAAATAGAAAAAATACCTATGGTAAAAAACTACCATAGGGAATTTTTTATGCAGTAAAACTGATTAATAGCTATCAGTCAATTTCATAAGTCGCATAAGCTAAAAGTCTGCTGTTTACGAAGTCACAGCCGATTAAGAGCATATAGTCCTCATATACCTCAACGAGATAGCCTTCACTTATTCCGGGAGCGTTGCCGGACCAGAGAATTTGTAAGCCTCCTGTTGTTCTTGGTGATGATACAGAGGAAACGTGCACGTAAGTAGCTCCGCCCTCGTCATAATCTGTTACGTTAAACTCAGGATTAAAGGATTGCATGTGATATGCCCAATGAGAATGACCGCTGAAGAAGGTAACGTTATCATATTCTCTGAGAAGCTCTCTTATCTTCACTTCATCTGCAGCACCCGTTGTATAGAATAAAGGATAACTCCAGCCAAGTTCGTTCTGAAGATTTCCGCAGCTCATAAGGGGATTGCCGGAAGGTGCAGTGAGGAAGGTGTGGAAGAAGAGATAAACGTTTCTGTCCTTGTATGTTTCAAACTGTGTTTCAAGCCAGTCTAACTGTGAGTTTGTAAGAAGAGCACTGAAGAGAAGACCGTAGTTATTGGAAGTCTGATGAAGGAATACGAAAATATCACCTGAAACAGCTTCTTCATAAACGAAGTCAAGACCGTTATCGGAAACATTCATAATGCCCTGTCCCTTTACGTCAGAATAAGCGCCGACGTTCATATATTCCTGCCATGCGGAAAGCTCGAACTTTGAACGCATATCGTGATTGCCGGTTGAAGTGTAAACGGGGAAGTCATAATTTGAAGCAATGCTGTTGAACATCATAAAGGATTCTCTTTCACCGTCATAAGAAATGTCACCGGGCATAGCAACAAGTGAAACACCGAAATCATCAAAGAATGAAAGTGAGCTGTTGAAGGTGTTTACTGCAACGTCAGAGCCGTCTTCAGTTTCATATCTTGTGAAATGAAGGTCGCTTATAACACCGTATGAATATATCTTTTCAGCTTCAACAGTTTTCTTTTCCTGAGGAATTTCATAAATTTCAAGCACCTCGCCGTCACGGGTTACGAGAATATTTGAAGCGCCTGCAGGAATTGCTGTATAATCGGGCAGGTCTGAATATCCCTCACCGAAAACTGTTTCAATTACGGCAAATTCACTGTAGCTGAATTCTTTGCCGTTTGCAGTAACGTTCAGGTAATCAAAGTTTTCATCTGCCCAGAAAAGCTTATATTCACCGTCTTTTGTTGTAGTTATTGAAACAGTCATATCTGCTGAGCCTGCTTCATCATTAAGGTAGGTAATTTCAGTTTGCGTAACAAGCTCTTATGAAAATCCGGGAATATTTGCTGAGATGCCGAAAAAACTGAAAAGCGTTGATAAAAGGGTTGCAATAATGCGGATAATAATATCGTACATTTTAGTAATACTCCGTTAAAATATCTGTTAATATGAGGATATTTGTATTTTTCCTTTCTGTCAATATAAACTGTTAATTCTTTTGCTGAATTTTTTTCATTTCGCCTACAAACACAATCATAAATATTACAGAGGATACAATGATTGAAATTGTATCTGAAACAGGTTCTGCAAGGAATACGGCAAAAACCTTGTTCTCGAAGAAATAGGGGAGAATATAAATCAGGGGAACAAGAAGAATAAGCTTTCTCAGACAAGCGATGAAAAGCGAAGCCTTTGCTTTCCCGATAGAAACAAGGCCCTGCTGAACGGTCATCTGGATAAAGAAAAATCCTGTTGCGCCAACGTAAATTCTCAGATAATCGGAATTCTCAAGAAGAAGGGGATTTGAGTTGAAAATCCCCATAATTGCTTTAGGGAAGAGCTGAACGATAAGCCAGAAGGAAAAAAGATATGCACCCGATGCAATAAGCATCGTTTTGCACGCTTTTAAGCATCGTTCTGGATTTTTTGCACCGTAATTATAGCTTATAACCGGCTGAGCACCCATTCCTATTCCCTGAGCTGGCATCCATATAATCTGCATTACTGTAGCGGCAACGGTCATAGTTGCAACAGCCATATCACCGCCGTATTTCTGTAAGGATGAGTTAAAAGCAATATTGATAACAGCCTCAGTGCTTTGCATCACAAAGGGAGCAAGTCCTAAAAGAAGACAGGGAATAAGCAATTTTATATCAGGCTTCATAGAGGAAAATGTAAGTCTGAGCTTTGTCTTTTTGCCTGTAAGGAAAAGAACTGTCCATATTGCAGATACTGCCTGAGAAATAACGGTTGCAATTGCCGCACCCTTTACCCCTAAATCAAAAACAAAGATAAAAACAGGATCAAGAATAATATTCAGACCTGCACCGATAAGTACGGTGAGCATACTGTACTTTGTAAAACCCTGAGTTGAGATAAAAAGATTAAGTCCCAATGAGCACATAACGAAAACCGTACCCGAAACGTAAATGAGTATGTAATCAAGTGCATATCCTATAGTTGCTTCGGATGCACCGAATACCCACAGAAGCTTTTCTGAAAAGGTAAGAAAAACAAAAGTAAGAATTAATGAAAGAATTAAAAGAGTTGTAAAACAGCTGCCGAGAATTTTTTCAGCAGACTTATTGTCCTGTTTCCCCATAAAAATTGCGGCTCTCGGAGCGCCGCCCTGTGCAATAAGCATTGTGAATGCACTTATCAGACAGATAATAGGAAAACAGATACCTATTCCCGTCATAGCAAAGCTGCCGATATCCTTCATATTTCCAATATATATGCGGTCAACAATGTTATAAAGAAGATTTACTATCTGGGCAATAACCGAAGGCACCGCAAGAGAAAGTATAAGCTTTCCAACGGGTACAGTTGCTAATTTATGTGATATATCCTGAGAATTGTTCATATTTTTGTTACCTGATTTCTACGTTATGATATGTACGGTCTATTATAGCAGTTTCAGGGAGATTTACAATAATTAATTTCATAAAAAGCAAATTAGTAAATAAAGAAAAATGCAGGGTTTGAAAAGTCCTGCATTTTTTGCGGTTAAATTTCATCAAAATAACTGCATTTTACGGTAATTCTTTTTGCGCCGCCGTAGGTGCAGGTATATAAAATGAGGTCATCAGAAGTATCTTTTACTTTATCAACATCAGTAGGCAATAAAAGCTCAACGGAAGTGACCTTATAGCTTGAAATCTCTGAATTCATATCGGTAAAAATTATTTCATCACCAATTTCCAGCTGTCCGAGATAACCGAAATGATATTTGTAGTTATGCGCCGCAATTACAAGGTTGTCGGTTTTTGTGCTTCCGTAATAACGACAGGGGGAAATTTTAAGTCTGTCGTAATCCCACTCTGACATAACGGGTAAGTCTAAAGCTAAAACAGGAATTGATAAATAACCGACATATCCGTAGCCGTCAATTTCTTCGACTTTCATTTCCTCGTCAAATGGATCAACCGCTAAGTCTTCAGTTTCATTTATTGAAATTTCCGTGCGTATGTAATCCATTAACACAGCTGAACTTTCCTGAGCGTTTTTGCTTTCATTGTTATTATAGATTAAAACCGAAAGGGCGGCAATTATACATAATAGTCCTGCAGACATAAAAATACAGCCTAATTTTTTTCTCATACCGCATCCTCTTCCTTTTTACAGAAAGTAAACAATGCCCAGCCAATGCTGAAAAGTAATAAACCGAGAATTGCGAAAACAGGTACGGGCCAATTGAGTTGACCGGTATGAATAAGCTCATCAGGGCCTGTTGTTTCTTCTTCTGAAGGAGCTTCGGCTGTGTTAAAAATTTTTACCGTCATTTCAGAAATGTCATAACTTACGGTATAGCCTTGGGGAATATCAATTTCTGTAACAAACCAGGAATGGTTTTTATCAAGATTTTCCCATTTATGCTGCCAGTTATTAGTTTCATCAAGTATAACAGTTTCAACAATTACAGAGTCCTTCATAAGTGCTATTTGTACGCTTGACGGATGATTTTCCGTGCCTACCCAATGCTTTGTCACGCTGAGATATGTTTTTATGCTTTCATCTGCAACAAGCTCAACCTTAGGAGATGCATCAATATGATAATTCCAGTCGTCATCAGCAGAATTTTTCATAGGGATTGTGACAACAAAAGGAGATGGAGTCAGATATCCGTCTGCGACATTTGCGGGAACAACAAGATATGCACCCGCTTCAAGATTTTCATAAGTAATATTTCCTGATAAATCAGAGTTCTTTTCAATAAACGGTAAGCCGGTTTTTTCTGCAAAGGCAGTAAGATGGACAGGAAAATAAGTGTCGGTTATTTCTGATATATCCATACCGTTAAGTCTGAAATCATCATTATAAGAAAAACTGAAGCCTTCCTCTGTTTTATCTGTCGCAGCAAACTTATATATTTTTATTGAGGCATCGCTTACGGGAGTTTTGTTTTCTTTATCTGTTACTGAAAGAGTAATACTGCCTGAGGTTTCTGAGGAATAAGCAGATAACGGGCATAGTATAACAACAAAGCATAACACCGTTGTAAGCAGTGCTTTAATTGTTCTCATAACAATTTCTTTTGTCATAATACCTTGCCTCTTTTCTTTTTATTTTTCTTCCGCTTTGATTTGTTTCTTTGCTTTATTCTTCTTATTCTCTTTGTTACTCTTTACAATGAGGAATATAAGCAGTATTCCAAGCATTGGTGCCGCAACGGCAGGTGTAACAATGAGAGGATCAACCTGATAAGCATCTGTCACAACGTTTATAACCTTTTCAGGCTCAATATTTTCAATTCTTGTACCTCTTACGAGCATTCTGTGCGTATTTATTCCGTAGGGAGTGCAGGTTACAAGAGTGCAGTAATCCTCCTGGGGATTAATTGCCAGTTCCTTTGTATCCTGAGGAAGCACAACAAGTATCTGGTCAATCTGATATGTAATTGTTTTATCCAGAATTCTTATGGTAAAAATATCCCCGATATCAAGCTTGTCAAGATTAGTAAAAAGCTTTGCGGAGGGAAGTCCTCTGTGTGCGGAGAGCACCGAATGAGTACCCTTGCCGCCAACAGGAAGACTTGAGCCTTCAACGTGACCTACGGCAGTGTTTAATACAGTATCACTTGTTCCGTGATATATAGGAAGCTGAACCTTTATTTTATCAATGGTAATATATCCCATCATACCGTTTTGGTTTACATTAAGGGTATTGTAATACAGGGTATCAAGAGATTTATAATCAAGGAAAGGTGCAGATAAAAGCCGTATTTTATTATTGTATAAATCGGCTTCGTCAAAATATTCGCTGTAATCCTCAGGCTTGATATCAGCAATAAGACTGTCGTAATCAACAATAGCCTGTGACTGTCTTTTTGAATTCCAGAAGTCACTTATTGTGGGATAAAGCATAACGCTGAGCCCGACGAAGAATATTGCAACCAATAAAATAGTCAGAAAGCTGCTGTTACCTTTTTTCTGTTTTTTGTTCTTTTCTTTCATATTTATGCTCTCTTAAAATTATTCTTAAAATTCTCAACGCCGCCACTGCTTTTTTCAGTAACAGCGGTCAGATTTTTAAGGGAGTTTCCCTGCCGACAGAGAAATCGGCAGGGATTATGGGTTTAATTAATCTTTATCGACTTCTGTTGCTTCAGAGCCGTCTGCCCTTCATGCAAAGCTTGTCATTCTCTTTCTTGCAACAAGAACAACAAGTGCACCTACCATAAGAGCGATACCTACAACGTAGAAAATAGTTGTACCGATACCACCTGTTGAGGGAAGCAGAGTACCTGTTGTGTTTTTGATTGTTGTTTCATAACGATTGTTTTCTGTTTTGAAGGTTACTTTATCATTGTTAGAATTCCATTCGCAGTTTTCGTTTGCTGCATCATCTGCGGGATCTATGCAAGAAACTGTAAATGTGATATCTTCAGCTTCGTTATATCCGTCGGGAGCCTTTTTTTCAACGATTGTGTATGTTTCACCGTCTTTAAGACCTACGCCGTTTGTCCATGTGAATTCAACAATACCGAGTGCATCTGATTCGCCTGTTGCGATAGCAACACCATTCTGTCTGATTTCAAACAGTGCACCGGGAAGAGCGACATTGTCGTTACCTGTTTTGTTGATGATGAGCTTTGCAAGATATGTACGAACTTCATCTTCAGGAGTATTTTCTGTGCTTGTGCTGAACTGAGGATTGTTTGAATATGTAAGATATACTGTATTGGGGTTACCTTCAACGCCTACAACTGCATTTTCATTGACTTTTGCAGAGTAAGTGATTTTGATTTCATCTTTAGCTGTCTGCTCAATAAAGTTGTTGAATGTGATTGTAACAACCTGATCTTCTACATCAACATCGAAGTCTTCATAAGTTTCGCCGCCGATTGTGATGGCAACGTCATTATTGAATGTAAGACCGGCTGAGAATGTATCTGTGACAGTGTATGTGTAAGCTGTGTAGCCTGTCATGTCGGGAACCATTGATGTAAGAACGTAAGGAACATCTTCGCCAACTGTAGCTGTGTTGTAATCAACTAAAGCGGTAGTTGTTGAGTCGCCATCAATAGCACCGTCAATCTTCTTTGTGATTGAGGGCTTATCAGCCTTGATTTTTACAGTTTCAGATTTTGATCTGAGCATAAGCGCAGAAACGGGAGTAGTTGCGCCGGTATCTTCAACTACATAATAACCGAATGCAAGATCTGAAATGACAGCTTTGCCTTCCTTGATTTCAGATGCTTTTCCTGCAACGCTTGCAGCTTTTGCTGCTGCAAGAGCTGCTACTGCGAATTCCTGAAGACCTTCAGCATCTAAACCGTTGATATAAGCCGTAACTTCATCAACTGTTGCATTAGTGCCGGCTTTATTTGTGATAAGACCGTCATAGAAGCTCTTAAGTTCAGCAGGGATAGTGTAAACTACACCATCATTGAGGTCATTTGCATTAATTGCTTTAGCATCGAGAACCTTGTAAGCATTGAATGTCTTACCGGTTACAGGAACTGTTTTAGTGCCCTCAATTGTGATTGAGCCTGTCCATGTGTCAGCCGCAAAAGCGATTGCACCCATAGAGAGAATAAGGGAAATTGCCATTAAAACTGCAAATAATTTTTTCATTTTTAACATCCTTTCTTTTTATAATTTGCAATTTTTAAAACCGTTTTTTTGCATTTCTCCGTCTTTTAAGTGTCGGGAGATCGTGTCAACCTCCTTTCCCGCTTACGACGAATAATGCTATACAATATCGGAGCCGTCATTAAAACCGAACCGATAATTGTCAGGGGTAAGGTGCCTGTGCCTCCCGTTTCGGGAAGTACAAAGGTATAGGTATAGTTTTCTATTGCTATAATGGTGGTGACCGTCTGATATATACCGTCGGGATCGGTATCATAGAAATAGAAATATTCAGGCTTTGTGAGAGGGTTATACCCTTCAGGTGCTTTATCTTCCACCAGTGCATAAGGTCCGCCTACGGTAAGGTACTGATTTCTTATGAGAACAGTGCCGTCTTCTCCCGTTGTATATGAGCCGATATATTTTAGAGTTTTGTTATTATCCGTGACAATTGTTTGTGCTGCTCCTTCAGGAAGAACTGCAGATGTGTTTCCTACAAGACCGTAAAGGTGGAAGGTAACACCAGATAAACGTGAGTTTGTTGCACCGTCCTGTTTAAGAAGTGTTATTTCATTCATCGAAGCCGAAGCATCGCCTGAGTGCTCATCGACCTTAAAAACAGCATCAATAATATCGGATACCTGTGCTTTGCCTATAATTTCAACGGAGTTTCCGACAGAAACCAAGCTGTTTTCAGTAATAAGAGTGGTGTAATCAGCTCGTATATGAAGTGAGTCAGGTACTGTAAAAGTGAGCTTGTTTAAGGGCTGATCATAAGTGACCGTATAGGTGTATTGACTGTTATCGCTGTCAAAATCTATCCAGCTGCCGTCACTGTCCTCATAGTAAAGCTTGATGGTGTTCCAATAAATTGAGATATTCGTTGTCATAATATCTTCAATTGTGAGAGTGTCAGCGCCGGGAAGAATATCAAGTGCATTACGGTTTATATGAATAAAGAACTCAAGCTCGTTATCCTTCTGCACAACCGACTTGTCAAGATTACCTGTTTTGAATTCCTTTGTTTCAGTTACAGGCCCCGATGTTTTATCGGTATCCCATATCACTTCAGCGGTATTGCTGAGGGTAAGCTTACTTGTATCAGGGGAATAGAGATATTCATCCTTGACTTTAAGAGTATATGTAAATACATATCTTCCGCCGCCGCTCATCCATTTGTAGTAGTTTTCTGCATTCGACAGATGGGTAAGACCGCTCCATCCGTAAACTGCGGCTTCAGGATTTGTTTCATCATAAGTGAAATTATTCAGATGAAGGTTGATGCTGTTGCCTTCAATACTGCCTTTATAACTGTATTTATTAAGCCACAAAAAATCTCTCCACGGGTCATAACAAGTCAGTGTCAGTGAGCCGTCAACATATTCAAGTCTGTTATCAAAAGTATCAGTAAAATATGAGGATACCGTATTATAATTCAGATATGCACTGTTACCGTATGTACCGGGAAGTGAATTGTAGAAGATAACTGTGTAATCAATTGTTCCGTCTTCATACATTACGGAATTCTTCGTTATCTTAGGCGAGTATTTATATGTGGTTACAGCTTCAGACTGAATGACATCCGTGTAGTTTAAAAATGATTCGTTTGCAAGGCTTTTTTCCTCAAAAAGCACGTCACCTACAGTTTTATTGCCTGTAAACTCACCTTCCCACTCTGTACCGGTTTTTGCATCGAAGGGAAGCTTATAAGAAATCGTAAGTACAGAATTTTCATTAAGCATCCATTTTGATGATTCCTTTTCAGGTGTAGAGGTGTTAAAGAAAATATTGAAGCTGTGATGATATTTCTCTTCGGCAGGCGCAACGAGAATATACGTATTTTCTATAGGACCGCCCGCAACGTAAGGTGTGAATGTAACTGTGTTGCCGCTTTCGGTAACTGCAGTAATCACCATATCTTCAGGAATATTTTCAACATAAAGATAACCGGCATCATTATTATATCCCCAGAATGCCGCCATATCGGTAAGATAGAAATTTCCCCAATTCTTAATAACTGAAGGAACATCTGCTTCTATTGTGAAATATGCATATTCACCGTCATCACCGCTTGATGTTTTATTGACACGGGGAACAAAGCCTACAACATCGGCTGTGCCGCCTGTTGTTTCATAAATACCGTTTATTTCGGCAGAAACACTGTTCGTATAATGCTTTAATTCATCTTCGTTCAACTGCTCGTAGGTTGAGTAATAGATAATTTCAAACTGATATCCTTCGGGAAGAGGGAAGCTCATTGAGTTTCCGTTTATAGTTACGTTATCCCAACGAAGATACATATCTGCAAGTGAATTTCCGTATTCATCATAATGCCTAATCAGAATATCTTGTCCTGTATAGTAGCTTAGTCCTTCACCGAGAGTATCAATAATGACGGTACCTTCAAGGTCACTGTTGTTTTTTCTGATAGCAACCTCCCATTCAATTACATTGATGTAATTGCCGTTTGCATCCTGCAGTACCTTCTGTTTTCCGCCTTTTGCAATTTTTTCAAGCTCGAATTCACCCCAGTCATCAGTCCACGAATCTATGAAACTGCCGTCTGTACCTGCACCTGTTGAATAAAGACCGTTCCATAAGCCTACACTGTCATTTGACATTAATGCATCATCAATCTTTGATTTGTAGGTTATAAGATATCCTTTACCTGCCGCGAAGGACGGAAATCCCGAAAGACTTACGCCTCCCGTAGCATAAATGTCAAGACTGTCGCTGACGGTGGGTTGGGGATCAAGAATATTTCCGTCAAGATCAGTTACAACAATTGTATCTCTCAGAACACGATGGCTGTCATATATCTGGTCATCAACAACAAGATTATGCACAACACCGTGAACTGCCTCAACTCTGAGAGTGTATTCAACTGTATGTGTTTCACCGTCATATTGACCGTGAGTTTTTGATGTAGTCATAGCGGCTCCGCCGTTGACATTAAACTGAACATCAACAGAATTACCGAAATCAATCACATCGTTATCGTCGCCTTCCATTTCACCGACCTGAGCATTGAAATTAATTGTGAAGTCAACGTTTGAGTATATTGTACCGAAGCATATACCTTCTTCCACCTCGTAGAACTGAACAAGAAGATAGCCGTTTTCGTTTACGAAATATTTACCTACGTCCTCAATTGTTCCGTTTTCTGTTTTTGCAGTAATTGAATGCCATTCAGTAAACGCTTCACAGTGAAGATAGGATGGGATCTGATAATGAAGATAGTAGTGATGCTCATTCCCGGGGTCTATGTCAGTATGCTCATCGTGGTGCTTGAACTGAAGCCACTGTTCACCGTAGTTTATCTCGCTGAATTCAAGTGCTATAACGTAAGTTTCACCGATATAAACCGTCGAATTGTTATCTAATATTTCACCGTTTTGTGTCTGGAACTGAACGTTACACAGAAAATATTCAAGGTTACTTGAGTATGCTATATTACCGTCTATCTCTACATCTTCCGGGTGATCGTCTTCTTCAAAAATCAAAGCCTGAGCTTCAGATGATGCATCATTTGAGAGCATAAAAAGCATAGGCTGAAGCTCTTGACTTTCTTCATTAAGTTCATTTTCGTATTCAGTATCTTCTGCAAAGCTGAATTCAGATGTAAGTCCGTAGCCTATGATATTCCCGGAAATTTCAATATATGATTTTTCAACCTTGTTGTTGCTGTCACCAGATATGATAACAAGACTGTTTTCACTTACGGATAAAATAATTCCCACTGTATCTGCCGTGCCGTCAAGGTCATTGTCGAAAAATGCAACGTCACCTCTGTTTGCGGTATAGTCGCCTGAGGGAACGTATGCTTTTCGATTTTTCCACGAAAGCCGCATAGCTTCTGCACCGGCACTTTTTAAGTCCTCTGAATTGTTTATGTTGGAAAAGTGAAGACAGAATGAAAGAAACATTGTATTCCATTTGCCGTAAGGACTGCCGTACCATTCACCGTAACGGGTATAGCCGTTACGGTTTCCGTTTTCATCATATTGGAAATTATTGTTACTTTCCTCATATCCCAGCTGTGATAAAGCAACAGCAATAAGATTTTCAGGGATATTATTTGTCAATTCAACGTTTTCCAGTGTTTTGAGCCAGTCACTGACGGTTTCAATATCCGCTGTATTATCGGGGAAGCATTCCGCTGAATGAGAGTGCTCAGCTTCTGTGCAGATAAGAGTCTTAGTGTAACACTCATCAGTATGAATATGTGTTAAAAAAGTGCTTTCTTCGGAATAAGCTGTAGTTTCTTCCGCTGTACTGTTTTTCTCTGTATCGGAAAACTCTTCTTCAGATGTTACCGTTGATATTTGCTCATAATCACAGATAAGCCGGGTTTCGTAGCAATCAGAGGTGTGTGTATGTTCAGAAGCACCGCATAAGGCTTCTCCTGTTACGGTAATGCCCGTGAGCTTTAACCACCAGAAAATAATAACCGTTACAATAAATGCAAAAACAGTAAAGGTGATGGCAAGCTTTTTTGAGTCAATTCTGAATTTTTTGTGTTTTGTAAAATAGTTATTATCCGTGACTGACAAGCTGCCACCTCCTTTTTTCGAAAATTTTTATTTTATAAATTGCAATTGGTCAAAGGGCCATATTCTGAAGAAAATTTTTCCCACAATATATTCTTCACTGACAAGTCCGATAACAGTGCTTCGGCTGTCTATTGACGTTGTTCTGTGGTCGCCGAGAACAAAATAATGATTATCTGTAACGTGACATGGATATGTAATATCCGATTCTCCCAAAGCTCTGTCAATAACGTAATCTTCCTGAAGCTTTTCTCCGTTGACATAGACAAAACCGTCAGAGTCGATATTTATATTGTCACCGGGAACCCCTATAATACGTTTTATGAGAAGTTTGTTCTGATAAGTAAAACAACAAAGCTCTCCTTGTTTAAGATTTGTTGTTTTGAGAAGAACAACTATTTCTTCGTCATTTAGTGTGGGCTCCATACTGCTTCCTGAAATCTGTAATACAGGAAAAGCAAGTGTTGCTATGAGAACAGCAACTGCGGCTACTACCACAAGTGCATATACGGTGCTTTTCAGCACCTGTCTGTATTTTCGGCTGTATTTTTCTCTGAGTATTTCGGCTTCGATCTGCTTTGCTGTGGGGGTAGACAGTGAAGCTTTTTTTCTGAATTTTGCCATCGGCGTTGATGCTCCTTGCCAAGCGGGGTGAAATTATTTTTTATCCTTGGTTTCCATACTGTTCATTCTTTTTTTCAGTATTTCACCAATTCT
This sequence comes from Acutalibacteraceae bacterium, assembly GCA_045591285.1. Lineage (GTDB taxonomy): Bacteria > Bacillota > Clostridia > Oscillospirales > Acutalibacteraceae > RUG806. The sequence goes on from JAZNSP010000014.1 coordinate 76,353, forward strand.
CTTTACTATGTCATTTTTTATGTCGTTGGGAAGTGTATTCAATACGTTGTTGTTTTTAGCATAAAAATTCATTATGCGGCAGTACAGATCCTTATCGGAAACACAGTCTGCCGTAGCTTCAGGCTCGTTTTCCTTTTTGCTTTCAGGGGATGTATCTTCCGTAGCTTCTTCGTTTTCGGAAGCTTCATTCTTTTCTTCAGGAATATTTTCCTCAGGACTCTTCAATTCTTCTGTTATAAGATCATTTGCATTATCTGCTTCAGGGGTGACGTTAAGAGTAAGACAAAGATTGTTTACATACTGCAGAGAAGTATTTATCTGCCTCGTAGCCTCAGCAAGATTGTCAATTCTCTTTGCATTTTCGTTTTCTTCCGTCAGCTTTTTAATTTTTTCATTGAGCTTTTCATTTTCCTTGCTTACTTCAAGGAGCAGCTCAAGAAGCTCAAGACGGCTGAGCTTTCTGAGTTCTTTGTCTGTCATTTTCTGTTGTCACTCCCGTAAAATGCATTGAATAAATCATCTGAAAATTGATGTAATATATCACGTTAAATTTTAGCATATTAACTGTTATATTTGCAATATTCTTTGTATTTTTAGTACATTTTTTTATAAAATTGTTTCTTTTTATGAAAAATAAATTAAATAATAATTATAAATGTTTTTTTGTCGAAAAAAACAGCACAGATATTAATCCGTGCTGTGAAGAATATGCAGAAAAACATCGCTGAAAAAATGAAAACAGAAAACCTCTTATAAGTCAACGGACTTTAAGATTTCAGGAGTTATGAATTCAATATCAGGATGGTTCTTTTTTACTGTTTTTATCAGCCTTTTAACGCTTACCGTTCTTGTGAGAGGCGGAAAGGCATTGTCAAAATGGGTAACAAAAATTCTCTTAGGATGGTATTTCTTTATGAAATCCTTTGTTGTTTCGGGCATAAAGACACTTCCGCCGTGTGCGAGAATTAATAAATCAGCATCCTCCATATATTTTTCATCGGGATTATCACGGAAGGAGCCTGTCAGGAAAATTTTCTTTCCGTGTGCTTCAATTTCATAAGCGACAATTTCTTTTCCTTCAGGCATAAAGTGACTTGTGTAAAACAGCCATATAAGACGCGGAAGCATAACGGCACACTTAGGCACAACACTGAGGATATAAACAGGATCAAAAACTACGTGTCTGAAACGGCGCACACGTATAGTGTAATCACCTATCTTAAATTCATCGTCAGGATTTATAACCTTAATTCTTTTTTTATCTGCTCCCTTTGCCACAAGAGAATTCTTAGGTGTTTTTGTGCAATATACGGGCACGTTTTTATCCGTTTCCATAAGTGCGGGTATGCTGTATATATGGTCAAAATGTCCGTGTGTAACAAGAACTGCATCAAAACCCGTAAAGCCTTCAAGCTGTGTGGATTCAATGCGCTTGTTCATACGCACAAACGGATCAAACAGAAGCTTGGTCTTTCCGTCATCAATTCCGACAGTAGCCGTTCCGTACCAGGTAATTTTCATAAACACTCTTCCCCCTATTGAGTTTCTGAAAATCTTTTTTTTCTTATCGGCATTATTATACAGGAAACTACAAAAAAAACAAATAGATTTACACAAAAATGTATGAGAAAAAATTTTCCATACGGTATCTTTATTTTTGAAAACTGAAAGTAACATAGTGGATATGCTTTTGATATATGTAAATGGATAATCATAGTGCTCAGGTGTATTAAGATTGCTTTATACAGAGCGAACGATAATAACTGATTTACTGAAAAATATTAATGAAATATTTTCCTTGCGGAAAATATGAAATAATCCTGACGGATTATGAAATATCTCGCATTTGCTCGATATGAAATAAAATAAATCCTTCATACGCCGCAGCGTATTTCATAGCGACAGCTATTTCATAATGCGAAGCATTATTTCATAAATCCTGCAAGGATTTATTACATTGAAAAAAGCACTTCTTACGAAGTGCTTTTTTCTGGTGCAAGTGAGCAATCCAAATTCGAACCAGTATTCTTTTCTTCTGCTATTTTTGCGTCGGTCAATGTAATGGTGCGGTCACCATCTTTGAAGTTGAAAGTCAGCAGCAATTTATCATCGTGAACAAATACCGCATTGACGAATGTATCAATCAGCATTTGTCTGTGAGATTCTTTTGTTACATCGAGCTTGCGGAAGCGGTGCAACCAAAACCGCATAAAGTCCTCGGGAATTTTTGGTTTTTCAAGCTTTTCTTCCTCAATACGGATTTTGATTTCTTTTTCCTGTGCGTCTAGTTTTGCTAGCTCTGCCTGTAGCGAATCAGAGAGTACACCTTTTTTAATAGCAGCAATAATATTAGCGATCTCGGTTTGCGTTTGTTTAAGCTGCTTTTCGTACATTGGCAAGTCGGTGTTTTCTTCGTCTTGCAGCCGCATAAGCATAGATACGATTGCTTCAATGGCATCATCATCCATCAACATTGCCATTGTTTCCTTGACCACCAAATCTTCGATCCATTCCTTTTTTACGGATTTCTTCTTGCAATCGTTCAGTTTCTTCTTGACGGCATGGCACTTGTAGTATCTATGAATTGTTCCGTTGCGGCTCTTTCCGCTTTCTCCATTCATAGATGTGCCACAATGACCGCAGAATATCTTAGTGGCAAGCAAATATGCTTCCTCTGCCTTTGCTCGGGCAGGAGCTTTCTTGTTCTTCTCCAATTTTTCCTGCACTCGCTCAAACAGATCAATTGAAACAATGGCAGGTATGCCGTCTGGAACGATAATGTCACGGAAAGAATACTCACCAATATAGCGACGATTGCTTAACATGTGCTGGATCGTTCCGTATGTTATGGGTGTTCCTCTTGTGTTTGTTATACCCTTATTATTAAAGTGGTCTCGAATTTCGGTTAGAGTACAACCCTCGTCATATTTTTTGAATGCTTCAACTACATAAGGGGCAGTCATAGGATCTTTCTCTAATCTCTGTTCTTCGTTCACCACATATCCAAGGGGAACTGTACCGCCATTCCAAAGAAGTTTGTTGGCATTGACATTTAAGCCGTCAATAACACGTTCTTTCAGCTTTTTGGAGTAGTATTCCGCATAACCTTCCAAGACCGATTCTATGATAATGCTTTCGTCACCATCTCCCAAGGATTCGGTAGCAGACACCAAACGCACACCATTCTCCTTGAGCTTTGCCTTATAGGTTGCACTATCAAAGCGATTACGAGCAAACCGATCTAGCTTGTACACAAGAACCACATCGAATTGCCTGCGTTTACTATCTCGAACCATCCGTTGCAGCTCGGGGCGTTTATCATTTGTACCCGACTTTGCTCGATCAGCATAGCTTCCAATGACTACATACCCATTTCGCTCGGCATATGCATTACAAACTTGCAGTTGAGCTTCAATGGATTCCTCTCGTTGGCTACTGGAGGAATATCGGGCGTATATAACTGCTTTCAATTCTGCCATAAAAACTCCTTTATGCTCGTGCCATTATTTCCTTGTATAAGTGTGAGTGTTCTTTCAAGCGGACACATAGTGTGTAATCGCTGAGAAAATGCACACGCACTTTTCTTGCGTACCCGTTGGGGACATTTCGCACCCTATAATACTCACGGAAGCCACGATAGCCATAGCCGATAGAATAACCTGTCAATTCGTGAACTTGCTTGTAGAGCTGTTCTCTGGGGTACAATTCAACCCGCTTTATCTTCTCGAGGAAACAATACACATATATGATTTTCAGCCAATTAACAAGCCAACGGACAATGCGAAAAAGGGAGAACACTATCAAGAACGCCCAAACAATAACTATAAGGCGAAACGTCCATGTAAGCAAAAAGGCTAAAATCTTAAACATATTTATCTACCTGTGTCTGCACCACCTTGGCAGTTCGGGCATCTTTTTAGAAAAATGTCGTGACCATTTGCGTGGTACTCGTAGCCGCATTTTTCGCACCGCATTGCATAAAGGTGTTGCAGATGACCAGTTCCTTTCATTTCGGTTCTGCCCATATTCTTCTGGGAAAACTCATTGACATATCCTACATCGGTGGAGTGGAAAAGGAAGTACTTTTTGTATTCTTCTAAGCAGCTTGCTATATGATTCCAGATTGTAACCACGCCGCTTTCGCTCACCTCAAAAACCTTTCCGTGGGATTTCTCTCCGTCAAATTTCATTTGAGCGAAATTAGAGCTAAACGTTGCAACATACACATCCGCATTATTCTTGTCACCGCAATAATCGGCAAGCATGTTATAAGTCACAACGCCCTTTTCAGCAAGCTGAAGATATGCACGAATGATTTTGTGGTTGATTTGGGTGGTTTTCTTTGCCCATTTCGGAATGCGGTGAAGTGCTTTTCCGTATAGACCATCGGTTGCTTGACCAGCACTCGAGGGGGTGGTGTCTTCATATTGGGCAGCTTCCTGTGCGAACACCCGTACAACATAAGATTTGATAAGGGCAGCAACAACATTTTCCTTGTTCTCCCCGTTAAGTTGTAACGCCATTTCAAATCGTCTGCATAGTGCAGCATCAAGGTTTACTTTCAGTTCGGTTTCCATAGCAAATCCTCCTTTATTTGTTTTCTACACCATATCATACAAATTAGTATTTGTCAATACTAATTTACTAATTTGTATTTTAAGAGCTTTCTACTTTGGCGTCAGCCACCCAATCCAATGACTCTGTCATTGGTAGTATTGGGTTATTGCCATTGGCAAGCTCCTTTGGTTTAATCGTCTATATTGTTCTTAAACCTATTAAAAGGAGCATGACAATGGAAATCGAAAACGAAGTAACAATCGCAACCCACAACGGCAGCCAAGTGGCAAGGCAGCATAACCTCCGCAATCCAAAGGTAATCGCCAAGGAGGATCACATTGACCCCGACGGGCATTTTGAGGTGTGGTTGGATGAAGACCCGAAAGTAGCCTATGAACGCCTGTTCGGTGAAGCGGTCAAAGCCTACAACACCAAGCAGAAAAGAGAAGACCGCCAAATTACCGACTACTACAAGCAGATCTGTGAGGACAGCAAGAAAAAGCCTGTTTATGAGCTTATCATCGGTATCTATGGCAAAAAGGCAGACGGAACACCCATTTGCAGCAAAAATGACGGCAGACGAATCCTGCGAGCCTTCACCGAGGACTGGGAAAGACGGAATCCACATTTGAAGCTATGCGGCTTATATTATCATTGCGATGAATCCGTCGGCGTGAACGGCTCACAGGTTGGTCATGTTCACATTGACTATATTCCTGTGGGATCGGGGTTTTCTCGAGGAATGTCGATTCAAAGCTCTTTGACTAAGGCTTTGCAATTGCAAGGCTTTCAGACACAAGACATAAATAACACAGCACAAATGCAATGGGAAGCTCGAGAAAATCAGTTTTTGGCAACCCTCTGCGCCCACGCAGGCTTTGAGGTGGTGCGTGGCAAGGGTGGCAAGGAACACCTGGACACAACCACCTATAAAAAAGTTAAAGAGCTGCAGGAACTACAGGAACAACAAGCCGAACTGGCACAGAGCATTGCCAAGACAGAGCAGGAGTATAAGGAGCTTCAAGACAGCTATGAAACATTAAAGGCACAAAAATCTCTATCCCAAGCGGTTATGGAAGCCTACAATGGGGGTGAATTGGAAATTGAGGTGCAACGCACTCCAGCCAAAACCAACCCAATCACCAAGCAAACCACTCCCGCCCAAGTAACGATGGCAGAAGCGGATTATCTCGTGCTGAAGGAGCGAGCTGCCGCAAGCTCGTGGATTCGCAAGGCTATGGAAGATTTGAAGTACCTTGGTGCAAAGTTGACTCGAGAGCTTAACCAACGCCGCCGAGTGGCAGAGCTGCAGGAGCGAGCCGCATCAGCCGAGATAGCCGCCCGAGCAGCAGAGGTAAATCTAGCCAACGCAAGAGCAGAAATTGCCGATCTGCAACAGCAGGCTCGTGAACAGCAAGATTGGATGGAGCAGCAGACCACCAGAAGTGGCAAAACCATTTGGGAATTCTTTGTTGACTTCATAACTAAACAACGAGAGCGAGAATATTTTGAACGAGAAGATCGTTAAAAAATATGAGCAGGTGCGACTATTGAAGCGCACCTGCTCATTCTTTATGCGTTGGGACAGCTATGTGGGTCGATAGTGGGACACGGATATGGGTCAAAAAAAGATGGACAAGCCGCTGCTTGACCATCAATTCCAAGGTCTTGAGTTGTGGATATTGGACATACTGCTCCCTTGATTTTTTCAAGAGAGCAGTACAAAAAAATAGACCTAAGGTCTTTGAGCGCCTCGTCCCCTGTGCGTCTATTTTAGCCGATTTCTGTGCGGCGAACAACTTACACAGGATTTGCTTCCCACTACTGCCCATACGCCTCTCGACGCATGGCGTAAGCCTTTTTACAATCGTCCGTCTGATTGCTGCTTTCGCTTTGCTTACTCCGTCGCATTGCTTATACCTATCACAAAACGACCATCGCACCCGAGAGCGTCGGCATGGTAACCGTGGCAACTCTACTATATGACAGTCCAGTCCGCCATATAGATTTGTCAATCGGGGTTCGACCTTTATGGATACCGAAAACTTTAACTTCCCCCATTTCAAGGGGATTTGCATGATTTTGTTTCCTTTTCATGCTGACACACCATGTGTACCACACTATTCAGGCTGCGTGGGAAGTGCAGCCAAGGGCATGAGGCTGATTTACTGCGGCGGAGCCTACCCTAGCAGTTTATAGAGGTGCTGCTTGCTCTTTATATTAGGACACGGGTTGACTATTGGCATATCAACCGACCTCAAATAACACAGCTATTAAGTCAATTGTCATTTATTTAAGTTCTCTGTGAAGTGTTCAACTTGAATCCTGTTAACATACTAATACGAGTCCCTATTCAGTTGTAACACTATTATAGACGATGAAAAATCAGCAAAATGAGAGGGCGAAAGACGTAGAAAATTTCCCCGATTTTCACCCAGTTTTTCTGCATCCGCAATCCCTGCCAAGCAGATGGCGTTTTGACTATATCCCTATTAGAAAATAAATTTTGATAGGAGATATAGAATTATGGGTAGAAAGAAGAAGCTGATCAACAACACAAATATTCCGCAGTATGCAATTGAACGTTTTGCTCGTTGCGTGTTCGATGATATTCGGGCAGCATACGAGGATGAAGAAATCCAAAAGGAGTTTGCCGAGTGGCAAGCGGAACAGGCTGCAAAGAAAGCTGAATTAAAACTACATAAGAAAGCGAGAGCTGCCGACACGGCAGCTCTCGTTGTTATTTCTGCTTCTTCCTTTTCGGTCCTCTCGGTTTTGATTCGGGGCGTATCTTCCAACCATTCGCAAAATAGGTTTGGTCATATCTTGTGAAATAAACAATAAATCCGAACCCATTCCCAACAGGGAACAACTGGTTCGGATTATATTGTTTTGGTGCCGGTGGTGGGACTCGAACCCACACGGTATTGCTACCAACGGATTTTGAGTCCGTCACGTCTGCCAATTCCATCACACCGGCGAATATTTACCAAATTATTATATATCAAGACTATAAAAAAATCAACTGTTTTTTGTTGATATGGCAAAAATTCTTGTTTCAACTAAAAGTAGCGGAAAACCGATTTCTACGGCTTTCCGCTGCTTTAGTGTCATTTATTTGCAAAGCTCTTTTGCAAGTGCTTCAATTTCTTCTGTATTTTTTTCGTTCATAGCAGACATAATTGAAACGGTGTTTTCGCAGAATGTAAGATTTTTGCTCTTTTCAAACATATTCTTTATGATTTTAGCCGCAAGGGGAGCCCACGTTCCGTTTTCAATAAGACCTACCGTGCGGTTTGAAAAATTTCTTTCAGTGAGGTGATGCACGAATTCTCTCATAAAGGGGAATATTTCAGAGTTATAAGTGGTTGTTGCAAGAACTATCTTAGAATATCTGAATGCATCTTCAACAGCCTCTGCCATATCGCATCTTGCAAGGTCATTAACGACCACCTTAGGACAGCCCTTCTTCTGAAGCCTGTCTGCAAGCTCAAGAACAGCCTTTTTTGTGTTGCCGTAAACAGAGGTGTATGCAATTACAATACCTTCCTCTTCAGGCTGATATGATGACCACGTGTTATAAAGTCCGAGATAATATCCGAGATTTTCATTGAGCACGGGGCCGTGAAGAGGACAGATGATTTCAATATCAAGAGAAGAAGCCTTTTTAAGAAGAGCCTGAACCTGAACACCGTATTTTCCCACGATGCCGAAATAATATCTTCTTGCTTCACAAGCCCAGTCCTCATCCGCATCAAGAGCCCCGAATTTTCCGAAGCCGTCTGCAGAGAAAAGCACCTTGTCAGTGCTGTCGTAAGTTACGATAACCTCAGGCCAATGTACCATAGGTGCAGTTACAAACGTAAGATTATGCTTTCCAAGAGAAAGTGTGTCACCGTCACCTACAACCACAGAATTTTCCCCGAAGGATAAGCCGTAGAAATTTGTCATCATTTTGTATGCCTTCTGAGAAGCTACGATTGTAGCATCGGGATATGCATCAAGAAAGCTTACGATATTTGCAGAATGGTCGGGTTCCATGTGCTGAATAATGAGATAGTCGGGTTTTCTGCCTGAGAGCACCTTTTCAATATTAGTAAGCCACTCCTGAGTAAAATCTGCATCAACAGTATCCGTTACTGCAATCTTTTCATCAAGAATGACGTAGGAATTATAAGCCATTCCGTTCGGTACGATATACTGACCTTCAAAAAGGTCAATTTTACGGTCATTTACGCCTACGTATTTTATGTCCTCAGTAATAAACATTTTGTTGCCTCCGTTTTATTAAGAAAATTTCTGATTTTATTATTAACGTGTCAATGAGGTATTTTTTTCTTCTCCAGTACGGGTAACAGAGAATATGCCGTAATTCCCAGAATAACCGCGAAAAATCCTATAATTGCAAGCGGTCCGGGAAATTCTCCTGTTACAAGAAAAACAGGTATCGGATTAAATACGGGTTCAACGGTGAGAATGAGTGAGGTTTCAATTTCATTTATCCGCTGACAGCCTTTTGCATAAAAAATATTGGCAAGTCCGTACTGAAAAATACCTAAAATAAGAACCCAGAATATAGTTTCAGGTGAAAAACTCATATTTTTATCAAAAAACATAAACGGTGCACAAAAAATAAAGCTCAATATGTTGCTGAGATACATTCCCTCGTTTGAGTCAGCTCTTTTGTCACCGAAGCATATAATCTGAGCCGCAAAGGAAACGCCCGACAGAAGTCCCAATACGTTTCCGAGAAGCTTTGTTGCATCAAGCTCATCAATAAATGACAGCAGACAGCCTCCGAATACCGTGATTACGATGAGAGTTTCTGCAAATTTTGCCTTTCTTTTTCTGAAAACTACGTAATAAAGAAAAACGAAAATGGGTGCCGTATATTGAAGAACAATTGCGGTAGCGGCAGTGGAAAGCTTAATAGACATCATATACAGAATACCCGTAATGCTCATCATAACTGAGCCGAAAAGGGTATATCTGTTGAATTTGAGTTTAAAGCTTTTTCTGACTGCGGCAAACATAAAAATTCCGATAAGGCATCTTGATGCCATAATTGAAAAGGAATTCCAAGGAATAGATTTGACGCATACACCTGCAAGTCCCCACAGCAGAGCAGTTGAAAGTATATAAAACCTGCCTTTGTTCTGTTGTTTTTTTATAAGTGAATTTTCCATAAATTTACCTCACAAGCTATGAAGGTAATTCTATCAAAAGAAACAAAAAAAATCAATACAAACAGTATTTTATTTATTTTCCGTTAATTAAAACATTGACACATTATTAACGTTTTGTTAAAATGTGGTTGATAAAAACGTAAAGGAGATTTTATTAATGTTAGCAAAAATTGTGGTTTTGATTATGTCAATTGTTATAGCCTTCTCTACCACCTTCGGTCTTAATTTTACTGCACCTGCAGAAGAAGCCGCAGAGGTAAAGAACGTTATTATTATGATCGGTGACGGTATGGGCTTCAATCATCTCTATTCAACCGAAAAGGTTTACGGAGTAGAGCTTCAGATGCTTAACAGAATGGAATATTACGGTGAACAGAAGACTCGTTCAGCTGATGATGATGTTACTGACTCTGCAGCAGGCGGAACTGCTCTTGCAGTGGGTACAAGAACAATGAACGGCTACGTAGGTGTATATCCTACCGATCCTTTGGGCGCAATTGCTGTTCCCGCTTCAATAACAGAGGTTGCTATGAAGTACGGTAAGGCAACAGGTGTTGTTACATCTGACTCTATTATGGGTGCTACACCTGCTTCTTTCTCAGCTCATGTTAAGGACAGAGATCTTGCAGAGGATATTTTTGCTCAGCAGGTTGTTTCCGATATCGATCTTATCTGGGGCGCTGCCGCTGATATTGTAACTGAAGAGGCTTGTGCCGAAAACGGTAAGGCTTATGTAAGCACGTTAAGTGAGGTTCAGGCTCTTACAGAGTGCGAGAAGTCTATCGGTCAGTTTGATGTTGATACATTATGGACCGGTGAAGAGGACGGAGATAATCCCACTCTTTCAGAGCTTGCTGTTGAAGCAATTGAAATTCTCAGCAAGGATGAAGACGGCTTCTTTATGATGCTTGAGGGCGCACATATTGACAAGCGTTCACACAGTCAGGACGGAGAAGGCGCTATGACAGCCGTTCTTGAATTTGACAAGGCTATCGGTGCAGTTCTTGATTTTGCAGAAAAAGACGGAAATACTCTCGTTATTGTAACTGCTGACCACGAAACAGGCTCTGTTACGCTTCAGGACGACGGCACTTATGCTTGGACAACAGGTAGCCATTCAGGTGTGAATGTTCCTTGCTTTGTTTACGGTGCAGAGTCATTTATTGAAAACGGCGAGGTTCTCAAAAACGTTGACGTTCCCACATTTGCAGTAGCTTATATGACAAACAATGAACTGTATTTCCCCTGTCCTTTAAGCTATCTCGAAAATAAATAAGTTTTCATTGAAAATAAAAAGTGTACAGATTTTACGGTCTGCACACTTTTTTTATACTTTAACAAGTCTTTCAAATATTACAACGGGATTTTTTACTATATCCTCAAATTCATCCTTTACGGAATGCCAACCGACAGCATATCTCTTTTTATCGGGCTCCCATTTGCCGTAGCATTCTGCGGCAGCACTGATTTTCTCAAAGGCTGTTTTGTCAGCTCTTATTTCCTCCCAGCTTATGTCGGGGAAAATTTCCCTGCAATTTCCCTCAAAGCAGCTGTCCCTTACAAGAATAAGCTCACTGAAAAGTCCTTCATTGAAAAGCCTTTCACAGACTATACCAATGGATTTATGGTCATTATTCTGCCTGCCGTAAAAATAAGGGGAAACAGCTCTTATGTTGAATTCCTTTTCGTTGGGAAATAAAGCTAATATATCAAGGATAATATTCTCAGCTTCTTTTTCGGAAAGACTTCCGTCTTTTCCTCTGAAGCTATGTATAACCGCATTTTCAGATCTTACACCGAGAAGAGCACAGGACTCTGAAAATTCTCTGTCACGTGCATAAGAAAACTCTTCTCTCGAAAGGCTATACTGATGTATTCCTTCGTGAAGCCAACAGCTTTCATTATTATTAAGCACGTTTATAACTCCTGATGCACCGCCGTCGGTGCAGAGAATTACATAAGTATCGTTGGGATTTTCTGAGGCTTCCTTTGTAATAAGCACTCCCGTGTTCAGAAGCTCATCATCCTGATGTGCAACAAAATAAAGATTTTTCATAATCAGATATACTTACCTGCAAGGAAGAAGCAGGTCCATAATGCAATAACGAAAGCGCCCTCTGCAGGAATTGCAAGCTTTGTGTAAGGACATTTCCAGCCCTTATCAACAAAGAGGAAAATTGTTCTTGTAACAAATACGGTTGTTGCAAAAATCACACCGCCGATAAGTGAATGATAGGCAGTACCTAAGGCTACTGTAAGGTAAAGAAGGAAAAGTCCGAGAGCAAAGGAAATTCCGCCGTAATAAACTCTGATTTCGGTTTTTCCGGCATTGTCAACGGGCTTTACGGAAAAGCTTTCTGCATTCTTTAAGGGATTAGCAATAAAAACAATTGCCATTCCCCAGAAATAGCCTATAAGGCAGATAACCGCAAAAAGTGCAGGGGGATTTGTGTTCCATAATTCTTTAATCATAACTATTCTCCTTTTATTTCAACACGGGGTTGCCGTTGTTGTCAAAACTAACTTTTCTTATTCTTGTGTGACGGCAGGGATCGTATAAAGATTCTTCATTGTAGGTTCCGCATTTCTTTTCAAGATGAGAAGACGGACGGGCGTGATAAATGAGAAGCAGGTTACCGTCTTCATCTGTAACGAAGCTGTTATGTCCGGGACCGGCTTCACCTGAGAGATCGGAGGTCTGTAAAACAGGCAAGGGCAATTTTGTCCACACGTCCTTATTCATAAGCTCGTCTTTAATATCTGCTTCCAGTCTTCCAATGCAGTATTCCGCACCCGTTCCCGAGGCTGAAAAGAAGATGTAAATTTTCTTTTCCGTTTTCAGCACTGCCGCACCTTCATTTACCTGATAAACAACCTTTTCCCAATCATATTCGGGTTTTGAAAGTAATATAGGCTTTGTTTTAAGCTTCCAGGGTGCTTCTTCAAAGGTTTCAGCCATAAAAAGAGAAGAATTGCCTTCAATCTGTGCCCATATAAGATAATGCTTACCGTTGTGCTCAAAATATGTCATATCAAGAGAGAAGCATCTGAAGGACAGTTCATCGTCGTTGGTTCTTTCCACAACTCCCATTTCCTCCCAGTCCTCACAGTAAGGGTTTTCTCCCTGACAGCGAAGCACATAAGGCTTTATATTCCACTTGTCTTCACTTGTGGCGGCTGCAAAGAAAATATACCATTTCCCGCCGATAAAATGCATTTCGGGTGCCCATATATGTCTTGACATAACACCGCTTTTATGAGCTTTCCATATGCAAAGCTCTTTTGCATCGGCAAGTCCGTTTACTGTATCGGATTTGCGAAGTATAATTCTGTCATAGCCGTGAAGCTCATCATCATAAGCAGGATACGACGCTGTGAAATAGTAGATGCCGTCGGGGCCTTTAGTTATAAACGGATCGGCTCTTTCAGGGATAAAAGGATTTTTGTAATCCTTCATTTTTATTGTCCCTCCTTGTTGAATTATGACTCTCTGAAGTCAGATTTTATAATTATTATAGGAGTAAATTGTATATATTGTCAAACTAAATTATATAAAAAAGTGTAGCAATATTAAAATTAATGGTGTATAATACCTTCAACCGAAAGGGGACTTCAGATATGAGAATTATTGTAGTAGGCTGTGGAAAAATCGGAACAGCCCTTATAGAAAGCCTTTGTGATGAGGATCATGATATTGTTGTTATTGACACAAACAGGAAGGTTCTTGAAGAAATCAATAATATTTATGATGTAATGTGTGTCTGCGGAAACGGTGCGGATTCGGACACTCTTATTGAGGCAGAAGCAGGTAAATCCGATCTTTTTATTGCCGTTACAAATTCAGACGAGCTTAATATGCTCAGCTGCTTCTTTGCAAAGAATATGGGTGCAGAGCATACCGTTGCAAGAATAAGAAAAACTGACTACAATGATAAATCTCTCAGCTTTGTAAAGCAGACGCTTTCTCTTTCAATGCCTATTAATCCCGAATACAGAGCCGCAAAGGAATTTTATAATATTCTCAAAATGCCCTCTGCCGTTAAAATAGAAGCATTTTCCAGCGGTAACTTTGAAATGATTGAGCTGAGATTAAAGCCTGACAGCAGACTGCACGGAATGACACTCAGTGAAATGAGAGAAAAATATAAGGCGAAATTTCTTGTCTGTGCCGTACAGCGTGACGGTAAGGTGTTTATTCCCTCAGGTAATTTCACACTTCAGGGCGGAGATAAAATCGGTCTTACCGCAAACCAGACTGAAATACTGAAGCTTCTCAAAGAGCTTAATCTTATGCAGAAGCAGGCAAAGAACGTCATTATTTTAGGCGGCAGCAGAACGGCATTTTATCTTGCTAAAAGACTTATAAATGCAGGAAACAACGTAAAGATAATAGAGCAGAATCTTGAAAGATGTGAGGAAATAAGTGAATTGCTTCCCGAAGTATCCGTTATCCATGCAGACGGAACTCAGCAGGAAATTCTTGAAGAGGAAGGTATTTCAAGAACAGATGCATTTGTTGCCCTTACGGGAATTGATGAGGAAAATATTCTCATTTCTTATTATGCCGCAAGAAAAGGTGTTCCCAAGGTTATTGCAAAGGTAAACCGTGAGGAATTGAAGCTTATTGCCGATGATATGGGACTTGACTGTGTAATTTCACCGAAAAAAATCATCGCAGACGTTCTCACGCAATATGCAAGAGCACTTAAAAACTCAATGGGAAGTAAGGTTGAAACTCTGTATAAGCTTATGGACTCAAATATTGAGGCTCTTGAATTTACCGTTAAAAACGATTTCGTGGGAGTTGATATCCCTCTGAAGAAAATGTCACTGAAGCCGCAGATTCTTATTGCCGGTATTATAAGAGGAAGAACGGCAATTATCCCTTCCGGTGACGACGTGATAAAATCAGGAGATAAGGTTATTGTCATAGCAGGACAGAAAAGACTTGATGACCTTTCTGATATTCTCAAATAAGGACAGGATTTTTCCCATGAACAAAAAAATGGTTCTCAATACATTGGGTAAGATAGTATGGGTTGAAGCAGGACTTTTACTTTTACCTCTGATTGTGAGTGTGTATTTTTCAGACGCAACTGTTGTCGCATTCGGTATAACGATTGCTGCGGCTGTGCTTATTGCATTACCTCTCACATTTTTATGTAAACCCGAAAATAAGGTTATTTATGCAAAGGAAGGCTTTGTAACAGTTTCCCTTGCATGGATTCTTATGTCTGTTATAGGTGCTCTGCCGTTTTTTATCTCAAGAGAAATTCCGTCATACATAGATGCTCTTTTTGAAACAATAAGCGGTTTTACAACCACAGGTGCCTCCATTCTTAATAATGTTGAAGCATTAAGCAAAGGTATGCTTTTCTGGCGCAGTTTTACTCATTGGATAGGCGGAATGGGTGTTCTTGTGTTCGTTCTTGCTTTGTCGGCAGGGGTACCTGACAGATCTATTCACATAATGAGAGCTGAAATGCCGGGGCCTATTGTGGATAAACTGGTTCCTAAAGCAAGAGAAACAGCGAAGATCCTTTATATTCTTTATATAACCCTAACACTTATTGAAATAGTAGCTTTGGTTTTATGTGATATGCCGTTTTTTGATGCAGTGGTTCATGCCTTTGGCACGGCAGGAACGGGCGGCTTCGGTATAAAAGGGGATTCCATAGAAGGATACTCTGCTGCTATTCAATGGGTTATTACTGTATTTATGTTTATTTTCGGCATAAATTTCAATTTGTATTATCTTGTTCTTCTTAGGCGGTTTAAGTCTGTCGTGAAGAGCACTGAGCTGTGGCTGTATGTCGGAATTGCAGTTGCTGCATGTATTGCAATAACAATTAATATAAACAGTGATTGCGGCAGTATTTTTGATTCCTTGAGAATTTCAGCATTTCAGGTTTCTTCCTTTCTCACAACAACAGGCTACACGACGGCAGATTTTAATGCATGGCCCGTGCTTTCAAAAACAATTCTTATTCTTCTTATGTTCATTGGCGGCTGTGCAGGTTCAACAGCCGGCGGAATTAAGGTGTCAAGAATAATAATTCTCGGAAAGGGTATAAAAAGAGAGCTGAACAGACTTCTGCATCCGCGAAGTGTAAAAACACTTAAACTTGACGGTAAAAGACTTGATGAGCAGACACTTTCATCAACGACTCTTTATCTTACTATATATGCTTTTTGTTTTCTTGCGGTATTCCTTCTTCTGAGCTTTGATAAATATGATATTGAAACCAATTTTACCGCCGCAGCTTCCAGCTTTAACAATATAGGCCCAGTTTTCGGTGAAATAGGATTAACTTCAAGTCTTTCAGGGTTTTCAGTATTTTCAAAGCTTGTTTTGAGTGCCGCTATGCTTCTCGGCAGACTTGAGATATTACCCTTGCTGTTATGCTTTTCTCCTTCGACATGGTCAAAGAAGTAAAAAAATAATCCGCATATTTTGTAAAATTCCCCTTGACAAAAGAGGAATTTTACTATATAATACGTCAAGCAGTGTGCGATAAGCACATCTTGTATGGTGGGTATAGCTCAGTTGGTTAGAGCGCTAGATTGTGGCTCTAGAGGTCGTCGGTTCGACTCCGATTACCCACCCCACGTATATTTTATCTCTCGCAGGGGTATACTTTCACACACCGACAATATTGGGATGTCGCCAAGTTGGTAAGGCACCGGATTCTGATTCCGGCATTTCGTGGGTTCGAGTCCTACCATCCCAGCCATATTCTTTTTTACCGAGGGATGTTGGGATGTAGCCAAGTCGGTAAGGCACCAGACTTTGACTCTGGCATTCCGTAGGTTCGAGTCCTGCCAGCCCAGCCACTTTTTTTATGTGTAGGATTTTTTAAAATTAATATTTGGTCCATTAGCTCAG
>JAZNSP010000015.1:0-87512 GCA_045591285.1 Acutalibacteraceae bacterium
AGTGTAATGGGACGGACCATACCTACCTTGTAGCCTTCTTCTCTCAGGCGCAGAATTGCCTCCTTTGCCACTCTGGCTGCAATACCGTATGCTACTACAACATACTCAGCATCCTCCAGCATAAACTCTTCTACTTTGGTATCAAGCATTTCCCACATCTTGTACTGCATAGCCTTACCCTTATTGAGAAGCTCAAGTGCAGGCTCGGGAAGAATAGGAGTAATCATATGAAAATCAGTTCTGCCGCCAATTCTGTCAAGGCACCAGTCCTCTATATCTTCGGGATTAGAGTTCTTCATTTCGGGAAGCTCTACTTCCTCCATAATAGCACCGAGACAGCCGTCCATAAGAATCATAACAGGATTTCTGTATCTTTCAGCATAATCCCATGCGTTATATGTAAGGTCAACTGCCTCCTGTAAAGTAGCAGGAGCAAATACCATAGCTCTGAAGCCGCCGTGACCGAGAGCCTTGGTAGCCTGAAGATAGTCAGACTGGGCAGGCTGAATTGAGCCGAGGCCGGGACCGCCTCTGGATATGTTTACAATAACTGCGGGAAGCTGTGCCGAAGCCAGATAAGATATACCCTCAGCCTTAAGACTGATACCCGGACCTGATGAGCTTGTAAGAGCTCTTTTACCTGTAGCGGCCGCACCGTATACCATATTAATGGATGCTACTTCACTTTCGCCCTGAACAAAAGCACCGCCTACTTCAGGCAATCTCCATGAGAGATATTCAGGAATTTCATTCTGAGGAGTAATGGGATAACCTGCAAAGAAACGGCAGCCTGCTCTTACAGCAGCTTCTGCGATAGCTTCACAGCCTTTCATAAGAACCTTAGCCATTATTCGTTTCCTCCTTTGTAAGTTCTATTGCTCCCTCAGGACAGATCGTTGCACAGATTGCACAGGAGATACAATCATCTGCATTTGTTACCAAAGGGAAGAAGTGACCGTGCTTGTTTCTTTCTGTTCCAAGCTCAAGAATTTTCTTGGGACAGAACTTGATGCAATAAGAACAACCTTTACATAACGAGGTGTTGATATTAAGCATATTTCTATTCCTCCAAACATAATTGTTCTGAATTTACTTCAGTATTATTTATATAATAACACCATATAAAATTCAATGCAAGACAAAAATGTTAAAATATTAATAACTAAGAGTGTATTATTTGTTTATTTTGTCGGTTTGTGGACAATAATAAAAAAAATGTCGAGTAATTTAAGATATGTATCCGTTTTTTTTGCAAAATACCTTGTGAAAAAAACGATATTTGTGTAAAATGTAAAAAAATAAGGAGGTTAAATATGGAAAACAGAATAATATTTCACTGTGACTGTAATTCCTTTTATGCCTCCTGTGAGGAATTGCTTCAGCCTTCGTTGAAAGACGTTCCTATGGCAGTTACCGGTGATCCTGATAGCAGACACGGAATAATTCTTGCAAAAAATCAGCTGGCAAAAAAGTACGGTATAAATACTGCTGAACCCATTGGTTTTGCAAAACGAAAGTGTCCTGAGCTTGTTTGTGTTCTTGCTCATCACGATTTTTACAGGGAAATATGTGAAAGGATAAATCTTATTTATCTTGAATATACCGATCTCGTAGAAAAAGCAAGCATTGATGAATCATATCTTGACGTAACAAATTCCTTGCATCTGTTCGGTAATGATAAGAAAAAACTTGCAGATGAAATCCGAGAAAGAATTAAGACTGAAATCGGCATCACTATTTCTGTTGGCGTAAGCTTCTGTAAAGTAATTGCAAAATTCGGCAGTGATTATAAAAAGCCCGATGCAACAACTGTTATTATGAGGGAAAATATGCCTGAAATTTTTCATTCTGCAGATATTTCAGATTTGTTTCTTGCAGGGAAGAAAACTGTCGAAAGACTTCGTATGATGGGAATAAATACAATTGGCGACCTTGCTTTATACGACAGGGACAGGATAGTTAAAATCCTCGGTAAGCACGGTATTGCGTTATGGGATAATGCAAACGGTATTGATCTTTCTCCCGTTGCATCATATTACGACAAGCAGGAAGCCAAATCCGTCGGGAATGCGATGACCTTCCGCCGAGACCTTGCAGGTTATGAGGAGATTAAATCAGGCATATCCTTTTTATCTGACAGTGTTGCCGGCAGATTGCGAAAGGAAGGGAAGAAGTGTACTGTAGTTCAGGTAACAATAAAGGATAGTGACTTCAGAACCATGCAAAGACAGACTACGCTTGCTGATGCCACTAATCTTCAGAGGGAAATAACGGATGTTGCAATGAAACTTATTGTCGGCAACTGGAGTATGACTCAGCCTGTAAGACTTCTCAGTGTCACAGCAGCAGGACTTATTAATGAGAATGAGGATTACGGTCAGCTTGATTTATTCAGACTTAACGACAATTCTCATGAAAAACAGGAGAAAATTGAAAATACACTTGATGGTATAAGAAAAAAATACGGAAGCTCTGCAATAAAATTCGGCTATTTCAGAAATGACGAAACCGGAATAAAATAGCTGACAAAAAATGATCCCCTCAGAAAAAATCTGAGGGGAAATTTATATTACTTTACAACGATATTAACAAGTCTGCCCTTAACGTAAAGTTCTTTGATAATAGTCTTTCCTTCAATAGCCGCCTTTACATCAGCGTCTTCCTTTGCCGCTGCAACAGCATCTTCCTGAGAAATTTCGGTAGCAACCATAATTCTTGCCTTGATTTTACCGTTTACCTGAACTGCAATTTCAATTTCATCGTCAATACATTTTGCTTCATCGTAAGCGGGCCACTGACCGTCTGCAAGCATACCGCCGAAGCCCTGAGCCTCATTGATTTCTTCTGTAACGTGAGGAGCAAAGGGATTGAGAAGAGTAATGAAAGTTTTGAGTTCCTTCTTTGTAACGGCACCGGCATCGTAAATCTCGTTTATAAGAGTCATAAGTGCGGCAATTGCCGTATTATATTTGAGGTTTTCAATGTCCTCTGAAACCTTCTTTATTGTTTTATGGAAGGAGGTTTCGAGCTTTTTTGAATATTCATCGCCCTCAGTTACGATTTCCTGAAGGTTCCATACTCTGTCAATAAATCTCTTACAGCCCTTGAGAGAGTTCTGTGACCAGGGAGCAGCTTTTTCATAGTCACCCATAAAGAGCACGTAGCTTCTGAGAACGTCTGCACCGTAAATGTCAACTACGTCATTGGGATCAACAACGTTACCCTTGGACTTTGACATTTTCTCACCGTCAGGTCCTAAGATAAGTCCCTGTGCAGTTCTCTTTGCATAAGGCTCATCAAAGGGAACCTCTCCGAGATCATAGAGGAATTTATGCCAGAAACGTGAATAAATCATATGACGTGTAACGTGCTCCATACCGCCGTTATACCAGTCAACCTGTCCCCAATAAGCCAGCTTATCCTTATCAGCAAAACAGTTTTCATTCTTGGGATCTATATATCTGAGGAAATACCAGGAAGAACCTGCCCACTGAGGCATTGTATCTGTTTCACGCTTTGCTTTGCCGCCGCACTTGGGGCAAGTGCAGTTTACGTATTCTTCAATTTTTGCAAGAGGGCTTTCTCCGTCTGTTCCGGGCTCGAAGTTTTCAACCGTGGGAAGACGTAAGGGGAGTTCTTCATAGGGAACGGCAACCATACCGCACTTGTCACAATGAACAATGGGAATGGGTTCACCCCAATATCTCTGACGGTTGAATGCCCAGTCCTTCATCTTGAACTGAACGCCTGCTTCACCGATACCCTTTTCTTTGAGTGCTTCAAGCATCTTTGCAATTGAAGATTTTTTATCGGTAAGACCGTTAAGGAACTCGGAATTTACCATTTCACCGTCACCGGCATAAGCTTCCTTGGTGATATCGCCGCCCTTGATAACTTCAATGATATCGATACCGAATTTTGTGGCAAATTCCCAGTCACGCTGATCGTGTGCGGGAACAGCCATAATTGCACCTGTGCCGTAACCCATCATAACGTAGTCTGAAATGAAAATCGGAATTTCTTTGTTATTCACAGGATTAATAGCAGAGAAGCCTGAAAGCTTAACGCCTGTTTTTTCCTTCACAAGCTGAGTTCTTTCAAATTCAGTCTTCTTTGCACATTCTGTTCTGTATGCTTCAACCTCATCGAAGTTAGTAATCTTTTCCTTGTACTTATCAAGCATAGGATGTTCGGGTGCCATTACCATAAACGTAACGCCGAAAAGAGTGTCGGGACGGGTTGTGTAAATTCTGAGTGTTTCATCGGTGTCCTTAACTGAGAAATTAACGAAAGCACCTGTTGATTTACCGATCCAGTTTTCCTGCTGAAGTCTTACGTTGGGAAGATAGTTAACAGTATCAAGTCCCTGAAGAAGCTTGTCGGCATATTCTGTTATGCGAAGATACCATACGTCCTTTGATTTCTGAACGATATCACTGTGACAGATATCGCATTTGCCGCCCTGTGAGTCTTCGTTTGAAAGAACGACCTTACAGGAAGGACAGTAGTTTACAAGAGTCTTATCTCTGAAAGCAAGACCGTTTTCAAACATTTTAAGGAAAATCCACTGTGTCCACTTGTAGTAGCCTTCTTCAGTGGTATCAACAACTCTGTTCCAATCAAAAGAGAAGCCTACTCTTTTAAGCTGACTTGAGAACTTTTCGATATTCATATCAGTAACTTTTCTGGGATGGATACCTGTTTTTATAGCATAATTTTCCGTGGGAAGACCGTATGCATCAAATCCGATGGGGAAAAGTACGTTGTAGCCTTCCATTCTTCTTTTTCTTGATACTACTTCAAGACCTGAATAAGCCTTGATGTGACCGACGTGCATACCTGCACCGCTGGGGTAGGGGAATTCTACGAGTGCGTAGAACTTTTTCTTATCCGAACCGTCAACAGCGTGGAAAACACCTGTGTCTTCCCATTTCTGCTGCCATTTGAGTTCAGTATTCTTAAAATCATAATTCATAAAAACACCTCCGATGATTTGAGGTAATAGGTAAGAGGTAATAGTGAAGAGTTATTCTGTATGAAGCTGCAAAGCGACTTGAATTTATAAGGGCGAAGCCCTTCCGACAGGCTACTTTTTCACTATACACTTTTACTTATTACATTAAAAATTCCCTGAGGAATTTTTTCTTCCTCAGGGACGAATTTTATCCGCGGTACCACCCTGTTTGTCAGATATTCTGACCTCTCTTACTCTGTAACGGTGAGAACCGTATTTTCCTATAAGCCGTTTTCTCGACGGTGTTCAGAAAATAAACTCAGGAGTGAGACCGATAATTGCTTCCCTGACAACTCACACCAACCGCTGCCTCTCTTGAAGTTTCACAATAACCGTAATTCCGTCATAGTTTTTAACTCAAATATTATATCACTATTATAAATTTATGTCAATATGAACTTTATCAAAAAATAAGTCAGATTTATAATGTGTTTACTTTGTTATTGCCAGTCGTATTCCACAATTTTGCCGTCTAATTTCCATTTTGACGGTATTTTATTTTCGTAAATATCAATTGCTTCAAATTCGTGTGGCTTTTCCTCGTTGAAAACCTTATAAGCCATCTTTAAGTCTTCCTTGCAATTATCGGGAATTTCATCAGTGCAAGAAACAAAGAGGGGAGAATTTGAGTATGACAGAAGCTGAAGCCACTGACGGTTTTTCGCCCAAGGGGTAAGGTCGTTGAGAATACCGACACAGTCAGCATCTACCATATAAAAGGCTTCATTCTGAGGAATACGGAATGCAAGTGTGTTTACGCCGTATTTTGGTGTTCTTTCCCATTCTCTTGCACTTGTATCATCACCTGTTCTTGAAATCTCAAATATGCCTGCACCAAGGTGAGAAACCGTATTGCAACCGATTATGAGCATTTCACCTGCTTCTTCTCTGAGAAGGTTATAAAAATCGAGAACAATTTCAGCATTAGTCTTTGTTTTATCGTAAAAATGCCAGTTTTTTATGTTTGTAATAGTGGCTGTAAGACTTGCTCCGTAATCACCGAATAAATCAACTGTAGAGAAGTCGTGCTTAATAAGCTCATATCCCCAATCTTTAATTCTTCTGATATCTTCTCTTAAATATGCCTGTGTGTCGGGATGTGTGGGATCAAGATACAATCTTTCATCTTCACGGAGAATTCTCATTTCACCGCTTATTGCTTCATCTTTGTTGTGAAGAGGACGAAGCCATATACCCGGACGAACTCCCATTTCCTTTATTTCGGTTGCGAGATTTTTCATATCACCGAATTTTTCGTTGGGATGCCAAGGACCTTCCGTATCATTAACTGACCAGCAGTCATCTACAACCTCAAAGGGCTTGTTATCAATACCCTCTGCAAGAACTGCCTGAAGACGGGCATCTGAAATAATCTGTTCGTAGCAGCTGTCGCCATAAGCGTAATACCAGTTGTTGCCGCCGTAGATCTTTTCCTTGGGAAGACGGGGAGAGGGACACATTTTTTTGCAGAAAATATGAAGATTTGCCATTATATCGGCTGTTACGTATTCTTCATAAATAAAAGATGCCGCAAGAAGCTTTCGTCCGTTAAGATGCACACCGCTTCCGCCGTTTCTTACGTCAACAAGTGCAGTTATTCCGTTTTTATCGTAACGGAAGCTTACAAAGGAATTTGTTCCTGTTTTTACGCCAAAACAAAAGCTTGTTTTCTTGTCGGTGGCAATAAAATACCAGGGCATATATCTGTCATTATCAGAAAGTTTTCTGAATTCCAGTTCACCGTAGCTTCTTTCCCAGGCATCGCCGAGAACAAAAATCTCATCATTTTCAGGGGCAGTCCAGTGAAGCTCAATAAATTCCGGCTTGTCATTAAGTGCCGTTAAGTATAGATCAAATCCGTTTTCTGTTGTGACAGTTTCTGTTACAGCATCATTAAGTCCGTTTTCACAGATAAGCTTTACAGAAAAATCGTTAAGTTTAAAATTCATAATATTTCCTCATTTTCGACAGTTTATAAGTGATATTATGTATCACGTACCGTAATTAATCAAGTAGTTTATTCGGTATTAATATTAAAAATTTTTTATAACATTTTTATATTTGTTCTGACATATTGACAATTTTAGGGAATATTAATATTATATATAAGTTAAAGGAAATTTATAAGAAAAGGTGAAAGCTTTGTTCGATATAGATAAATTACTCGAAACCGTTAAAAGAATTCATTTTATCGGTATAGGCGGAGCAGGTATGTGTCCTCTCGCCGAAATTTTACATTCAAAAGGCTATGCTCTTTCAGGCTCTGACAATAATGAAACTGATACACTTCAGAGAATAAGAAATCTCGGAATTCCCGTCGTTCTCGGACAGAAGGCTGAAAATATCGGTGATGCGGAAATGGTCGTTTTTACTGCCGCCCTTCTTCCTGATAATCCCGAGCTTGTTGCCGCACGTGAAATGGGTGTTCCGACATTTGAACGCTCGAAGCTTTTCGGCGCAATTACGAGAAAATTCGGCAACTGTGTAGGCGTCTGCGGAACTCACGGAAAAACAACAGTTACGTCAATGCTTACACATATTCTTATTAAATGCGGAATTGATACTTCTGCTGTTATCGGCGGTAAATTACCCCTTACAGGCACAAACGGTATTGTGGGAACAGAGGATTTACTGGTATGTGAAGCCTGTGAATTTGCCAACACATTCCTTGATCTTTCTCCCAGTGTTGCTGTAATTCTGAATGTTGATGCCGATCATCTTGAATTTTTTAAGACTATGGATAATCTTATTGCATCCTTCGGTAAATTTGCGTTTCTTGCAAGAGATACAATAATTTATAACGGTGACGATGAAAAGACTCTTAAAGCTGTAGAGGCCGCAGGAGAAAAGAAGCTTATTTCTTTCGGTCTTTCTTCTGAAAATGATTGGTCTGCTGAAAATATTTCATTTAACCGCGGTGCTTTTCCTTGCTTTGACCTCATTTACAGAGGAGAAAACAAAGGAAAGGTATGTCTTTCAGTTCCCGGTGAGCATAATATACTTAATGCTCTTGCTGCTATTGCAACAGCCGAATATTTCGGCGCCGATGTATTGAAAGCAACACAAGCAATAGCTTCTTTTGGCGGAGCTGGTCGCCGTTTTGAGGTTCTGTATGAAAATAACGGTATTACCATTGCTGATGATTACGCCCATCATCCTGCAGAACTGAAGGTAACCCTTGAAGCCGCATCAAAAATGGAATATAAAAATGTATGGGCAGTTTTTCAGCCTTTTACCTTTTCAAGAACATATATGCTTCTTGATGATTTTGCAGATGTTCTTAAAATTGCAGATAAGGTTGTTCTGACTGAGATTATGGGCTCAAGAGAAGTCAATACCTATGATATCCACACAGAACAGCTTGCAGAGAAAATCCCTGATTCTGTATGGTTTGACAGCTTTGATACTATAGCACAGTATCTTTATGAGAACGTTTCTGAAGGAGATCTTGTTATAACGCTTGGTTGCGGTGACGTTTATAAAATTGCAAAGAAATTAAAATCTATGTATGAGCAGAATTGAACCCTTTATTTGAATTAGTAAACGGCTGACATAATGCGTCAGCCGTTTTGTGATGTCAAAATCAACAAAATCACATAATCCGATATTATGAATTGAGAATATTTATCGGAGGTGATTGTTTTGATTTTAATAATATTCTTGGGAATTTTAGTGCCGTTTATCGGAACTTGCTTAGGAAGCAGTCTTGTTTTTTTTATAAGACGGATTTCAGCATACAATATACTTTCGTATTTTGACAGCTTTGCGGCAGGTATTATGATTGCTGCATCCTTTTTCAGTCTGATTAATCCCGCATTGGAAAATGCAGAAAAGTCGGGATCGCTCAGTAAATTTTTTTGTGTATTTGCTGTTTTTATAGGCATTTCTCTGTTTATCGTTGTTGATAAACTTACAAAATGTATAACAGAAGGAAAGACTCAGCACTCAGAAGGCCTTTTGTTCTTTGTTGTAACCCTTCACAATATTCCCGAAGGAATGGCATTGGGTGTAGTGTATTCATGTCTTGGCAGTATAAGCAATAATTCGGAGATTTCTTCGGCTATGGCTTTGTCTGTTGCTATTGCCCTTCAGAATATCCCCGAAGGAGCAATTATTTCTCTTACAAAGCATGCAAGAGGAAAAAAGAAAATTAATTCCTTTATTCCCGGTGTAATTTCAGGGGTAGCGGAACTGTCAGCTTCTTGTGTTTCGTTGATAATTGCAGCATTTGTTGATAATATTCTTCCTTTTTCCCTGTGCTTTGCTGCAGGTGCTATGATATATACGGTGTTGAAGGAGCTTTCCTCAGGCTTTTGTGATAATGATAAATCCGGACAAAATCTATTGATTTTTGCACTTTCATTTGCACTTATGATGTTTCTTGATATTGTAGTATAATTATCGGTATATTTTTATATTTAATCTTAATCTGCCTTTCTTGGTTTCGGAAATTATTTTGTCAAATATAAATTTGCCGTAACCTCTTACCGATACTGTGTCATTTTCTTTAAGCTGTTTTGACGTATTTTCACATTGAACCGAATTAATGAATATTTTCTTAGCAGAAAACAGCATTTCAGCCTGACTTCTTGATAAATTAAATACACTGCAAACAACACAGTCAGCTCTTAATGAGGAGGAAATAAGCTGCATTGCTTCTGTTTTAAATAATGCAGAGTCACTGTCAAATTCACATTCACTGCATCTTACGTCTGTATGCTTGATTTTTGTAAGATTTTCGCATATAAACGACGACATTTTTCTGATAACAAAAAAATACGGTATGTTATCCTTTATTACAATATCACCGATATACTCTCTTTCGATTGATAAATTCATAAGTGCACCAAGACAATCTCGGTGTGTCAGTTCATCAGAGAATTTTTTATTCAGAGGAGAAGCCTTGATGCAGACAACAGGAAAGTTTTCTGAATAATAAAGCTCATCTTCATCACCGAAGCGGATTATGTTTCTCTGAGTGCCTTCACAGCCTCCGAATACTGTTATTTTGTTCAGATTTTTCTTTTCCGAAAGAATTTTATTCTGTTCTTCCTCGTTGAGAAAATTGGTGAAAGTAAAAATGCTTTTGTCAGATGCTCTGTCTGATAAATCCTTTATATGTGCAAGAAAAAAATTGTCCATACTAACCTCAATTCAAATAATATTTAATATTAAAATCAATAATGAAAATATGTGTTGACTTTAGCACTTTAGTATGCTAAAATGATAAAAATTTTATTAGTGAGTGTGAAAAACTATGAATAAAGATTTTGCCCATCATGCCAGAATTTTATATAATGCTGTGCTTTCTCTTGAGAGTTTAGCGGAATGTGAGGCATTTTTCAGTGATTTGTGCACAATTCAGGAGCTTGAATCTCTGGTACAGCGACTTGATGTTGCAAAATGTTTGCTTGACGGAAAAAATTATAACGATATCAGTAAAGAAATCGGAGTGAGTACGGCAACAATCTGCCGTGTAGGCAAGTGTATAAAATACGGTGACGGCGGATATAAGACTGCTCTTACAAGAATATATGGGGACGATAAAAATGATTGATGAAAAACTTCTGAAAAATGAAGAGCTTGCAGTATATAGACTGAGAGAGTTATATTCCGGCTTCGGATATACTCAGTACAAAATGAGCAAGTTTGAAGAATATGATTTGTATGTAAAGAATAAGGATTTTCTTATTTCAGACAGAATAATAACCTTTACCGATACAAACGGAAAGCTTCTTGCTCTGAAGCCCGACGTTACTCTCTCAATTATAAACAATTTCGGCAAAGATGTAAACGGTATTCATAAAATGTATTATAATGAAAACGTATATCGTGTGTCGGGCGGTACGGGAAAATTTAAGGAAATTATGCAGACCGGACTTGAATGCATCGGAGATATCGGAATTTATGAAATTACCGAAGTTGTTTATCTTGCTCTTGAAAGTCTAAAACTGACCGATGACAGATTTACTCTTGAAATATCTCACGCCGGTCTTTTGGAACAGCTTATAGAGGATGCCTGTTTCTCTGAAACTGTTAAGGAAATTTTTATTCAGTGTATAAAAATAAAGAATTCAGGTCAGTTCTATGAGCTTCTGAAAAAGGGTGAAATCAGTGAAAAACAGTTCAGATTGGCTGAAATTCTGATAGAAAATTACACGTCAGTTGATAAGTTTTTTGAAGCCTGCTCAGATTATGCTGTTTCAGCAGAGGCAAAGAATTGTCTGAATGAGTTTATAAATATTCTCAATAGTGTATGTAATGAGGCTTTTGAAAAGCATATTATAATTAACTTCTCTCTTTCAGGAGAAAGCGGATATTACAGCGGTATTGTATTCAAGGGATACATAAACGGAATACCTTCAAGTGTTCTTTCAGGCGGTCAGTATGATAAGCTTCTCAGAAAACTGGGAAGTCAGGCAGGTGCCGTAGGCTTTGCTGTTTATCTTGATAATTTTGAAAGATTTAAGATAACACCTTGTGAATATGATGTTGATACGGTTTTGATCAAAGGTGAAGGAGATAATCCTGCGGAAATTTTTGCAACGGTTGAAAAACTGAAGGCAAAAGGAGAGCGTGTGCTTGTGCTTTCTCAGGTTCCCGCTGATATCAGATACAGACGAATCATCGGAAGGGAGTGTGAATAATGGATTTTATAAATGTTGCTCTCCCCAAGGGAAGACTTGGCGAAAAGGTTTATGATATTTTTGAAAAAGCAGGCTATGAATGTCCTTCTATCAAAGAAAATAACAGAAAGCTCACTTTTGAAAACGCTGAAAAGGGAATAAGATACTTTTGGGTAAAGCCTTCTGATGTTGCAATTTATGTTGAGAGAGGTGTTGCTGATATCGGCGTAGCCGGTAAAGACATACTTCTTGAATACGAGCCTGATGTTTATGAGCTTCTTGATTTAAATATGGGTATTTGCCGTATGGCTGTTGCCGCACCTGAAAAATTCCGTGACGATAAGTCAAAGACCTTGAAGGTTGCCACTAAGTTTTCAAATATCGCATCAAAGTATTATTCAGGTCTTTGCCGTGACATAGATATTATACACCTTAACGGCTCAATAGAGCTTGCTCCCATTCTCGGACTTTCAGACGTAATAGTTGATATTGTTGAAACGGGAAAAACACTTCTTGAAAACGGACTTGTTCCCTTTGAAACAATAGTTCCCATAAGTGCAAGACTGATTGCAAATAAGGCAAGTTACAGCTTTAAGATGAATGAAATTAATAAAATCAAGCTTTCAATGGATGAATATGTGAGGAAAAACAATGATTAAAATATACGAATATTCTGAACTTAACAGTAATGAAATATTTGACAGAGCTGATCCTACGGGTGATGTAAGTGAAATAGTTTCCGGAATTATAGAAAATGTAAAGCAAAACGGTGATAAGGCTTTATATGAATATTGTGAAAAATTTGATAAAGCAAGGCTCTCTTCTCTTGAAGTGAGTGAAGATGAGATAAATGAAGCAATAAACACAGTAGAGCCTGAATTTATCAGAATTCTTGAAAAGGCTGCTGTCAACATAAGAGAATTCCATTCTGCTCAGAAAAGAAACAGCTTTGTTATAGATACTGATAAATGCGGAGTTGTAATCGGTCAGAAGGTAATTCCCATTGAAAAAGCCGGTCTTTACGTTCCCGGCGGCACTGCCGCATATCCTTCAACTGTTCTTATGGATGCAATACCCGCCAAAATTGCAGGCTGTAAGGAGCTATGTATCTGCACACCTCCTATGGCAGACGGAAAGGTAAATCCCGTAATTCTTGCTGCTGCTAAAATTGCAGGAGTTGACAGAATATTTAAAGTCGGCGGTGCTCAGGCAATTGCCGCACTTGCTTACGGAACAGAAACCGTTTCAAAGGTTGATAAAATTGTAGGTCCCGGTAATGCATTTGTTGCAGAAGCAAAAAGACAGGTTTACGGTATGGTTTCAATTGATATGATAGCAGGACCCAGTGAAATTCTTGTTATTGCAGACGGAAAATCAGATCCCGTTTTTGTTGCCGCTGATATGCTTTCTCAGGCAGAGCACGATAAAAATGCAAGTGCTGTTCTTGTTACAGACTCAATGGAGCTTGCCGAAGCGGTTTCAAAGGAGCTTGAAAGACAGATTCCTCTTCTTGAAAGAGAGGAAATTGCAAGAACATCTATAGATAATAACGGCAAAATTATCGTAGCTTCCGATATTGAAAAGGGTATAGAGATTTCCAATGAAATTGCACCTGAGCATCTTGAATTATGTCTTGACGATCCTTTTAAGTATCTTGATTCAATTAAGAATGCCGGCAGCATTTTTATGGGAAGATATTGCCCCGAAGCACTGGGCGATTATTTTGCAGGACCTAATCACACACTTCCTACAAGCGGTACGGCAAGATTTTCCAGTCCTTTGTCAGTTGATGACTTTGTAAAGAAAACACAGTTTACATATTACACAAAGGAAGCACTTTCTGAGGTTTATAAGGATGTTGCTTTCTTTGCGAAAAAAGAAGGACTTGAAGCACATGCAAAGAGTGCAACAGTCAGATTTGAGGAGATAAAATGAGCAGATTTTTAAGTAATTTGTATTCTTCGCTTAAAGAATATGTTCCCGGGGAACAGCCTCAGGATAAAAAGTATGTAAAGCTAAATACCAATGAATCGCCTTTCCCGCCGTCTGACAGTGTGATTGCCGCTGTTACTGATGAAGAAGTTTCAAGGCTTTGTCTGTATTCCGATCCCGAAAGTAAGCTTCTGAAAGCAAAGCTTGCTGAAGCATATTCCCTTGAAAGCAAAAATGTTTTTGTAGCTAACGGTTCTGACGACATACTGAATTTTGCTTTTATGGCTTTTGCCCGTGAAAACGGAGCGGCTTTCCCTGAAATTTCTTACGGATTTTACCCTGTATTTGCAGAGCTTTACAATATTGATTCTTTGATTATCCCTCTTGAAGAAGATTTTTCAATTGATATCAATAAATATATCTCTTGCGGTAAAATGGTTGTTATTGCAAATCCCAATGCTCCTACAGGAAAGGCACTTCCCAAAGAGGATATTGAAAGAATAATTTCTTCTAATCCCGATAACGTAGTGCTTATTGATGAGGCTTACGTTGATTTCGGCGGCGAGAGTGTTGTTGATTTGGTTAATAAATACGATAATCTTCTTGTTGTGCAGACATTCTCAAAGTCACGTTCAATGGCAGGAGCAAGACTCGGCTTTGCGTTTGCATCGGAAGAAATAATCAAAGACCTTGAAAAAATCAAGTATTCTACAAATCCCTATAATATTAACAGGCTTACTCAGTTAATGGGAGTAAAGGCGCTTGAAGAGCAGGAATACTATGACAATAACTGTAAAAAAATTATTGAAAACCGGGAATTTACGGTAAATGAGCTTGAAAAAATCGGTTTTGAAGTGCTTCCTTCAAAAGCAAACTTTATTTTTGCAAAGCACAAAAAGATTAGCGGAGAAAAGATTTATCTTGAACTAAAAGATAAAGGCGTTCTTATAAGACATTTCACAAGTGAAAAAATCAAGAATTTCAACCGCATTACCATAGGAACAAAACAACAGATGGAAGTTCTTATTGAAAAACTTAATGAGATAATAGAGGAGAGTAAAGATGAGAACAGCTGAAATTAAAAGAAAAACAGCAGAAACTGATATCTGTCTTGCTCTTAATGTTGACGGAACAGGAAAAAATAATATTGATACAGGCTGCGGTTTTCTTGACCACATGCTTATATTGTTTTCAAAGCACGGCAGATTTGACCTTGAAGTGAAATGTAAGGGTGATGTTCAGGTTGATTATCACCATACCGTAGAAGATATAGGAATTGCACTCGGAGATGCGTTTTCTGCGGCTCTTACTGATATGAAGGGTATTAAAAGATATTCAGATATAATTCTTCCTATGGATGAAGCGCTTATTCTTGAAGCGGTTGACGTATCCGGCAGAAGTTATCTTTCTTATGATGTTTCAATGCCTACTTTTAAGGTTGGCGATTTTGATACTGAGCTTGCAGAGGAATTTTTTGAAGGCTTTATAAGAAAAGCGGGGTTGACTCTCCATATAAAGATGCTTTCAGGTAAAAATTCTCATCATATAATTGAAGGGATTTTCAAGGCTTTTGCAAGAGTAATGAAGGAAGCCTGTGAAATTGACGAAAAATTCAAGGATGAAATTCCCTCAACAAAAGGAATGTTGGTTTAATTATGATAGCAATAGTTGATTACGGTGTAGGTAACCTTTTTTCACTTCGTTCATCATTTCGTGCAATCGGGGCAGATGCGGTTTTTACGTCAGATGAAAGTGTTATTCGCTCTGCAGACAGAATAATTCTTCCCGGTGTCGGTGCCTTTGAAGATGCAGCGAAAAAGCTAAGGGCTTCGGGGCTTCAGGAGGTCATACTTTCAGAAGTAAAGAACGGTAAGCCGCTTCTCGGTATTTGTCTTGGTATGCAGCTGCTTTTTGAAAAAAGCTATGAATTCGGTGAACATAAGGGACTTGGACTTATACCTGGTAATATTGTGTCTTTTGAAGGCAGAATTGATAAATCTCTTAAAATTCCCGAAATCGGTTGGAACGAACTTAAACTGAATAAAGAGTCAGTTTTATATAATGGATTTAACGGCGGCGAATATGTGTATTTTGTTCATTCCTACTTTGCTGATTGCGACAGCAGATATGTATCTGCTTTTTCGGAATATGATATTGATTTTCCCGCCTCCGTTGAATATGAAAATATTTACGGCTGTCAGTTCCATCCGGAAAAAAGCGGTAAGGTCGGACTGAAAATACTTGAAAATTTCTGTAAGGCTGGTGAGAATTTATGATAATTTTACCTGCAATTGATTTGTTTGATAAAAAAGCTGTACGGCTTTTTAAGGGTGATTATGCACAGATGACGGTTTATTCCGAACATCCTTGGGAAATTGCTCTCGATTTTAAGAATAAGGGGGCTGAATTTATTCACCTTGTTGACCTTGAAGGTGCAAAAGACGGTACAACTCCCAATATTGATGTGGTAGAAAAAATTATAAAGGAAACCGGACTTAAAGTTGAAATAGGCGGCGGTATCAGAAGCCGTGAAACACTTGAAAAATATTTTTCTATCGGAGTCGCTCGTGTAATTTTAGGAACTGCCGCTGTAAACGACAGAGAATTTCTTTTGTGGGCACTTCAAAAATACGGAGATAAAATTGCTGTTGGTGCCGATATAAAGGACGGCTTTGTTGCTATTAAAGGCTGGATAGAGAAATCCGAAATAAAATGTGAAGACTTTTTCGGAGATATGGAAAATATCGGAGTTAAAACAATTATCTGTACCGATATTTCAAAAGACGGAGCAATGCAGGGAACCAACCGTGAATTATACAAAGAGCTTTCTGAAAAGTTTGCAATTGATATTGTTGCATCAGGCGGTGTGAGTTCTCTTGATGATATTAAGGCTTTAAGAAAAATGAACCTTTACGGTGCCATTGTAGGTAAGGCTTATTATATCGGAGCAATTGACCTTGCAGAAGCAATAGCTTTTGGCAGATAAAGGAGAAAATATGATAACAAAAAGAATTATCCCTTGTCTTGATGTTAAGGACGGAAGGGTAGTGAAGGGCGTTAATTTCAAGTCACTTTCAGATGTCAATGATCCTGTAGGTCTTGCCTCGTATTACAGCGAAAACGGTGCAGATGAGCTTGTGTTTTATGATATAACCGCTTCCGCAGAAGGCAGGCAGTTGTTTACTGATATTTTGCAGAAGGTTGCATCTACAGTGTTTATTCCTCTTACAGTCGGCGGTGGTATAAATACAGTAGCTGATTTTGACAGAGTATTGAAATCTGGGGCAGATAAAGTAAGTGTAAACTCAGGTGCTATAAGAAATCCCGAGCTCATAAGAGAGGCGGCTCGCTTGTACGGAAGTCAGTGTGTTGTAATCTCGGCAGACGTAAAAAGAGTTGACGGAGTTTTCAGAGTTTTTTCAAAAGGCGGAAGAGAACAGACTGAGCTTGAGGCAATTGAGTGGATCAAGCGCTGTGTCGATATGGGAGCAGGTGAAGTAGTTCTTAATTCAATTGATACCGACGGAGTGAAAAAAGGCTTTGATCTTGAAATGCTTGATGCTGTTTGTAATGTGGTAAATGTACCTGTTATTGCTTCGGGCGGTGCCGGAAGTGTTAATGATTTTGTTGAACTTTTCAAAAAAGTTCCCTTGGTTGATGCAGGACTTGCGGCTTCTGTTTTTCATTTCGGAGAAATTGCTATAAATGATTTGAAAAATGAACTCAGAAAAAATGAAATTAATGTGAGGATATAAAAAATGCTTGATATAAACAATCTGAAATTTGATGAAAAAGGTCTTATTCCTGCTATTGTAGTTGATGCCTGGTCGAAAAAGGTGCTGACACTTGCGTATATGAATAAGGAAAGCCTTGAAATTTCTCTTGAAAAAGGACTTACATGCTTTTACAGCCGTTCAAGAGAAGAATTATGGCTTAAAGGCGAAACCAGCGGAAATTATCAGCATATTGTTTCAATAACGGCAGATTGCGATAATGATGCTCTTGTTGTTATGGTTGAAAAAGACGGTCCTGCCTGTCATACGGGAACTGATTCCTGTTTTACAAAGGAAGTTTATCAGAGCGATGATAAGCACGAATTTACCGTAAACGGCTTATATGAGCTGCTTGAAGGCAGAAAGAATGATATGCCCGAAGGCTCATATACAACATATCTTTTCTCAAAAGGAACCGATAAAATCTTAAAGAAGATCGGTGAAGAGTGCACAGAAGTAATTATTGCAGGTAAGGCTGACGATAAGGCAGAAACTGTATATGAAATCGCAGACCTT
This sequence comes from Acutalibacteraceae bacterium, assembly GCA_045591285.1. GTDB lineage: Bacteria > Bacillota > Clostridia > Oscillospirales > Acutalibacteraceae > RUG806. The sequence continues at coordinate 17,862 of JAZNSP010000015.1, forward strand.
ATGTATCATACTATGGTGCTTATGGTGAATATGGGAATATCTGTTGAAGACGTTCAGAGAGAACTTGCTTCAAGACACATTATTGACCATAAGGTAAAACAGGAAAAAATGACCGGAGAAAACAAGTAATTATGATAAAATAAATGCTTCTGCTTTTTTTGCAGAAGCATTAATTTTACGAGTCTTTAGAGATTTTGAAAACCTTTCGTATTATCAAAAGAATAATAATACCTACAATCGGGAAGAAAGATGCAACAAGCATACCTGCTTTCATTCCGACTTGTTCAGGTGATAGTGTCAAAGCAGTACTGATACTCATTCCAAGTTCACTGAGTGTGACCTTGTCAACAACAATTCCGATTAACTGGGGAGCTACAGATGCCCCAAAATCACCGCCGGCTGCCATAAGTGCATAAGCTGCAACACCTACGTGGGGAAGCTTTTCTTCCATTAATATAAGTGAACCCGGCCAAAGCATTGATGTGCATATTCCGGTGAAAATACAGGCAATAAGTGAAAGTGCGGGAACAGGGGAAAGACCTGCTGCAAGATAACAAATGACAGCACCGCACATACCGAATAACAAAACCTTATAGATGTTTTTGCCTTTTTTTCCGTACCAGGTTCGTGTTAGTCCGAGGCATATTGCAAACAATGCCATACCTAAAATATCGCCGACGATTTTAGGAAGTTGCAAGGCATTTTCTATATAGCTTGAAATCCAGTTGGTCATTGAATTTTCTGCCGCACTTCCGAAGAAAATGCAAAGAACGCATAAGGCCATAATTATATTCTTTTTTCCTGCATCCTTACCGCCTGCAGAATTTGTAACGTTTACCTCAGGCATAGGAGAAGTGCTGAAAAGAATAAACGAAACAACAGGCAGCGCAGCCCAGAACAGTGTCAGATACATCCAGTTTTCAGTACCGAAAATTTTAAGTACAGCGGTACTGATAACGACAACAGTAACCACACCGTAAGCATATAATGAGTGCAGAAGACTCATATCCTTATCAGGTGTTTCAGAGGGAATTGCGGCAACGACGGGACTTAATAAAACCTCGCTGAGTCCTGCTGAAATTGAAAATATGAACGTACCGATTACAAGTCCGAGATAGGCTTTATCAGGGAAAAACCACGGTACAAGCGCATAAATTGTAAGTCCGAGTGAAGTAATCAACGGCATTACAGTTACGGTTTTTTTGATGTTAAAATACTTTGTAAAGAAAGTGAAGATAAGATCTATTGTCAGCTGAGTGCAGAAATTTATCGCTACTAACGTGCCGAGCAGTGTATATGAAACGCCGTAAGAATCATGAAATGTATTAAAAAGCAGCGGTGGAAGACTGAATATTGATGCCATTGAAAGATAGGCAAAATAACACGAATGCTTTGTTCTTTTGTAGTTTAACATATTTTACTCCGTTATATAATTTCAAATGAATTGCCGTCTTTTGAGATTTTCATTCTGATTGTTTTTTCTCCGAATGTAAATTTCATTTCACCTTTATTTCCAAGAAAACCCTTAATACTCTTTTTTGTTTTTGATGAAAGAACGTTATTTGTTATTATCCATTTTCCTTTTCCGTCGGTGACTTCAGAAAAAGCTCCGTTGGCTTGTTTCTTTATGTATTCGGGGGCAAAACGTCTGGGTGTTACAACAGTAAGGCCGTTTTCTTTTACAAGCTCAATTACGGCACCAAGTGTTTCGTCGCTGATGTAATATCCGCAAAGGAAGCAAAGCCTGATTGTCTGAAGCTTATCCTTCGTAACTCTGTCGTCATATACTGCAACACCGTTCATTGAACAGAAGGATTTATGGGGGCGAAGAGACCATGGAGAAACTCTGTCCCATGCAAGACCGTTTCTGCAGGTTTCTCCGTGTGTAATAACGTGAAAAGCACGGGTAAATTCTCTTGCTGTTTTAGTAACCTTGAGGTTTTTATTACCGAGGAGAATTTTTCTCCACATAAAAGGATCGCACTGTCCCCAGTAACTGTCGTCATATCTTATTACTGCTATTTCAGGTTTATAATCCTTTACTGAGTAATCTCTGTGTTTTCTTCTCGGATCTGTGGTGAATTTTTTGTACTGCTCAGCATATTTGTTGGGTTTTCCGTCGGTAAAAAACTGACTTGCACCCTCGACATAAACTCTTGTTGTTCCTACAAGATAAGAGAACCAGAGATTATAAAACATTTCTTCGGGTGAATGACCTGGGAAGGTGTTATAATTCCATAAATCCACACAGTTCCAAAGCTCAGTATTATACTGCAAAGCGGCGCCTGCGGCATTAACGTACTGAAGCACGGAATAGCTTTCTTTTTGTGATTTGAAATTGGGAATTATGCCGGAAGAAGCAAAGGTATGGAAGAGAACAGGAAATACGTGTTCGCCGATAAAACGCGGTGCACCGTTACTCTTATGATAATCCGCAAATTCTTTACACTGACGTCTTAAAAGCTCCCCCTGAATTTTAAGGTCAGAAGCAAGTGCAAGGGGGAATACAGGTAAATGCTTACCTTTTCTGTTTATAGTAAGAGTAAGATTTCTGTTGATGATGGAATGCTCCATTTCATCATACATAAGGCCGAGAAAATTCTTGTCCTTTGAGAGTGTTGAAATGAATTCAGGAGTTAAATTCATTCTGTGACAGCCGTCATCGGTGTTGCACCAGTCGTGACCGTCTTCTGTGACCTGACTTGCTTGCCAGTTGGCGAATTCGTTATTTATAACGTATTGAAGACCTAAATTTTTAAATTTTTCGGGAAATGTGGAAATAAACTCACATTCACCTTCAGAGCTTCTTTCAGGAGTATAATTGCAGACAACAAAGTCTGTTTCACTTTCCTGATAAAATTTACCCTTTTCGGTACAGTTGTAAATGTCCTGCCAGTGTGCATCGTTACCTACAAAAAAATTCTGTTCTTTTTTATCTGTCATTTCAGTCACCTCACACGATAATCACTCTAAGTATAACAAAGATATAATAAAAGTCAATAAAATCAATTAAAGATTTGTTAGTCATTATGTTGTAAATATGTGTTGAATATGATAGAATAAAAGCGGTGATTAATTATGGAAATTATAAAACAGTATTCGGAGCATCACGCTTTTCCGCCTGAAAAAATTCGTCCTGCCTCGAGAGGTCTTGTTATAAAAGATGGTAAAGTGCTTCTTAGTTATGAAACACACACGGGAGTGTATATGTCACCCGGAGGCGGCAGGGAAGCAGGGGAAAGCTTCGAGGATTGCTGTATTAGAGAGCTCAGGGAAGAAACAGGTTATATCGTAAAACCTGTCAGTCCATTTATAATTATTGAAGAATATTGCTTTGAAACCTGTTACGAAGCACATTACTTTCTGTGTGAAATAGAAGGAGAGTGTGAAAGTGCTCTGACTCCTACTGAAATAGAACACGGTATAACACCGGTGTGGATTGAACTTGATAAAGCTATGGAAATTTTTTCTGCCTATGGTGAAAAGGCAGAAGATCACATGAGTCTTTACAGACGAGAATTTACAGTAATAGGGAAATATATTGAACAGAACAGACTGTAAAAGAAACACGCTTCAGAAAACGATCCGAAGCGTGTAAATTTTTTTAAATTTTGATATCTTCTAATGTGATTATAGGACCGAATGCAGCAGTTTTGTGCTGAATTCTTGTAATTCCTTTGTCGCCGACAGTAATTTCTGTGCCGCCGTTGAATCGTAAGTCATAACCTGAGCCCTGACCGACTTTTAACGTATATGTAAGTCTTATACCATCGTAAAGAATTGAGAAATTGTTCAGATGCTCGTGACCGCAGAAAATATATTTTGTTGTGCCACTTTCCTTGATAACATTGAAAAAGCCTCTCTGCTTGGGGTTGCCGTTTTCATCTCTTTCACAGCAGATTTTTTCGTTGTTTTCACCGTAAGCTTCATATCCGTCTTTCCACTCGTTTTTATCGCTGTCCCAGGCAAGATCGTATGCATACTGATATTCGGGAAGGGGAATGTGGAACATAAGAGAAATTTCAGCTGTATTATCTGTGAGCTTATTTATTCCGTCTGAAGCCCATTTGTACCACGCAACCTGCTTTTCGTTTGCCTGAGAATTGTGAGAGTCCATCATAATGATAGATTCCACAACTTTTAATGAGCCGTCATCATTTTCTTCGGCAATATTTATGATGTAGTTTCCTACACCCATTTCGGCATCACCCTTCTGCATAACGCAGTTTGGTGCACTCATCATTACGTCGGCAAGGAAATTAGAATCACAGTTTGCTTCATCATCGTGATTACCGAAAACAGGAGCCCAAGGAATACCGAAGCTTTCCATAAGGTCAGTAAATCTTCTGATAGCATAGTAGGTTGAATCAGAGCAGACTATATCCCCCGTAACTGTAATAAGGTCAGGTTTGACCTCAGCAACAAGAGTCTTGATTTTTGCCGTTGTTGAAATTGCCATAAATGCTCTTATGTCATAATCGGCAAAATGCATATCCGTAAGGTTAAGAACGGTGAAATCCTTATCCTTTTCCTTTTTGAGAACTACGGTATCATCAATAGAATATTCGATGTTTTCATTCCATTTATAGTCAGACACTTCACCGATAAACTGAGAATTCATAATGTCGTTTTTATTCTTCAGTGCATCAATAGCTTCCTTCAGACCTGTTGAACCGATATAATCCGCACTGCCGGACATTCCGAGAAAAAGTGATAATGTAGTGATCAAACTCATAAAAACAGCCGTGATTTTTTCCATAAAATCTACTCCTTATCTGATGCTGAGTTAAATCTGCATCAGAATATTCTTAACATTATAATGTTATCACAACGAAAAAATAAAGTCAATTATTTGCCTTACAAATGTTTATGTCATCAGAAATTTTCGATATATGTTAAATTTATGTTAAATGTTAATTGCTAATATTGAAATGAACTGTAATTTGGAGTATAATTATACAAAATTGTTGGAGATGAGTTTATGGATGTTGTAAAAAATGCTAAAGATAATCTTGCGTTTATGATTGACGGAATTCGTTATATTTGTGAAAATTATAAGGAACGTTCTCCCGGTTCTCAGTCAGAAAGAAAGGCTCAGGAGTATTTTAAGGAGCTTCTCGGTAAGTATTCTGATGATGTAATTATGGAAGATTTTCCTGTTCATCCTAAGGCATTTATGGGATTTATTCCGATTGCAGCTGCTTTTTCGATTTTATCCGTAATTTTTTATTGGATAGCTTCTTCTTGCGGAAATATTTTTTCCGTGGCAGCCGTTATTATGATGATAATTTCTGTGCTGATGTTTACCTTTGAATTTATGCTTTACCGTGAATTTGTGGATTTTCTTTTTCCCAAGAAAATTTCAAGTAATGTGTATGCAGTAAGAAAAAGTGCAGGAGAAACAAAGCGCAGAATTATTTTCGGCGGACATACTGATGTTTCTCCAGAATGGACATTTTCTTATTTAGGTGAATTAAAAGCTCTTGCACCTGTTATGGCAGGCGGTATAGGCGGAATGTTCTTTATTTTCTTTGCGAACGTAGCATATTTTATTAAAATTTTAGCTTCCGGATATAATTCTGTTGCAATAGACGGTGTATGGAAGGTGCTCGGAATAATTATGCTCGTTTTTATTCCCTTTGTATTCTGTATGTTCTTCTTTATAAACTGGGGACAGCTTGTTGACGGTGCAAATGACAATCTTTCAGCGTGCTACGTTGCAATTTCAGTTCTCAAGGCTATGCACGATAATGATATACGTTTTGAAAATACTGAGGTAGGCTGTCTTCTTGCTGGTTCTGAAGAAGCAGGAATAAGAGGCTCAAGAGCATTTGCCCGTAAGCATAAAGAAGAAATTCAGGAAATTGAAACTGTTTTTATTGCTATGGATACAATGCGTGAAATTGAACAGCTTCAGATATATACCATAGGTTGCACAGGTACCGTGCGTGCTGATGAGGCTGTCGGTGATCTTCTTCATGAAGCAGGCGTAAACTGCGGTATCGATATGAAGAGAGCAGAGCTTTATCCCGGTGCTATTGACTCAGATGCATGGGCACAGGAAGGTCTTATGGCTGCCGGCTTCTGCGGTGTAAACCACGATCCTAAAAGATATTATCACACAAGACTTGATACAATTGATAACATTAATCCGGATTGTATTGAGCTTTCTCTCAGAATTTGTCTTGAGTCGGCAAAGCTTTATGATAAAAACGGCGGAATAAAGAAGTATAAGGAAGCAAGAAAAAAGAAATAATCATAGCTTCATAGTTTCTTCCAGTGCTTGAACTATAAGCTTCTTGTTTGCCGGATAAATTTCATCAATCTGACTTATGGGCAGGGGATTTGTTCCTCTGCCTGTTTCTATTGTATAGCCGGGTTTATTATAATCCTGAATAAACCAGTCTTTATAGCCTGCAAAGGAAGAGTTATAAGGTGTAAGCTCAAGGGGATAACCTGATGCTTTGCTCAGACTGTTGCCTATTTCTTCACTTTTTTCGGGTAAGTAATCCCTGTATTTCCAATAAATAATACTGCCCTGAGAGTGATAAGCCAATATAATATCAAACTCATTATCTTTCGTATATTGATAAATTATCTCGGACTCAGGCTCACTTAAAGGTGCGGAGCCGACAAATTCTATAGGAGAAGGTTTTGTAAAGCCTTCTTCATATTTAATTCTTTTTGCCTCATCCCATGCTGCAGGGAACTGTAGATTAAGGTCAACACCGTTTATATTTGCTTTCCAACCTGACGGAAAACTGATCTGAGGATAGTGTGAAGCTATGCTTTTTGCTTGATTGTAATAATTCCCTTCATATAATGCACCTGTTACGAGATCAGTCCCGTCGGGATTAACCAACGGTACAATATGCAGCAAAGTATTTGAGAATAATTCTGAGGCATTTTTATCCTCAATGTAATCGTAATTTGCAACAGCATAAGAATACTCTTCCGTAAATCTGAGAACAACAGGAATGTTTAACCATTCGTTTGCGTGAAAACCGCTGTTTATGAAAATGTGTTTATTGCCGTTTCCAACGGTTAAAGCTTCAATGTTTTTTCCTGATACACTTTTTCCGATTTCTGATTTTTTTATAAAAGGATATCTTGAGACGATACCGTCCAGAAGAAGTGTTGTGAGATAATGTGAATATGGTATTTCTGTGGGCACTACGGGATATCCGAACGGAACTGTTAATTTGTCACCGATTGAAATATTGTCAGGCTTAATCCCTGGATTTGCTGTGATCAAGGCATTGACGGACGAACCGAAAAGTGCGGCAATTGACCATAGTGTTTCACCTTTTGCTACTGTTTTTATAAAATATCCCTTGATATATCTTTCAACGTATTTTAACGTTTCACTTCCTGCAATACCGTCAGGCGTCAGACTGAAGGCTCTTTGAAAGTTAATAACAGCGTTTTTAGTTTTTTCTCCGTATATTCCGTCGAGTTTTCCGCTGTAGTAACCTGAACGGGATAAGCCTAATTGTAATGCTGCAGTCAGGGAACCGTTTGAAGCTGTTGAAATGACCATAAAAAACCTCCTGATATAACTGAAGGATGTGCCGAATTTTACGGTACATCCTTCTTTTTGATAAATTTAATCGGTTATATTTCTGAGTTGAATAGTGATGTTGACAAATAACGCTCGCCTGAATCGGGAAAGAGAGTGACAATTCTGTAGTTTTCGGTATTATTTAATAAAGCTATCTGCTTTGCTACGTGTAAAACAGCACCGGATGAAATACCTACGAGAATACCGTCTGTCTGTGATAAATCTCTTGCAGATTTATAAGCATCTTCTTCTGAAACAGTTATAATTTCGTCAATTATATTTCTGTTCAGAATTGAAGGAATAAATCCTGCACCTATACCCATAAGACCGTGACTGCCTCTTTTACCGCCTGAAAGAACAGGAGAAGATGCGGGCTCAACGGCAACAATTTTAATGTTTTTATTGTAGGCTTTAAGAATTTCACCAATTCCCGTAATTGTTCCTCCGGTTCCTACCCCTGCTATAAAGCAATCAATTTTACCGTAGGTGTCCCTCAGAATTTCAGGCCCGGTTGTTTTTCTGTGTATATCGGAATTGGCGGTGTTAGAAAACTGATCGGGGATATATGCATTGCCAATTTCGTCTTTTTTTATCTGAGCGAGTCTGATAGCACCGCTCATTCCTTCGTCAGCAGGAGAAAGAATGATTTCTGCACCGAGTGCTCTCAGAAGAAGAATTCTTTCTTTGCTCATATTTTCAGGCATAACAAGTATGAGCTTATATCCTTTGACTGTACACGCAAATGCAAGGCCGATGCCTGTATTTCCGCTTGTGGGTTCAATTATGACTGTATTTTTATCTATAAGTGAATTTTTCTCCGCGTGTTCAATAAGAGCAATACCTACACGGTCTTTTGCACTGCCAAGAGGATTGAAATATTCAAGCTTTGCAACAACGTCGCAATTGATGCCGTATTTATTGCAAAATCCTCCAAGCTTTACCATAGGAGTGTTTCCCACAAGCTCGGACAGGGTTTCGGCAATTCTTCCGTTTTTATCTATTCCGATACCAAGGTTGAATTTACTGTTCATATTATACCTCTGCTGATTATTAAAACTCAAAATCTTCAGCTGTAAACTGTTGAAGTTCGGGTTTTCTTTCGGGGATTCTCTTTATGGGATCATAGGAGAATTTCTTACAGGAAAAATCCTTGTCAACCACCCCTTTTTTGTGGCACAGAACGGATTTGCCGTCTGAAGAAATTTTTCCGTGTGTGCAATATATACATTTAGGCTCAATATTACCGATAATTTTTCTTTTCATAAGCTTCACTCTTTTCTTAAATTAGTAAAAGTTTACCATAAAATCTTAATAAGGGCAAGTTCTATTATTGTAAAAAATTATCGTTTTTGCTGTGATTTTGCAACTTATTATGAGTTTCTTTGAGTGAAGATAAAAAAACAGCACATAAAAGTAAAAGACACAGTGAACCGAAATATGTATTTGAAGTTGCAGAAAATATTGGCTTAATGTTTGAGGTGTTCAGTGTTACGGGGAATAAAATCATAATTATGTGTGTAATCAGCATACAACAAAGTGCTTGGAGAAGTCTGACGGATATAAACAGCATAGGATTGATTTTTAATTCTCTGATAGCGGGATACAGCTGCAGGAAAATACAAATTCCGCCCAAAAAAAGAATTAATGAAGTAATAACAGGCGAGAAATTATCTGCGCAAAAGAAAACGGAAGCTGTTATTTCACCGCTGACAGAAAAAATACACTTAAAAATTTCAGGTAAATCCAGAGAAAAAATGATGGCTTTTATTGTTGTGAATACTAAAATCCAGCTGCAGATTCCGATAATTTGTTCAGATATGTTTTTAACAGAAATGATTAATGAATCTGAAAATGACGGTTTTGCTTCATTTTGAATGAATGGTTCACTGTTTTTTGAAAAAAGATTAAAAAACAATGCAGAAAGAAGGTTTGTGATTACTGACGAAATAAAAAAAATATAACCAATATTCTTATTCGAATAGCAGGATATTCCTGCAATATTTACGCAAAATGAAAAACCGGGAGAGGTGAAAAACAAAACGAGCCTTTTGGCTTCATTCAATGAAATTTCTTTATTTTTATAACGAGTTAAAGCAGTTGCAGATGCGGAAATATATCCTCCTGTAAGAGCAAGCAAAATGCATTCGGCAGAATTTCCCGATAATCCCCATAGAGTATTGATCGGAGTGTGAAAAATACGCTTAATATTTATACTGAAACCGATTTTGCCGATAAACGTGCATAATAAAAGTGTTGGAAATAAAGCAGGAATTATGACACCCAGACATAATTCAAAGCTTTCTTTTATTGCTTCTGAAATGTTTTTACTGTAAAGAATTATCAGCAGAAACACTGTAAGTGCAATTAAGATTTGAATGTTATCTGATATGAAATGCAGTTTTTTTAATATGTTCATGGTTGAATATATGTCTGATTGTGATAAAAAATTACACTTTAGCATAATATTGATTAAAAACATAAACGGGTGGGGTAATTGCTTGGAAAATAAAATTAAATTGAAAACAAATGAAATACTGAGAAAAAAATTGAATTCAGCAGGTCTTGAGGTAATCGAAAATCTATATCTGGAAATGAATTCTGACAGAGATTTGATAATAAAAGGTGTATGTGAAGTAAAGGAATATACAGATAATATGATTTTTCTGATAACTGAAAAGTATTGTATTGAGCTCAAAGGAACCAATTTTGTAATCAAGGTTTTTTCATTGCCGGAAACTGTTATTTCAGGTGATGTTGAAAATATTGCATTCTTGAAGAAGTAAGGGGGGAGAATATGACTTTAAGAGAGCTTGTTAAAGGAAAAATGGTGTTTCAGGTTAAGGACGGTTTTGTTGACGGTTTTATTGAAAATTGTAAAGTAAATGCCATTACATTAAAAAACGTTACATGTATTCCTAACGGAATTATGGCAGAGATTTACTTGTCGGAAAGAGATAAGCTGTTCAAAGCTGCAGAAAAAAGCGGTATGAATATTGAAATATTATCAAAATCGGGATTGCCGTATATTTATTCAAAATATTCAAAGCGATATGGGATCCCCGTAGGTTTACTGGCGGCTGTAATTGTTTCTGTACTGCTGACATCAATGGTGTGGTCTGTTGATATAAGCGGAACAGAAAAAATTCCGACGGAAACGATTTTATCGGCTCTTGAGGAACTAGGCGTGAAAAAAGGTGTTTTTATGGATACAATTCAAAAAAAAGATGTCGAGTTCTATCTCGAAAACAGCTTCCGGGAGCTTTCTTGGGTTTCATTATATTGTGTCGGTAGCAGAGTTTTTCTTGATGTAAGGGAAAGAGAGGCGGAGCAAGAGAATGAAAACGACACTGCCGTAAGCAATATTGTTGCCGCAAAGGATGGCGAGATTATAAGAGCCGATATATATCAGGGCGAAGGTAGGATTTATCCCGGAACGGCTGTTGTGAAAGGTGATTTGCTTGTCAGCGGTGTTGTGACAATGCGAGATGGAGGTGTAAAGTTTGTTGATTCAGAGGCTGATATAAATGCACGAACTAAAAATGTTTTAAGTTCATCGGCGGCTATGAATATAAGAGCACGGGAAGTTACTTCTTACAACGACCTCTATTCTGTTTATTTTTTCGGCTTGCAGATTCCGCTTGGTAAAAGTGACAAGGAAAATAACTTTACAGAAAACAAATATTTTATTAAATCAAAAGACATAGTTTTTCCAATCGGACTTATAAGAAGAACATATATTGCAGACAATGAAAGTGAAATTGCTTTAAGCGGAGAACAGGCATTTCTTATTGCATTAGACGATTTTGCAGAATCTGCTCTTAATTTGTATGAAAGCACAAAAATATTAGCTCGGGAGTTTACTTGCGATTTTTCAAATCAGATAACCGTTGAATGTACATTTCAGTGCGAGGAAAATATAGCATTAAAAAAAGCTTTCTTCGTTGAAGAAAACTCTTTTTAAGGATTATTCTGAAAAACTTTCATCAATAAGCTTTTGTTTGATGTTCCATAATTTTTGCGACAGATCTACATAGTAGTTATGAGGATATTCAAATCTTAATACCTCTTCCCATAAAGTATCTATCTGTTCAGCACAGTAATTTCTTATTTGTTCAGTGGTAGGGAAGGAATAAACAAGATTTCCTTTATCAAAAATCGGAACAAGAAGCTGCCTTGCAACAAAATCGCTTACAGTCTTCTTTTTCCATGTATAGTCCGGATCAAAAAGCTCGTATTCTTTGCAATCCGTTAGGTTTTCGTCTTCTGTGGTAAGCACATCGGCTATTGCTTTGCCTGTTTCATTATCAAAAAGACGCCATAATAGTTTGGGGCAAGGAGTAGTGATTTTTGATGCATTTCCCGACATTTTTATTTTCGGAATGATTTTGCCGTTTTTTTCTATAGCGGAAAGCTTATATACACCTGCCATAACAGGATGAGAAGCTGATGTTATAAGTCTTTCACCAACAAGAAAAGAATCAATTCTCGCACCGTTCTGAAGCATATCTCTTATGATGTATTCATCAAGAGAATTTGAGGCATAAATGTCACAGTCAGGGTAACCTGCTTCATTAAGAATTCTTCGTATTTTTTTTGAAAGATAAGCAAGGTCACCGCTGTCTATACGTACACCCTTTGGTCGTTTTCCCATTGGAGAGAGTACTTCTTCAAATACCCTGATAGCATTAGGAAGTCCCTTGTCCATTGTGTCATAAGTATCAATGAGAAGAATACATTCATCAGGATAAAGTCTTGCAAAAGAAGCAAATGCCTCGTATTCACTGTCGAACATCTGCACCCAGGTATGACTCATTGAGCCGAAAAGAGGGATGTTGTATTGTTTAGCCGCACTGACGTTTGTGGTGGCACAACAGCCTCCGATATATGCGCTTCGTGCTCCGTTAAGTGCCGCACCGATACCGTGGGCTCTTCTTGAGCCGAATTCAATTACAGCTCTGCCGTTTGCGGCTCTTGCAATTCTGTTGGCTTTTGTTGCAATAAGAGATTGGTGATTGACAGAAAGAAGGATGATAGTTTCAAGCATCTGAGCCTGAATTACAGGACCTCTGACCTTAATAACGGGTTCATTTGCGAAAACAGGTGTACCTTCGGGAACAGCCCAGATATCACAGGAAAATCTGAAATTTCTGAGATACTCTATAAAATCATTGCTGAGTCCTCTGCCTGACAGATATTCAAGATCTTCTTCAGAAAAAGTGAGTCTGCTTATGTATTCGGTTAACTGCTGTACGCCTGCCATTACACAAAAGCCACCGATTTCAGGCGCCGGTCTGTAAAACATATCAAACCAAGCAATAGTTTCATTGATCCCTTCGCTGAGATAACCGTTCGCATGCGCAAGTTCATAAAAATCAAAAAGCAAATCACATTTGTTCATTGAAATATTATTCATACAGCTTTTCCCCGTTTCTTGTTTAATACAGTCATTTTATCACATGTTGCAAATAAACGCAATCGGTAAAAAAATAAAGTTGAGAAAAATTAACAAAAAATTAACTGATAGATATTGACCTTATTCCTCATTTGTGATAGCATATACGACATACAACAGTAGGGGGTATGAAAAATGAGATTGAGAAAACAAGAACTCGGTAACAGAAATATTATCGGAGCCCGTGTTGAAGCAAAAAGAAAAGAGCTTGGTATGAAGCAAAAGGATTTTCTTGCTCAGCTTCAGGTCGCAGGTATGGATATTAATGCATCAGGCCTGTCTAAGCTTGAGGGACAGATAAGAAGTGTGCTCGACTATGAATTAGTAATCATTGCAAAGGTTCTTAATGTAAGTCTTGAATGGTTGCTTGATTTAAAATAATATAATAACTTGCATTTATTTAAAATAAATGATATAATTACAACCGAATCCGTGGGATTCGGCTTTTATTATATTTCCCGGACTTAGATGTTTAATGTCCTCAGAATATTCGGAGGTTAATTATGATAATGTGTCAACGGCTTAAGGCAGCAAGAAAAGAATGTAAGCTTACCCAACAACAGATAGCTGATATTCTCGGTGTTGACAGATCTACGTATGCCTATTATGAATTAGGTGTTTCAAATCCCACATTTGATAATCTTGTGGCACTTGCAGGGATTTTTAAAACAGATGTTGACTGGCTGCTGGGTATTGACAGGAATGACGGTGCCTGGCATTCACCTGAAAATGATCTTGCTCTTATGAAGGCTGTTAAAGAACGTCATATCGGAGAATTATCTAAGGATGAACGCAGATTTCTTGCTTTATACAGAACATTTGAAAAGGATGAGGATAAGCAGGAGATTTTTGAATATTTGAGAAAGATGGCGCAGTCTGATGAAGGTATCGAAAAATAATGCAGTAAAACAGATTGCTGTTATAGGCGGCGGTGCTTCAGGGCTTGTTGCTGCAATTTTTTCAGCAAGACAAGCCGTTAAGTGCGGAAAAAAAATCGAAATAACCATTTATGAAGCCAATGCAAGAGTCGGTAAAAAAATTCTTGCTACGGGTAACGGAAGATGCAATTATACAAATGAGCATATCAGTGCAGAAAATTTTCACGGTGAAACAGAGCTTGCTTGTAGTGTAATTGAAAAGTTTTCCGGAAAAGATACAGTGAATTTTTTCAGAGAGCTCGGTCTTTATCCAAAAAGTGATTTTGCAGGCAGAATTTATCCGATGTCATTTCAGGCTTCATCTGTACTTGATGCTTTGAGATACGAAGTTGAAAAACTGGGAATAAAGGTTCAGACTGAAACCAAAATTACCGGTCTTGAAAGAAAGAATAACGGCTTTCTGCTTAACGGAACCTATTTTGCAGACAAATGCATTATTGCCTCCGGCGGTAAGGCGGCTTCGGTGCACGGTAGTGACGGAAGCGGTTTTTTACTGTTAAAGCCGTTTGGGGTGCAATACAATAATTTACTTCCTGCGTTGACGGCTGTTCAATGTGAGAATTTTCCAAAAGCCCTCAAGGGAATAAGGGCTCAGGGCACAATAACGGTAAAGAGCAACGGAAAAGTACTTGCTTGTGACAGCGGTGAAATTCAGTTTACAGATTACGGCTTGTCAGGAATTCCGACTATGCAGATTTCAAGATTTGTTTCAGTTGCTCTTGACAGCGGCAACAAGGAAGTTTTTGCTTATCTTGATTTGTGTCCTGCTTTTTCACAGGAGCAGCTTAAGCAGGAACTTATGAGTATTATTTCTAACAACGGTAATTTGCCCGGAGAAATGCTTTTGTCAGGGGTTATGCCTAAAAGACTCGGAATAACAATTCTTACGGATAATTGTATAAATCCCGAACGTAATATCGGAAAGCTTCACTCGGCTGTTGTGGAAAAAATAGCGGCTTCAGTTAAAAACAAAAAATACAGAATAGTTTCAGTTAAAGGCTTTAATGATGCTCAGGTAACCTGTGGCGGCATCAAAGCAAGTGAAATTAACAGTGAAACTATGGAACTTATAAAAATCAAGGGTATTCATATCTGCGGAGAAATGGTTGATGTTGACGGTGACTGCGGAGGTTATAATCTGCAATGGGCGTGGTCAAGCGGTGCAGTAGCAGGTATGAGTTGTGTCAGGGAGATTTAGAGTGCTTCGTATAAATGAAATTTCTGTACCTTTGGGGGCAGATATCGAAGAAATAAAGAAAAGTGCCGCAAATATTGTGGGAATTTCTACTGAGTTTATCAGAGTAATTGAGATTTTCAGAGAGTCTATTGATTCACGAAAAAAGAACAGCATCAGAATGATTTATTCTGTTAATCTTGAAATTGACGGTGATGAAGAAAGCATTGCTTTGAAATTTCCTCAGAATAAAGTACATCTTTGCGAAAAGTATGTTTATGAAATGCCTGAAAATCGGCGTAATTCACGGTTCCGGCCTATAATTGTAGGTTTCGGTCCTGCAGGAATGTTTTCGGCTCTCATTCTTGCAAAGGCAGGATTGAAACCTCTCGTTATTGAACGGGGAAACGACGTAGATACAAGAACAAAGGATGTTTACGGCTTCTGGAATACGAGAAAATTAAATACATCATCAAATGTTCAGTTTGGAGAAGGCGGTGCCGGAACTTTTTCCGACGGTAAGCTTACTACGGGAATCAAGGACAGCCGTTGCCGTTATGTGCTTGAAACTCTTCATAAGTTCGGAGCACCCGAACAGATTTTGTATTCTTCTCATCCGCATATAGGCACGGATAAACTCAAAGATGTTGTTAAAAACATACGCAAAGAGATCATTAATCTGGGGGGAGAAATTAAATTCGGATGCTGTATGACAGATATCTATAAAGCAAACGGATATATTCAGGGGATTTCATACCGGGATGAAAAAGGGAATACGGTAGATATCGAAACCGATTGTGTAATTCTGTGCATCGGACATTCTGCCAGAGATACGGTTGAAATGCTTTTTTCACACGGAATAAAAATGGAACAGAAGCCTTTTTCTGTGGGGGTACGAATTGAACATCCTCAGGAGCTGATAAATAAAGCTCTTTTCGGCAATCAATGGAATAATCCCTTGTTGGGAGCTGCTAACTATAAACTTGCTAATCATTCCTTGCATGAAAGGGGAGCATATACCTTCTGTATGTGTCCCGGAGGAACCGTTGTCTGTGCTTCGTCTGAAGAAGAAATGGTTGTAGTGAACGGAATGAGTGAATATGCCCGTGACGGAGAAAATGCCAATTCTGCAATTCTTGTCGGCATCGAGCCGGAGCATTTCAGCTCATCTCATCCTCTTGCCGGAATTGAAATGCAGAGAAATATTGAACGCACTGCCTTTATTCACGGCGGTGGGGCTTATTCGGCACCTGCACAGAAGGTCGGGGATTTTCTTAATTTTGTGCCTTCAACAAAAAAAGGATGTGTAAATCCGTCTTGTCCGACGGGTGTTAACTTTACAGATATCAGAAAGGTGCTTCCTGAGCCTGTTACAAATTCCGTGGCTCTTGCCATAAAGGCTTTTGATAAAAAAATATCAGGCTTTGCATTTTCTGATGCCGTACTTACAGCTCCTGAAAGCAGAAGCTCATCTCCTGTCAGAATAATAAGAGATGATTTCAGGCAGTCAAGCATAAAGGGAATTTATCCCTGCGGTGAGGGTGCAGGATATGCCGGCGGTATTGTTTCGGCGGCTGTTGACGGAATTAAATGTGCAGAAAATGTACTGAAAAATGAAGAAGATGACTGTTAGTAATCTAATCGAAAGGTGATACAGAATGAAAACTTTAGCACTTATTGTTCCTTGTTATAATGAGGCAGATGTACTTAATATGTTCTATGAAGAAACTATGAAAGTTGTTGAGTCTATCCGAGACAGGTACATCACCGAATTTGTATTTGTTGATGACGGAAGTAAGGACGACACACTTAAAATACTTAAAGAATTTGCTTCAAGAAGTCATAGTGTCAAATTTATTTCTTTTTCAAGAAATTTCGGAAAGGAAGCAGCAATGCTTGCAGGTATGGAATATGCGGTAAAAGCAGACTATATAGGAATTCTTGATGCTGACCTTCAGCATTCACCTACACTTATTCCCGAAATGCTCAGATATGTGGATGAAGAAGGTTATGATGTTGCTGCTGCTAACCGTGAAGACAGAGAAGGAGAAGATAAGATCAAAAGCCTTCTCTCCGGCAGTTTCTATAAGGTAATCAATAAAATCAGTGAAACAAAAATCACAGAGTCTGCTCAGGATTTTCGTATTATGAGAAAAGATGTTGTCAAAGCAATTATTTCTTTGCCTGAAAATATCAGATTTTCCAAAGGAATTTTCAGTTGGGTTGGTTTTAATGTAAAGTGGATAGGACACGCTAACAGAGAACGAGCTGCGGGTGAAACCAAGTGGTCAATTAAAAATCTTCTTAAATATGCAATTGACGGTATTCTCGGATTTACCACTACTCCGTTAAGACTCAGCTTTCTTTTATCCTTTTTCTGCGGAGGAGTTTGCGGAATAAGCCTTTTGTACTGTATAATCAGAAATATTGTATCGGCTGATTATTCAGGCGCAGTGCCGTTGATATTAAGCGGTATGTTCTTTATTGCTTGTCTGTTGCTTCTTTGTATCGGTATTGTCGGAGAGTATCTTGCAAGAGTTTACACAGAAACGAAAGACAGACCTAAGTATATTATTGCACAAACAAACACTCAGGTGGTTTACAGCTTCTCTGAGGATATTGAATAATTAAGGAGAGATAAAAAATGGTAGTTACAAAAACAACAAAAATCGGTGAAATTCTTGAGGCAGATAAGGGTACGGCCCCCTTCTTTCTTAATATGGGAATGCATTGTCTTGGCTGTCCTTCTGCAAGAAATGAATCTATAGCTCAGGCTTGTATGGTTCACGGTGTTGATGTTGATGATCTTATTGAAGAACTCAACAATTACTTCCTTACAAAATAATTTATGCTTAATATCGGTTCAAGGCTTCTTACGGCAGCAAAGCTTGTCAGGGGAGGAAATAAAATTGCCGATATCGGAACTGATCATGCATATCTTCCTGCGTATCTTGTTATGAACGGTATTGCGGAAGATGTGCTTGCTTGTGATATCGGAGTATTACCCTTGGAAAATGCCGCAAATACAGTTAAAAATTTCAATTTGCAAGATAAGATAGAATTACGTATCAGCGACGGATTGAAAAATGTCAAGCCCTGCGAGGTTGAAGAAATAACAATCTGCGGAATGGGAGGCACGCTGATGTCTGAAATTCTTGAAGCGGCTTCGTGGATAAAGCATATTGGTATGCATCTTGTTTTACAGCCTATGACACATTCAGAGGATGTAAGGTATTGGTTATGTGAAAACGGATTTGAAATTGAAAAAGAAATTTTTACAGAGGAATCCGGTCACTTATATGTCTGTATTTCTGCTGAATTCACAGGTGAAAAGAAAACCTATGATGACGGGTACTATTATTTCGGTTATGCTTCAGAAAAAAGTAAGATTGCCGATGCTTTTTATGAAAGGCAATATAACAGTCTTTGCAAAAAAATCAACGGGCTGAAGCTTTCTGACGAAAATTCTGATAAAGTTGAATATTATCAGAAAATTGTTGATTATTATAATTCGAGGATAAAAAATGAAGATAGTTGACATCTATAATTACATAGACTCATTTGCTCCTTTTGATACAGCAGAGAGTTGGGATAATTCGGGCTTTCTTGTAGGTGATATTTTTACTGACGTAAGCAAGGTTCTTATTTGTCTTGATGTAAATTCTGAAACTGTTGCTTATGCAAAAAATATAGGAGCTAATCTTATTATTTCTCATCACCCTGTAATTTTTCGTGCAAAAAAAGCATTTTTAAGCGGAGATATATGTTTTGAGGCTGTCAAAAACGGGATCAGTATTATTTCAGCTCATACAAATCTTGATAAAGCAATTGACGGTGTTAATGATACTTTATGCAAAAAACTGAATTTGCAGTTTGAAAAAGTATCCGAAAATATATGTGGCGGATTTCTTAATGTTGCCACATTCCAAGAGGAAAAATCACCTGAAGAAACAGCACTTTTTCTCAAAAAATCTCTTGGCGGTGCGGTTTCTTACTGTAACGGCGGTAAGAATGTTAAAAAGATTGCTGTCTGTTCAGGCTCAGGCGGAGATTTTGCAGGTGAAATATCAGCACTTGGTTGCGAAGCTCTTATAACGGGTGAGGCTTCATACCACGACTTTCTTGACGCTGTTTCAAGCGGTGTTTCCGTTTTTGCCGCAGGACATTTTGAAACAGAGGTGATTATCACTGAAGCATTGGCGCAAAAGCTTTCCCAAACTTTTGTTGATGCTGAATTTGAAATTTTTAATACACAATCTCCCGTTATAACGGTGATATAAATGGCTATTGACGGTATTTTTCTTCATTTTCTGAAAAATGAAATTGCCGATTTCGCAATCGGAGCTAAAATCGATAAAATTTTTCTGCCGACTAAGCATGAGTTGGTTTTTGTGTTGAGAACGAGAACTGAAATGAGGAGGCTTTTTATTTCGGTTTCCGGAAATTCTCCAAGGGTGAATTTTACTGAATGCACTCCTGAAAATCCGATGACACCGCCAATGATGTGTATGTTATTCAGAAAACAGCTTTGCGGTGCTTTGATCAGAAATGTTAAACAAATAGGCTTTGACAGAATTCTGATGTTTGAGCTTGATGCAACAAATGATATCGGTGACAGAGTAAAAAGAACACTGGTAGTAGAAATAATGGCACAGTATTCCAACTGTATTCTGCTAGACGAAAATGATAATATTATTGATGCACTGAAAAGAGTAGATACATCTAAATCTTCTTTCAGAGAGGTATTACCTCACTGTGAATATAAACTTCCTCCTCAGCAGGACAAATTTCAATTGATTGACTGTGATATTGTAGAATGTTGTGATAAAATTTTAACTGCTGAAAACAAGAAGCTTTCATCAGCTATACTGAGTACGGTCGCCGGTATTTCTCCTTTGATTTCAAAGGAAATATCCTACAGAGTATGCTTGTCTGATATTGATGTTTCAGAAATGACAGTGCTTATGAAGGAACGTCTTTTGCATGAGCTTCAGTTCCTTACTGATATAATAAAAAACAATAATATACGTCCGTGTTATCTTACTGATGAGTTCGGAAGATTTATTGATTTTTCCTATATGCCCCTTACTTTATATTCTGACAGTGCCAATGTCAATTATTCAGACACGCTTTCTCAGGTATTGGATACTTTCTATGTAGAGAAAGAAAAACTGCAGAGAGCGAAAAGTAAAGCTGAGGATCTGTTTAAGACGGTTGCAAGTCTTATTGAAAGAACAACAAAAAAAATAAATATCAGAAAAGAGGAGCTTTTATCCTGCGATGACCTTGAAACAAAGAGAGTTTATGCAGAGCTGATAAATGCAAATCTTTATTCACTTGAAAAAGGTGCAACAGTTTATACTGTTAAAAATTATTATGATGATTATAATGACATAAATATACCTGTTCTTCCGCATCTTACACCTTCTCAGAATTCTCAGCGGTATTATAAAGAATACAGAAAGGCGCAGACTGCTAAAAATCTGTTGACAGGACTTATAGACGAAGGAATGAATGATCTTGAGTATCTTCTTTCTGTTCAGGATGAGCTTTCAAGAGCAGAAACTGAAAGAGAGCTCAATGAAATCAGGACTGAGCTTTCCTCTGCCGGTTTTCTCAAGAGCAAAACCGGAACCAAAAATAAGAAGAATACACCTCTTCCTCCATTGGAATTTGAAGCACCTGACGGATTTAAGGTGTTTGTAGGAAGAAATAATATGCAGAATGATTTGCTTTCTTTTAAGAAGGCATCCAAAAATGATATATGGTTCCATTCTCAGAAGGCTCCGGGTTCTCATGTTATTTTATCTCTTGAGGGCAAAGATGCCACATTGAAGGCTATGGAATTTGCAGCAGAAACAGCCGCTTATTTTTCATCTGTAAAAGAGGCAGGAATGATTGAGGTTGATTATACCTCAGTAAGAAATCTGAAGAAACCAAACGGTTCTAAACCGGGGTTTGTGATATATCACGTATATAATACGCTTTATGTTCAGGCTAAAAATCCTGAGCATAATAAAAAATGAAAGCGAGGAAATATTATGGCTAAGTATTCTATCGGTGTCGATTACGGCACACTCTCAGGCAGAGCTTTGATTGTAAACAATGAAACAGGTGAAGAGCTGGCTTCATCTGTATTTGAATATCCGCATTCGGTTATGTCCGAATGTCTTCCTTCAGGAAAAAAATTAGGGTATGACTGGGCATTACAGCATCCTCAGGATTATCTTGACGTTTTATACAACACAATACCTGCTGTTCTTAAAGAAAGCGGTGTATCCAAGGACGATGTTGTTGGTATCGGTCTTGACTTTACTGCCTGTACCATTCTTCCTGCAAAAAAAGACGGTACACCCTTATGCTTCCTTCCTGAATACAAGGATGAGCCTCATGCTTACGTTAAACTCTGGAAGCATCACGCCGCACAACATCTTGCAAACAAGCTTAATCAGATTGCAGAAGAAAGAAATGAGCCCTGGCTTAAAAATTACGGCGGAAAAATTTCTTCTGAATGGGCAATTCCGAAAATATGGCAGGTTCTTGATGAAGCACCTGAAATTTACAATGCGGCTGATACCTTTATCGAGGCGGCAGACTGGGTTGTATGGCAGCTTTGCGGTAAGGAAAACCGTAATTCCTGCTGTGCCGGTTATAAGGAAATGTGGAATAAGAAGACTGGTTATCCCTCAAAGGATTTCTTTAAGGCTCTTGATCCCAGACTTGAAAATGTAGTTGCCGATAAGCTTTCAGAGGATATTTCTCCTATGGGCTCAAAAGCCGGTGAGCTTACAGAGGCTATGGCAGAAAAGCTTGGTCTTAATGCAGGTACGGCAATTGCACAAGCAATAATTGATGCTCACGTATTTGTACCTGCCGCAGGTATTGCCGAAGCAGGTAAAATGCTTGCAATTATGGGAACATCTACTTGTCATATGCTTCTCGGAACTGAAGAAAAGCAGGTTAAGGGTATGTGCGGTGTTGTTGAAGACGGTATTCTTCCCGGATTTTACGGATATGAAGCAGGGCAGAGCTGTGTAGGTGATCATTTCCAGTGGTTTATTGAGAACTGTCTTCCCGCTTCTTATTATGAAGATGCAAAAGAAAAAGGCATCAATATACATAAGTATCTCAGAGATAAAGCAGAAAAATATAAGCCCGGTGAAAGCGGACTTGTGGCGCTCGATTGGTGGAACGGTAACCGATCCTGTCTTGTTGACGTTGATCTTACAGGTATGATTTTAGGTATGACTCTTCTTACAAAGCCTGAAGAAATTTACCGTGCTCTTATTGAAGCAACTGCATACGGAACAAGAATGATTATAGAAACCTTCCGTGAATACGGTGTGGAGGTTAATGAATTCTATGCCGCAGGCGGTATTGCAAAGAAAGATCCTATGACAATGCAGATTTATTCCGATATTCTTAATCTTCCCATTAAAATAGCAGGAAGCGATCAGGGCGGTGCTCTCGGTTCAGCAATATTCGGAAGCGTTGCCGCAGGTAAGGAAAACGGCGGCTATGATGACGTTTTCTCTGCTGCATCAAAGCTCGGTAAGGTTCTTGATACAAAATATGTTCCCAATCCCGAAGCTGTTGCAGTTTATGATAAGCTTTACAGTGAATATAAAATTCTTCACGATTATTTCGGCAGAGGCGCAAATGATGTAATGAAGCGTCTTAAGGATATTAAAAAGACTGTTTGATTTAAGGAGTTTTATATTATGAAAAATTATAAGTTTTATTTTTTAATCGGCTCTCAGCATCTTTACGGAGATGAAACACTTAAAGAAGTTGATGCTCATGCAAAAATTATGGCTGACGGCTTCAATAATGATCCCATAATTCCTTGTACTGTTGAAGTTTTACCTTGTGTTACAACCTCTAAAGCCATTGAACAGGCTGTTATTAAAGCAAATAATGATGCCGACTGTGCAGGTATAATTACTTGGATGCACACGTTTTCTCCTTCAAAAATGTGGATTTCAGGTATATCTAAAATGATGAAGCCGTATCTTCATCTTAATACTCAGTTTAACCGTGATATTCCGTGGGATACAATTGATATGGATTTTATGAATCTTAATCAGAGTGCACACGGTGACCGTGAACACGGTTACATCGGTGCAAGAATGGGTGCTAAGAGAAAGGTTATTGCAGGTCATTGGGAAAATGAGGATTTCCGAAAAGAAATTGCAACCTGGATGCGCGCTGCAGTAGGTGTTTTTGAAAGCAGAAGAACCAGAGTTCTCAGAATAAGCGATAATATGAGAAGTGTTGCTGTTACTGACGGTGACAAGGTTGAGGCACAGATGAAGCTTGGTTGGGAAATTGAGCATTACGGTGTCGGTGATATTATCAGTGAGCTTGAAAACGTAACAGAAGCAGAAGTTGATGCTCTTGTGAATGAATACAATGAAAAGTACGTTATGTCAACCGACAATATTGATGCTGTTCGTTATCAGGCAAAAGAAGAAATTGCCATAAAAAAGTTTATGGATGAAAGAGGCTTTACCGCTTTCCATACAAATTTTGAAGACCTTCAGGGGCTTCGTCAGCTTCCCGGACTTGCTTCACAGGACCTTATGGCTAAAGGCTACGGTTTTGGTGCAGAGGGTGACTGGAAGGTTGCTGCTATGACAAGAATTCTTAAAGCAATGACAGCTGATATGAACGGCGGAACAGCTTTTATGGAGGATTATACTTATCATTTTGAGCCCGGAAATGAAATGATTATGGGTGCTCATATGCTTGAGGTTTGTCCCACTATTGCTGCAACTAAGCCTGAAATTAAGGTTTTTCCTCTTGGTATCGGCGGAAGGGAAGATCCTGCCCGTCTTGTGTTCAAGTCAAAGCCAGGTGATGCAATTGTTGTATCTCTCGTTGATATGGGTGATGGACTTCGTATGATAGTTAATGACGTTAAGTGTGTTGAGCAGGTTAATGATACTCCTAATCTTCCTGTTTCTGCTGTTCTCTGGAAGCCTGAACCTTCTCTGAAAACCTCAGCAGAAGCTTGGATTTATGCAGGTGCCGCACATCATTCTGTTTTGAGTTTTGATGTAACAGCAGAAATGATGAGAGATTTTGCTAATATTCTTGATATAGAATTTGTTTACATCAATAAAGACACTGAAATCAATTCTTTTGTAAAAGAACTTGAGCTTGGTGCACTTATAAGAAAGTTGAAATAATATAATATGTATAAAGATATAAAAGAAAAGGCCTATAAGGCTAATATGATGCTTTATAAATTAGGAATTGCTCCATTTACCTGGGGTAATGCATCAGAATGTGACAGAGAAAAGAAGGTTTTTGCTATTAAGCCTTCAGGGGTTGAGTATGAAGAGCTTACCCCTGAAATGATGGTAATCGTAGATTTTGACGGCAATAAGTTAGAAGGGGAGTATAATCCATCTTCCGATACTGCAACACATGCAGTGCTTTACAGAAATTTTTCTGAAATTGGCGGTGTGGTGCACTCACATTCTATAAATGCAACAGCGTTTGCTCAGGCGGGTATCAATGTTCCCCCGTTAGGAACAACTCACGCTGATTTTTGCTTCGGTGAAGTTCCCTGTGCAAGAGAGCTTACTTCAGAAGAGGTAAACGGTGAGTATGAAAAGAGCACAGGTGATGTAATCGTCGCACATTTCAGAAGCAATAGTATTGATGAAAATGCTGTTCCTGCTGTGCTTGTCCGTTCTCACGGTCCCTTCACTTGGGGAAAGTCGGCTAAAGAAGCCGCAAAAAATGCCGGAACTCTTGAAATTGTCTGCGAGATGGCTCTTAAAACGTTAAAGCTTAATTCTGATGTTGAAGATATACCTTCATATCTTTTGGAAAAGCATTATATGAGAAAACACGGAAAAAACGCATATTACGGACAGGGAAAATAAAATGACAGAATTTACCCATTTGCATATACATACTGAATATTCACTTCTTGACGGTGCGTGTCGTATCAAGCCTTTGATTAAAAGAGTAAAAGAGCTTGGTATGACGAGCATCGCTATGACAGATCACGGTGTAATGTACGGTGCTGTTGATTTCTATAAAGCGTGTAAGGCTGAAGGAATTAACGGTATTATCGGTTGTGAGGTTTATGTTGCACAGCGCACAAGATTTGATAAGGTTCACGGACTTGATAACGAAAGATATCATCTTGTTCTTTTAGCGGAAAATCAGACAGGTTATCAGAATCTTATAAAAATGGTGTCTGCCGCCTGGACAGAGGGCTTTTATACAAAACCGCGAGTTGATAAGGAGCTTCTTGAAAAATATCACGAAGGACTTATCTGCCTTTCTGCTTGTCTTGCCGGTGAAATTCCTCAGGCAATTCTTAAAGGTGATTATGAAAAGGCAAAAGAAACGGCTCTGTGGTATCAGAACGTTTTCGGAAAGGATAATTATTTCCTTGAAATTCAGGACCACGGTATTGCTGACCAGAAGTCCTCAAATCCTGTTATTATAAAGCTTGCAAGAGAGCTTGATATTCCGCTTGTTGCAACGAATGACGCACATTATATTACGAAGCAGGATGCTGAAATTCAGAAAATTCTTGTTTGTATTGCAACTAAGCATACAATAGAAGAAGATACGGGAATGGGTTTTGAAACCGAAGAGTTTTACGTGAAATCAGGCGATGAAATGCTTGCACTTTTCCCTGATGTGCCTGATGCTATTTCCAATACAAATAAAATTGCCGAGCGCTGTCACGTTGAATTTGAATTCGGTAACACTAAGCTTCCCATCTTTGAAGTTCCCGATAACAGAGATCATTTTGAGTATTTCTCAGATTTATGTTACAAGGGAATGGTTCGCTGTTACGGTGAGAATTATCCCGAAGAATATATGGAAAGACTTAATTATGAGCTTGGGGTTATTAACCAGATGGGCTTTATTGACTATTTCCTTATAGTATGGGATTATATAAACTATGCAAAAAGTGTCGGTATTCCCGTAGGCCCCGGAAGAGGCTCTGGTGCAGGCAGTATTGCTGCATACACCTGTGGTATTACTGATATTGATCCTATGCGTTATTCTCTCCTTTTTGAGCGTTTCCTTAATCCTGAACGAGTCAGTATGCCTGACTTTGATATAGACTTCTGTTATGAAAGAAGACAGGAGGTTATTGACTACGTTGTCAGACGCTACGGTGCTGATCACGTTTCTCAGATTGCAACCTTCGGTACTCTTGCCGCTCGAGGCGCAGTACGAGATGTCGGTAAGGTTCTCGGTATGAGTGTAGCCGAATGTTCTGCCATTCAGAAGGAAATACCTCAGGAGCTCGGAATGACAATTGAAAAAGCTCTTCAGTCAAATCAGGAGCTTAAAAAGATGTATGATGAAAATTCCCTTGTTAAAAAGGTTATCGATACATCTATTAAAATCGAAGGTATGCCGCGTAATACAGGTATGCACGCCGCAGGTGTTGTTATCTGTGATAAGCCTGTAGATGCTTACGTTCCTCTGTTCAAAAGCGGTGACTCTGTTGTTACTCAGTATTACAAGGGTTGGGTAGAAGCTTTAGGACTTCTCAAAATGGACTTCCTCGGTCTTCGTACTCTGACTGTTATTGATGACGCAGTAAAAATGATAAAAAAGAAAGATCCTGACATTGACATTATGAAGATTGACGTCGATGATCAGAATGTCTATAAAATGCTTGGCGAGGGCGGTACCTTCGGTGTGTTCCAGTGCGAATCCGGCGGTATCCGTTCACTGATGATCAATATGCAGCCGCATAATCTTGAAGATATTATTGCTGTTATTGCTCTGTACCGTCCGGGCCCTATGGACTTTATCCCTGCATATCTTGCAAACCGTCAGGATCCTGAAAATATCAAATATCATACCCCTGAGCTTAAACCCATACTTGACGTTACTTACGGAACAATTGTTTATCAGGAACAGGTTATGCAGATTTTCCGTGAGCTTGCAGGTTATTCTCTCGGTGCGGCGGATATGGTTCGACGTGCAGTTGCAAAAAAACAGGCAGATGTTCTTGAACAGCAGAGAAAATTCTTCCTATACGGTTCTGACGGAACCGACGGCGGCTCAAAGTGTGACGGATGTATAAAGCGAGGCATTAAAGAGGAAGCTGCAAATGCAATATTTGATGATATGGCATCATTTGCTTCTTATGCATTCAATAAATCACATTCTGCTGCTTATGCTCTTGTTACTTATCAGACCGCATGGCTTCGTTGCTATTATCCTCAGGAATTTATGGCGGCTATGCTTACTTCAGTTCTTGATAACACCGATAAGGTTGTTGGCTATATAACGGAATGTAACACCAATCTCGGTTTTAAGGTTCTGCCTCCCAGTGTTAATGAATCCGAAGAAAAATTTACGGTTGTCGGTGATAACGTACGCTTCGGACTTCTTGCTATTAAAAATCTCGGTAGCGGTGTTATTAAGCAGATAATTGCCGAACGTGAGGAAAACGGTCCTTTTGAAACTTATTATTCTTTCTGTAAACGCTGTTACGGCAAAGAGCTTAACAGAAGAGCACTTGAAAATCTTATTAAAAGCGGTGCTGTTGATTGCTTTGGTCTGAACAGAAATCAGATGTTTAATATGATTGACGATATTCTTACAGCTCTTGAAAATGATAAGAAGGGTAAGATTGAAGGACAGATAGGTCTTTTTGATCTCGGTTCTTCACTTGCTAAGGCTGTAGAGCCTGTTCCGCCTGATATTAAGGAATTCCCCGAAAAGCAACGTCTTGCTTTTGAAAAAGAAACAACGGGATTATATATGTCAGGACATCCTATGAGTGAACACACAAGGCTTAGCAATAATATCGGAAGTGCAAAAACTTCAGATATTGTTTCTTCTGCTGTAAATGATATTGATTCACCTTATAAAGACGGTGACAAGATAAGACTTCTCGGAATTCTTGCAACTGTAAGAAAGAAAATAACCAAGAATGATACAACCATGGCTTTTCTTACTATGGAGGATATATACGGAAGTGTTGAAGTTCTTGTTTTTCCCAAGAAATTTGACAAATACGGTCAGTTTTTCGTTGAAGATGAAATAGTTCTGCTTACAGGTAAGGTTTCTCTTAAAGACGATGAAATACCTAAGCTTCTTTGTGAAGAGGTCGTTCCGTTAAGTGAAATTCCCGATGACGATTATTCTGTTCAGAACTATAAATTGCCTGATAATGAATATAAAATCAGGCAAAGCGCTTATTCTGCTTATGAAAAAATTCCTAAAGAAAATAAGCAGCCTGAAAACAAGGAAACTGTTCAGAATACAGCACCTGTTCAGGAGAAGAAAACAAACAAAGGTTTATTCCTGAGAGTTTCCTCTGCATCAGGTCAGGATTGTATCCGTGCACAGAAAATGTGTTCAATTTTTGAAGGTTCAATTCCCGTTATTCTGTATTTTAATGATACAAAGCAGTATAATTTCAACACAGGAATAAAAACTGAAAAAGCCCCTGAGCTTATTAACGGACTCAGGAAGCTTCTTGGAGAAAATAACGTTGTGCTGAGGGTATAATCGGTTGTTTTTTTGTTAAATGTAAATTTTTGTTGACTTTGCAGACATTTACATATATTATATTAGCTATATCTTATTAAATTAATACCCTATCAGGAGGAAAATATAATGAAAACTATTGCTGTTTTAACAAGCGGCGGCGATGCTCCCGGCATGAATGCTGCTATAAGAGCAGTTGTAAGAACAGGTTGCGAAAACGGCGTCAGAGTGCTTGGTATCAGAAGAGGCTATGCAGGTCTTATGGCTGGTGATATGTATGAAATGAATCTCAGAAGCGTTTCAGACATTATTCACAGGGGCGGAACAATGCTCTATTCTGCAAGAAGCAAAGAATTCTGCACAGAAGAAGGTATGCAGAAAGCTATCGGTATCTGCAAGGAAAACGGCATTGAAGGTATTGTTGTTATCGGCGGTGACGGTTCTTTCAAGGGTGCAAGAGATCTTTCTGTAAGAGGTATCAATTGCGTTGGTGTGCCCGGAACAATTGATAATGATATTGCTTGTTGTGATTATACAATAGGTTATGATACCTGTCTTAATACGATTATGGATATGGTTGATAGAATAAGAGATACAAGTGAATCTCATGACCGTTGCACAGTTGTAGAGGTTATGGGCAGACGTGCAGGCTTCCTTGCTCTCAATGCGGGTATTGCTGTCGGTGCTACTGCAATTCTTATTCCTGAACTTGAATTTGATATTGAAAGAGATATTCTTGAAAGAATGAGAAGAACCCAGAAGACAGGTAAGCGCCATTTTATTGTTGTTGTGGCTGAAGGTGTTAATGAAAAGCTTGAAGCTCAGGGAATTAACGGTGTAAATGCACTTGCTAAGCTTATTGAACATAATCTTGGTGTTGAAACCCGTGCAACAGTTCTCGGTCATGTACAGAGAGGCGGTTCACCTTCTGTTAAAGACAGAGTTGTCGGTAGCCAGATGGGTGCTTATGCTGCACATCTTTTGCTTGACGGTATCGGAAACAGAGTTGTTGCGATGCAGAAGGAGAAAATTGTTGATTTTGATATAGTTGAAGCACTTAATATGAAAAAATCAATTGATTTATCACTTTATGATACAGCTATGGAGATTTCAATATAAATCAGACTCACATCGCGAGCTGAATATCTGAAAATTAAAAGTGCGCCGTGATGTTTACGGCGCACTTTCTTAATATGTGGAATGAATATGAAAATATATTATCCTTCGTATTATGATTTGTTCAGATGTACGGCAGGAGAGTGTGAAGATACCTGTTGTGCAAAATGGCAGATTGTAATAGATGATGAAACTTATGATAAATATATGTCACTGCAGGGCGTATTGTCAGATAAAATAAGAGAATGTATTGTTGATGGCAGTGATAACGAAAAGTATTTCAGGTTAGAAAATGCCCGATGCCCATTTCTGAACTCTGAAAATCTTTGTGAAATACATAAGAGCTTAGGGGAAGGTTATACAAGCTCAGTTTGCCGTCAGCATCCGCGATTTATTGAGGAGTATGACGGGTTTACAGAGATTAGTCTATCTTTATCCTGTCCTGAAGCAAACAGAGTTTTGTTTGATATCGAAACTGTTGATAGTTATAACAAACCTGATTATTATGGTGATGATGAAGTTCTTGAGCTTCTTATTTCTTCGAGAGATACCTTATTGAATAAAAATCTGAATATTTTTGATTTTTTCAGAATTCTGATAATTACATCAGCTGACGATCAGCTTGATATAGATCTTGTCTATGTTGACTCAATTTTTGAAATCACTGTTGAACAAATTAAAAGCTATATAAGCTTTATTTATAATAACTGTGAAATTCTGACTGATCAGTGGAATAATATGCTCGAAGCTGCACTGAACTCCGATTGTGATTTTGGTGATCTGCATAATTTTATTGAAGTTAGTGAAGCCATTGTTTTTAAAGGTATCAGGTATTTTATCTATAGATATTATCTTAAAGCAGTCAATGATCTTGATGTTTATTCAAGAGCGCTTTTTATACTTATGAGCGTTATAGCTTCTTCATATTTTGCTCTAACCTGTAAAATAAGTTTTCAGGAAGCAATAAGAATTTATTCAAAAGAGATTGAACATAACCTTGATAATGTTGAAAGAATTATTGATTATTTCAGGGACTTTTAGATTGGAGATAAATTATGTCTGATATAATGAAAATAATTAATGAATACAGAACCTCTGAATGCGCATGCGGCAGAATTCATGATACTACTGTGCGGGATATAAGAATAGGAAGCGGTTTAGTAAACAGTGTCGGTGAAATACTGAAAGAAAACGGATTTTCCGCCTCAATTCTTCTTGTTGCCGATAAAAATACTTTTGCGGCGGCTGAAGGTATTATGGCTTCTCTTGACGGCTTTTCCGTTCAGCTTAAAATTTATGATAACATCAGAGTTGCTGAGATGAAGCACGTTGAGGAACTTGAAGAACTCATTTTAGATAAAGATATTTCTGTGCTTTCAGTCGGAACAGGCTCAGTCAATGATCCGTGCAGACTTGCTTGTGCAAGACAGGATAAAAAGCTTTGTATTTTCGCAACGGCACCTTCAATGGACGGATTTGCATCTGATACTTCACCCATTGTAAAGGACGGCTTCAAATCTTCTTATGTGGCAAAAAGCCCTGAAGTAATTATCGGAGATACAAAAATTCTTGCTGCAGCTCCTTCTTTTCTTAAATCATCCGGCTTTGGTGATATGATGGCAAAATACGTCGGTCTTATTGATTGGAAGGTGTCAAGTATTGTCAGCGGTGAATATTATTGCGAAAAAATTGCGATGCTTACAAAAAATGCCGTTGATACTTTACTTGCTATGGCATCAAATGTATGCCTTAATGATGAAGAAACGGCAGGGAAGATATTTGAAAGTCTTCTGATGACCGGAATAGCGATGAGTTTTACCAAAAATTCAAGACCGGCAAGCGGTTGTGAGCATATTATTGCTCATCTGATTGAATGTCTTCAGCTGCCAGAAGGAATAATTCCTAATTATCACGGTGAAGATGTAGGCGTATGTACTTTATATGCATTGGCATTTTATAATGAGCTGAAGAAAAAAGATAAAATTGAAGCTATGTATGAAAATGTAAACTGGGATGATGTTTTTGATGTTTACGGTGATATGAAAGAAGATGTCAGAAAACTGAATTTCCCTGACAATATAATAGACAGTGTTTTACCTTCTGTGCTTGAAAATAAATGGCAGGAAATCAGAAATGTGATTGATGAGGTGCCTTCTTATGAAAAAGTAAAAAAAGCTATGACAGAAGCAGGTTGTAAAATTACAGTTGAAGATATTAAAAAGACTCAGGAATATTTTGATTTATGTGTTAAATATTCTCCTTATATGAGGAAAAGGCTGACTCTTCTCAGAATGAGAGATATGATAAAATGAAAAGAAGCATCTGAAGAGAAATTCTCCGGATGCTTCTTTGCTTAAATGTTAATCAGCAATTTCATTCATATATTTCCAGGAAAGCTCAGTTGCTTTCTTGGCGTCATTATCTATCCAATCTATGTCCTGTTCATAAACGATATAAGGAATTTTAAGTTCTTTACATGCTTCATAGCATGCTTTGAGGTCAACTCTGCCTTCGCCGAGTGTGCAGAATTTTCTTTCGCCGTCAACGATATTGTAATCCTTGAAATGACAAACCTTAACTCTGCCTTTCATTTTGTTAAGATATTCAACAGGATCTGCACCTGCATAATGAATCCAGGCTACGTCAGGAATAAAATGGAAGATCTGAGGATCGGTATTTTCTATAAGATAATCGATCATTGTCTGACCGTTTTCAAGTGTTTTGAATTCAAAATCGTGGTTATGATAATTGAAGGTCATACCGTTTTCTTTTAATTTAGCGGAAAATTTATTAACCTTTTCAATAAAGGCATCAACATCTGCAACTGAATCACGTGCATCAGATGGGGCTCCGCCAAGACCTAATGCATAACAGTCAATAATTTTGTGTTCTTCAATAAGAGCATCTGTGTCGTCACAAAATCTGTCAAAGGGCTTATGCGTAACGCAAACCTTAATATCGTTCTTTTCAAGAATTGTTTTTTGTTCTTCTGCGGGAATTGGGCCAATTGCCGAAATCTGAACATCTTTTACTCCGAGAGAGGAGAGAAATTGAAGAGTTTCGTCAAAATCCTTGCCGTTCTGACAAAAATCTCTGAGTGTATATAACTGAATTCCGAGTACAGGTTTAATCATAATAAAGTCCTTCTTTCTTTTTGAATTAATTACAATATATATAAAAAGAAAATTAATATCAAGGTAAATTTAAAAATCTGTTTAATTAAACAATTATTAACAAAATAATTGTCTGTTTTGCTGAAAATATTAATCTTGTTTGACTTTGATGCTTATTGGTAGTAAAATTGTAATGCTAAAATAACTTTACGGAGGAATTAAAATGAAAAAGAAATTTTTAGCTCTTGTTTTATGTTTAAGCATAGTTTTCAGTTCTGCCGTGATTGCATTTGCTGCAGTACCCGGCGAAAATAATGCGCTCAGTTTTGATGAAAACGGTGAATTCAGAATTTTCAATATCTGTGATATTCAGGATAATTACCCTATGCACAAAACTGCAAAGCAGTTTATTACTGATATGATTGAGATTTACGATCCTCATATCGTAATTCTTGGCGGTGATAATACTGTTTCTTCAGCAGACACAAAGGCAGATGCTATAAAGGAGCTTTGTGATATTTTTGTTGAGAGTGAAACATATTTTTCTTTAGTTTTCGGTAATCATGATGACGAACAGGGTGTTTCCCGCGAAGAGCTTCTTGAGTTATATCAGCTTTACGGCGGTGAATACTGTCTTGCTTATGATGCCGATGCAGCTCTTACAGGCGTAGGAACACATAATCTTGTTGTTATGAGTTCTGATAAGACCAAAATTGCTTATAATCTTTATATGTTTGATTCCAATTCTTATACATACGATGAAAACGGAACAAGACTCGGCTATGATGCTGTGCATGAAGATCAGATAGAATGGTATAAGAATACGACAGCAACACTTAAGGCTGCAAACAATGGCAGAACAGTTCCTGCTATGGCTTTCCAGCATATCGTTGTTCAGGAAGCATTTGAAGAGCTTTTCATTGAAAGTCCTTTAAATCTCGGTTCTCTTACTCTTAATTTTGACGGTAAGTCTTATACCTATCTTCCTTTTGTCCGTGATATCAAGTCCGGTTTTGTTCTTGAGCCTCCCTGTCCCGGTTATTATAACTACGGTCAGCTTGATGCTATGGCAGAAGCAGGCGATGTTGTTGCTATATTCTCTGGTCACGACCATCCCAATTCATACACTGTAACAAAGAAGGGTGTTGATATTGTAAATACACCCGGTGCGAGTTTTGAATCATACGGCGATAATGCAGTAAGAGGTCTTCGCCTTATTACGCTGAATGAAAACGATCCTTGGAATTATGAAACAGAGGTTCTCACTGTTTCCGAATATATTCTCAATGGCGGTTCGCATCTTACTCAGTACGGTGAAATTACAAAGCTTGATGCTATTTTAGGTGTGATGGAAAAGATGTTCTTTGAGATTTATCTTGATTTAGTTCGTTTTATTTATTCTTTTGCTTAATAGCTTTGTAACTTTTTCATTAACTAACGGTAAATTTTTTGATTTTACTATTTACCAATTATTGTAATTTAGTTAAAATCAATTGAATAAAAAATCAGGGGGTAAAATAATGAAAACTGTTTTTCTTACCGGTGGTACCGGTAACATGGGTTGGGCTGCTTTTCAGGAG
Organism: Acutalibacteraceae bacterium; assembly: GCA_045591285.1. Taxonomy (GTDB): domain Bacteria; phylum Bacillota; class Clostridia; order Oscillospirales; family Acutalibacteraceae; genus RUG806. The sequence goes on from JAZNSP010000015.1 coordinate 52,290, forward strand.
CTTTACAAACTCGGTGATGTAAAAATCAATTTCCTTGCACGTCCCAGTGATAAGAATAAGGAAATGCTTTCTCCTTATATGGGCAAAAAGAATGTTGAAATTATCTGGGGTGACTTCCTCGAATATGATTCTATTCTCAAGGGTATCACAGGTGCTGACTATGTTCTTCACATCGGCGGTATGGTTTCTCCTGCTGCTGACTACAAGCCCTATACAACAAGAAAAGTTAATGTAGGCGCTGCAGAAAACATCTGTAAGGCAGTTCTTGCTCAGCCTAATGCTGATGATATCAAGGTTTGCTACATCGGTTCAGTTGCTGAAACAGGCGACAGAAATATACCTATCCATTGGGGCAGATGCGGTGACCCCATTAAAGTTTCAGTATATGACCATTATGCTATTTCTAAGGTTATGGCTGAAAGAGTTTTCGTTGAAAGCGGAATTAAGAATTGGGTTGTTATGCGTCAGTCAGGTATTCTTTATCCTGCTATTCTTCATAATATGGAACCCATTATGTATCACGTTCCTCTTAACGGTATGCTTGAATGGTGTACCGTTGAAGACTCAGGCCGTCTTATGAGAAACTTCGTTACAGAAGATCTTCCCGAGGAATTCTTCAGAAGATTTTATAACATCGGTTCAGGCAAGGAATACAGACTTACAAACTATGAATTTGAAGAGCTTCTTCTCGGTTGCATAGGTCTTGGTTCTCCCAAAACTCTTTTTGATCCCAACTGGTTCACAACAAAGAACTTCCACGGCCAGTATTATGCAGACGGTGATGTTCTTGAAGAATATCTCCACTTCCGCGCAAATATGCCTGTTAAGGATTATTTTGATCATCTTGCAAATCAGTGTGAATTCTATTTCAGAATTCCCAAGTACATTCCCACAAAGAAGCTTATCGGTGCTTGTGCAAAGCCCTTCATGAAAAAGATTGCTATGACTGAAAGATGGGGTACTCTTGATTGGATTAAGACTAAGGATCCTGTAAGACTTTCTGCTTATTACGGTTCTTATGAGGATTATCTCAAAATTCCTTCAAAGTGGGATGATTTCAAGCTTGAAAGTCCTGACAAGAGAAATGAAGCTGCTGCAGATTATATTCTTGATCACGGCTATGATGAAACAAAGCCTAAGGCAGAGCTTGATATTGAAGATATGAAGAAGGCTGCTCAGTTCCGTGGCGGTGAGTGTCTTAGCGACACAATGATAAAGGGCGACCTTGTTACAAAACTTAAATGGAAGTGCGGCTGCTGCGGTGCTGAATTTGAAGCAAGTCCCAATCTTATTCTTCTCGGTGGACATTGGTGTCCCGAATGCTTCCTTCCTGAAAAGAAGTGGAACTATGATGAAATTGCAAAGACAAATCCCTTCTTTGCACAGGTTTGGTACACCAATCATTCAAAAGATGAACATAATGTTTATGATTTTGATGAAATTTTTGACGGTTGGGAAAAGAAGAAATAAATTATAATGCTTAATAAAAAACTGTTTCTTTGTTTTGATGAAGAAACAGTTTTTTTATTGATTTATTGACGTTTTTGATATAATATTATATATAAAGGAGATGACTTAAATGAACTTTTCCGAAAAATTTATTTGTGCAACAGAAGAATTTTCAAGCTTTGAAAAATTTGTTCCGGCTCCGTACTTCAGAAAAGAATTTGTGCTTGAAAAAAGCATTAATTGTTTAGAAATAACAATATGCGGACTCGGTTTTTACAGATTGTGGATAAATGGAACAGAAATAACAAAAGGAATTATTGCTCCTTATGTATCTAATCCTGATGATGTAAAATATTATGATAATTATGATATTTCATCTTATGTTTTAACCGGCAAAAACGTAATAGGTGTAATGCTCGGTAATGGAATGCTCAATAATCCCGGCGGCGAAATATGGGATTTTGAAAAGGCAACCTTCAGACGTTCGGCAACATTGGCATTTTGTGTAGAGGGGACATATTCTGACGGTGAAGCTATTGAATTTGAAGCAGATAGTTCTGTATTATGTGCAGAGTCACCTTTATATTTTGACGATTACAGGTGCGGCGAACGTTATGATGCTTCAAAAGAGATAATCGGTTGGAATTTACCTGATTTTGATGCATCATTATGGAAGAATTCAATGAAAACTATTGCACCTTACGGTGAATGCAGAATATGTACTTCGGAGCCCGTAAAGCCTACAGGTGAAATTCTTGCTCCTGTCAGTATTAAAAAAGGCAGAATTGCTGATGATTATAAAATTCACAAAAAAATGGCATATATAGAGCCCTGTGAAAAATCCTGTCTGAAGGAAGGGTTTATATATGATTTCGGCAAAAATACTGCAGGAGTTCCGATGCTGAAAATAAAGGGCAACAAAGGGCAGAGGATTGAGCTTCAGTTCGGTGAATATCTGACAGATAATGGAGAATTTACTTACAGAAATATTAATTTCTTTCCGAACGAATATTCACAGCGAGATGTTTTCATATGTTCAGGTGAAGAAGATGAATTTATGCCTTATTTTACATATCATGGGGCAAGGTATTGTATAGTAATGGGGATTACGGAGGAACAGGCAACTGAGGAATTGTTAGCTTTTATTGTCTGTAATTCGCAGTTAAAAGATACTGCAAGCTTTAATTGTTCTGATGAAACGGCTAATAAGCTTTATAATATGTGCAGAACATCTGACCTTGCCAATTTCTTTTATTTCCCTACAGATTGTCCTCACAGAGAGAAAAACGGTTGGACAGGAGATATTGCATTATCAAGTGAACATATGCTTATGATGTATAACTGTGAAAGCAGTCTTTCTGAATGGCTTGTAAATGTCAGGAAATCTCAGCTTGAAAGCGGAGAGTATTACGGTATCATACCTACTTTTGATTGGGGGCTTGGCTTTGGACCTTCGTGGGATGCATTTGTGACCTGTATATGCTATTACGCTTATATTTATAAAGCTGATATTAAAATACTTGAAGATAACGCTGAATCGATACTTAAATATCTTCATTGGGCAGATAATACAAGAAATGAAAAAGGTCTTGTAAAAGAAGGTCTTGGTGACTGGTGTCCCGTTGGCGGTAACGGTAATGTAAAAGCTTCAAAAGCATTTACTTCCAATGTGACTTTTATTGATACTTGTAATAAGGCAGTATTTATTTTTGAGGTTCTCGGTAATAATGAAGCAAAGTCTTATGCTGAAAAGCTGTCTGCAGAAGTAAAGACTTCAGTTCGTAATGAGTTTATTGATACGGAGAAATTAATAGCAGATACGAATTGCCAAACTTCACAGGCTATGGCTATTTATTACGGTATTTTTACCGAGGAAGAGAAAAAAGGTGCTTTTGAAGAGCTCGTTAAAATAATCAATAATAATGATGATTTTTTGGATTTCGGAATTCTCGGTGCGAGATGTATGTTCCATCTGCTTTCTGATTTCGGTGAGAGTAGCCTTGCATACAAGATGATAACAAGACCTGAATGGCCTTCTTACGGTCATTTTATTGAACAAGGTCTTACCTCTTTACCTGAGTCATTCTTCAGAGATTTCAGTGAATGTGACTCATTAAATCATCATTTCTTCGGTGATATAGCAAACTGGTTTATATCAAAGCTTGCCGGAATCAGATATAATCCTGACGGCAAATCACACAGCAGTGTAATTATAAAGCCTGATTTTATAGACTCTGTTGATTATGCTGAAGCTTCTCTTGATACACCTTGCGGTAGAATTTCTGTATTATGGAAAAAAACTGGCGGAAAAGTTTTATTGAATGTTGATGCAGACAGCAGACTTAATGTTACGGTTATGAATAAGGATATTATAATAGGCGCAGGAAGCGGTGAATATACAATATGATTATCCGAAATATCAGAAATGATGATAAAGATAAAATTCAGCTTTTTTTTGATGCAATGGGAGAGCAGTCGTCCTCATTTTTTAATGTAAATCACGGAAATGAAAAACGTACTATGGAATTTTTTGAAAATTCCAAGCCTGACCACATCTTCTGGGTTGCAGATGAGGAAACAGAAATTTCAGGACTTGCATTTATATGGGATTTGAATAAAAGTGTTCCTTGGTTCGGTATTGCAGTTGCTGACAAATATCAAAGAAAAGGTATAGGAAGTGCACTTATTTGTGAAGTGCTGTCTTATTTGAAAAAATCAGGTTACGGCGGCTTGATGCTCAGAACCTCAGAGAAAAATGCACCTGCTCAGAAATTATATGAAAAGCACGGTTTTGAAAAAGTAGGAATTCATCCCTCGGGAGAATATCTTTATCTGAAAAGGTGGGATTTGAGTGTTTAAGATAAATGCAGATTTTACGAAGGAATTGGGAAAAATTAAACCTTTACACGGGTTTAACAATACTGCGAGAAAAACAGATTACGGTGAACTGTTATCTGATTTTGTAAAACTGGCACCGCCTTTTGTGAGATTGCACGATACTGGAGGAACGTACGGCGGTACACATTATGTTGACGTTCCGAATATTTTTCCTGATTTTGATGCAGATCCTTCCGATGAAGCTAATTACGATTTTACTCTGACAGACTGTTATATCAAACCTATAGTTGAGTCAGGTTCGGCAATTATATACAGACTCGGAGTTACAATAGAGCATGAACCGAAAAAGTATAATATTTTTGCTCCGAAGAATGCTCAAAAATGGGCTGATATCTGTGAGCATATAGTAAGGCATTATAACTGCGGTTGGGCAAACGGTTTTTATTGGAATATAGAATTCTGGGAAATATGGAATGAACCTGACGGACTTGATCCCAATGTAGAACCCAACGGTCCGCCAAATTGGATCGGTACGGCTGAGGATTATTACAGGCTCTATTCTGTTACTGCCAATCATATTAAAAATATGCATCCTGAGGTTAAAGTCGGCGGATATTCAAGCTGTTATATTCTCGGAAGAAATGTCAACGGTAAATGGGTTGTCGGAGATTTTAGCTTTTTTACGGATTTTCTTGAATATATAACTACATCTGAAACAAAGGCTCCTCTCGATTTCTTTTCCTGGCACGGATATCTCAGCCGACAGTATCTTGAAAAAATCAGTATTGAAACTGAGTTTGTGGACAAAATTCTTAACCAATACGGATTTTGTGAAGTGCTCAGATTTGATACAGAATGGAATTGCTGTATTTGTGACAGAGATACGGAGGATTACAGAACAGAGTATTATGTTAATATGAGAACCAACAAGGGCGCTTCGCATATTGCAGGTTCGCTTTATGAAATGCAAAGACTGAAAATCGACGGAGCAATGTTCTATGACGCACAGCTTTGGTGTGAATACGGCTGTCTGTTTGATGTTCCTTCCTTGCAGCCGTCTAAATCTTATTATGCATTTCTGCAATTTTCTGAGATGTTTAAGCTTGGCACCTGTTGCTACTCATCCTATGAAAAAAATTTGTATTCATGTGCCGCTAAAGGTGAATATGAAATGCTTTGTGTTTCAAATACAGATGTTGAGGAAAAACTTATTGAAATAAATTTTAACGGAATTACAGGTAAAAGAATTGAAGTATATTTACTTGATGAAAGTCAAAATCTTGAGCTGATTGACGATTTTGAAGTAAGAAACAGTTTCGAGATGAAAATCCCTGCATATTCTTTTATATCGGTTAAAATAAGGTGATGCTATGAAGTATAATGCTGTTATTTTTGATTTGGACGGTACAGTTCTTGATACATTGGATGATTTGTATCTGTCTGTGAATTTTGCACTTAAGAAAAATCTTTTACCTGAAAGAACAAAATCCGAAGTTCGTAGCTTTGTAGGAAACGGAATATATAAACTGATAGAAAGAGCCGCACCTACAAATTGTAGCACAGACGTTGTTAATAAGGTGTTTGAAGATTTCAGAGAGTACTATAAAGTGCATAACTGTGATAATACCAGACCTTATGATTTTATCTGCGAAATGCTTATGGCTTTACGACAAGAAGGAGTTAAAACAGCTGTTGTGTCCAATAAAAATGATTTGGCTGTTAAAAAGCTTGTTGATACATATTTCAACGGATTGTTTGATTTTGCTGTCGGGGATAGGGAAGGGGTTGAAAGAAAGCCTGCTCCCGATTCTGTTTTTGAAGCACTGAGAAATCTTAATACAGATATCGATAAATCAGTTTATGTCGGCGACAGTGAGGTTGATGTGCAGACATCAAAAAATGCCGGTATTGCTTGTGTTTGTGTATCATGGGGCTTCAGAAACGAAAGTGAATTGATTTGTTCAGGTGCAACTGAAATAGTTTCAAGTGTAGAGGAATTGAAAAATAAGCTTATGTAACCAAAAAATTACTGATTAAATTTTTTATTAATCAGTAATTTTTTTATGTAAATATTGAATTGTATAAAAAAAAGTAGTATTATTAATTTCTTATCGAAAAAAATATAAAAACGGAGTTTTTATGAAAAAAGTATTGTGGAGAATATGTGTTTCATTGATATTTCTCTCAGTTTTTACATATAAATATTATTTGTTTTCTACTGTCAATGCGGTGAATAATAATGAAACATATACGGATTTATCCGTGATTTATGAATTTGATATTTATAGTGCTATGGATATAGAAAATGAAATCCGCTATACAGTTGATGAAAATTACAGAATTGAAGAAAATAACAGATTGGAGCAGGAAAGAAAACAAAGATATGAAAATCTGTTAAATCAGCTCAATTCTGGACAATTTACTTACGGTCAACTGTATGCAGATACACTTATTGTTGGTGATTCACTTATTAATGCTATGCAGCGTTATAAGGTATTGGAGCAGGTCAATATGATTTCTCAGGTAAGCGCTAATTTTAACCACCTTGAAGAAAATATCGGGAACATCATTAATAATAATCCCAAAAATCTCATTCTTCATTACGGTATTAACATGGCGGGAAATACAGAAAATGATCTTGAAATTTTTATAAAAAAATACACAGAATTAATTAATGTTATCAGAGCTAATCTTCCAAATACTAAAATTTTTGTCAGCGGTATTTTTAATGTTTCACTTGCTAACCGTGACAGATTTCCCAATATTCCGTTATATAACTTAAGATTAGCAGAAATGTGCAGATCTCTCGGTATTAGTTTTATAGATAATTCGACCTTTTTAGGTGATAATGAAGAATATTACGGAACTGACGGAATTCATGCAAAAAAAGAGTTTTATCTTGATATTTGGGTTCCTCATATTACATATATGTTGTTTTATTGATAAATCGGAGTAAAAGATGAATAAGTATAGAATAGTTGAATTTTTGTGCCTGATATCTGTCATTGTTTTTATCGTTTTTTCCTTTGATGATGATAAAAAAACTGACAAAAGTGCAGGCGAAATAATAAATAGTCTGTTGCCGTGCTGTAATTTTACTCAGTGCTATGAAAGAGAAAATGAAGAAATAAGAAATACATTCGGATTTGATTTAACCTGCTTTGACAGTGTTGCGTATTATTCTTCTGATGATATTATGGATGTTTCTGAAATTTTTGTTGCAGTCACTAATGATAATACTGATGTCAATTATATTGTAAATGAACTAAAAGATTACAAAAACGACCGATATAATATATATAACGGATATGCACCGATGCAGGCTTCTTTGTGTGATTCAGCTTTGATTTTAACTGAGCACGGTGTAGTGCTGTTTTATATCGGTGAAAACTCCGATGAAGTCACTCAGAGTTTTAATAAGGTTTTATCGGAGGTAAACTGATGGTTTTCAGCAGTGTTGTATTTTTAACCGTTTTTTTACCTGTTGCGGTTCTGATATATTTTTTGCCGCAGATATTTTTTCCGGGGGAAAAAAGAAAAAAACTTATTCCTTATAAAAATGCAGTGTTATGTGTTCTCAGTCTTATCTTTTATGCTTGGGGTGAACCGCGGAACATTGCTCTTATGCTGTTAAGTATTGTATTTAATTATACTATAGCTCTTCATATGAAAAAATATGAATATGATAAAGAGCATCGCAGATATTTGTTGATTTTTGCATTAGTTTTTAATCTCGGGTTGCTGTTCTTCTATAAATACAGCGGTTTTGCTGCTGAAAATATTGCTCAGCTTTTGGGATTTACAAATAATTACACTGCACCATTGTTGCCTATAGGAATTTCATTTTATACTTTTCAGATTCTTTCCTATGTTATTGATGTTTACAGACAAAGGTGCGGCGTTCAGAAAAATATTCTGAGTTTCGCTCTATATATTACGTTTTTCCCACAGTTGATTGCCGGACCTATAGTTCAATATGTTGATATTGAAACTCAATTGAATGAAAGAACGGAAGCTTTTGACAGAGTTTTTAACGGACTGTCAAGATTTGTTGTAGGTCTTACAAAAAAAGTTATTCTTGCAAACAGTGCAGGTGAAGCCTATGAGGCTTTGACAATTAACGGCTTTAGTGAAATTTCTGCATTCGGCGCATGGACAGCCATTTTGTTTTTTGCATTTCAGATATATTTTGATTTCAGCGGATATTCTGATATGGCAATAGGTCTTGGAGGTATATTCGGTTTTTGTTTTCCTGAAAATTTCAGACATCCGTATTGCGCTGACAGTATTACGGATTTCTGGCGCAGATGGCATATTACTTTAAGTTTATGGTTTCGTGATTATGTATATATTCCCCTTGGGGGTAACCGTTGCTCTGTAATCAGAAATATTTTTAATCTTTCTGTAGTTTGGTGTCTGACAGGCTTATGGCACGGGGCATCCTGGAATTTTCTTCTGTGGGGAATATACTATCTCATTTTATTGATAGCAGAAAAATATATTCTCAAGGATATAATAGCTAAAATTCCTCAGATTTTCAGAAAAATTGTTACTTTTATTTTAGTTTTATTCGGTTGGGTACTTTTCGCCTGTGAGGATATAAGCGTAATATCAGAATTTTTCAACGCACTTTTCGGCGCAAACGGTATTTCTGATAATCACAGCAGTTATGTGGTTTCTTCAGAGCTTGTGATGCTTATTCTGATGTGTGTATGTTCAACTGAAATTTTTATATTAAAGGAAGAAAATAAGAATAAGCTTCCTATATTGGTGTTCAGAGCAATGACTGTTACATTTTTGCTTGTTTTAAGTATTTTATGTCTTGTTTCAGATACATATAATCCGTTTTTATATTTCAGATTTTAACTTTGGAAAGGAGATAGATTAAAATAAAACGATTTCTCAGTTTTGTAAAAAAATCCGTATATGTCCTTTCTGTGTTTTTTGTGTTGTTATCTTTGATTGCTGTAAGTGTTTTCGGTTTTATTTTTCCCGACAGTGAAATTTCAGAAAAAGAAAACAGAGCTTTACAGCAGCTTCCCATTGTGAATTTTGAAAAAATTAAGAACGGCTCTTATATGGAAGAAATAGAAGCATATTTATCGGATCAGTTTATTTTTCGTGATGAAATTGTAGCTGTCAATAATTTTATTGACAGATTTCTCGGAAGAACAGAGTTTAACGGTGTTTATTCAGGTAAGAATAACAGACTGTTTGAAATTCCGTCCGTCTATGACGGTGAAAGAGTCGGAAAAGCTGTATCGGCTATTAATTATTTTTCTCAGTCTTGCGGCGTAGCCCATCAGAATATAATTCTTGTTCCTAATTCAACGGAAATTCTTTCAGCTGAATTACCGGCTTATCTTGAGCTTGCAAGTCAGAAGCAACAGATTGAAACTATTTATTCCGCTTTATCATCAGAAATATTCAAGGTTGATGCTATAACAACTCTTGAAAACTGTGCTGATAAGTCCGGATTATATTTTAAGACTGACCATCATTGGACTTCTTCTGCGGCGTATGAAGTATTTCTTGTTTATGCACAAATGCTTGGAATAAATGCTTCTGAACTTAATTTTACAGCATCAGTTGTTTCTGATTCATTTTACGGAACTCTCAGCGCTTCATCAGGCATTTATGAAGAAGCTGATAATTTGGAGGTTATTATTCCGGAAAATATTGCAGGAACATTTTTTGTTCAGAATTATGATACATTAACTAAAACTTCGTCTGTTTTTGACCTTAGTAAGCTGCAAAGCTCCAATCAATATGATTTATTCTTTGGTGGAAATTTTTCAAAAATTCAGATTTCAACGAAAAATCTGAACGGTAAGAAGCTGCTTGTAATCAAAGATTCTTATGCAAACAACTTTGTGCCTTTCCTTATTCCTTTTTTTGAAAAAATCGTAATTGTTGATCCGAGGTATTTTTCGGATAATATATATGATGTTTTATCTGATAATGGTTTTTCTCATTTGTTATTCCTCTATAATGTGAACACATTTCTTGAAGATACGGTTTTAGTTGATATGATATATTAAAAAAGAATTCACTTTTTGCCGAGTGAATTCTTTTTTTCTAAAAGGTATATCTGATTTGATTTCTGTTAAGGTAGTAACTTAACTCAGTGAAACCGAGTTCACCTAATATTTTTGCAGAACTAATAAGACCACGGGAAAGATTTTGAGGAATGTGAGAATCACTGCCAAGAGAAATGTTATTACCGCCGAGTTCTTTATACATTTTCAGTATGTCAATGTCAGGCATAATATAACCTTCTTCAGCACCGGAGGTGTTGACTTCAAGCGTTTTGTTTCTTTTAATAACCGTTTTAAGTATATCCTGTATAATAGGAAAGTAATCTGCTTCGTTTAAGCTTATATTGTACTTATGAATAACATATCTGAAAATTACAGTCAAATGACTAAGAATATCGTAATCGCAATTCTCTGCAGTATCAAGTAAATCAATGAAATATTGCTTTACATAATTATGAATAAAATCAATTGACAACTTACTGAAATCAATTACAGAAAATGGCATTTCAAAATTTTTTATTCTCACAGCGTGAACAGAACCGAGAATGACATCCCACTTACAGCTATTTATTATATATTCAGCAAAACCAGGAGCAAACAAGGCTTCACCAATTTCAACACCTGCTGCAACAATTATATTATCAGTGTTATTATTTTTGAATTCGTTTAAAGCATTGTATGACATAAAAATACATTCTGATGTTTCTTTTTGCTCACTGAATTCACAATCAAGATGATCGGTTACACTGAACCCTAAAAGTCCTGCTTTTTTTGCTTCATTATATATTTCCGCAATACTTCCTTTTCCGTCGTGGGAAAATTCAGTGTGAGTGTGACAGTTGAATAATTTCATAATAAGTTCTCCATATAAATATACACGATTATAATTCTTATTTTAATTCATATCAATAATGAAATTGAAAATATTTGATTTTTTTGTTATGAAATGTTAAAATACGTTTATTAAATAATCGGGGAGAAGAATATGAGTGATTTTCAGCTGCTTGTGGATTTGATGATAGAAAAAGGACTTAAAATTTCTTGTGCCGAGTCTTGTACCGGGGGAATGTTTGCATCGGGGATAGTCAGCATAGCTGATGCATCAAAGGTGCTTGAGCAGTCGTATGTAACATATTCGGATTTATCAAAAATAAACCTTGTTTCTGTCAGAAAAGAAACAATTGAAAGCTTTGGCGTTGTAAGTGAAAATACGGCATTTGAGATGGCTAAGGGTGCCGCAGAATGTGCGTGTGCGGATATAGGTGTCGGAATTACGGGATATGCAGGACCTAAAAGCAGTGCAGAAGATGATTTTACGGGTACAGTTTGTTTCGGATTTTATGTAAAAGGAAAAACTGTGACTGCAACTAAGAATTTCGGCGATGTTGGAAGAAATGTTGTAAGGGAGCTTTCTGTGATTTATGCATGTAATACTCTCATTAATCTTATAAAAGCTTATGCCTGAATTGTATAAATATATAAAAAAAGTCGGCTTTTCGTTTTGCCGACTTTTTTGATGGTTATTTATGTCTTTTTTCTAATTCATCGAGAATTCTCTTATATTCATTCTCGTCAATTTTATATTTTTTTACGGTTATCAGATATCCTATACCCATAAATACAATGGGGAGGATAACCATAACACTTCTGAGAGCAAAGGTCATAAAATCTGATGCACCCTCAAGAACTCCGCTTATGTAATCAGCCTTGTAATCAACAGTCCATAAACCAGGATTTGAAATAGCGGCATTTTCGGCTTCGGAAATCTTATTTGTAATATCAGTAAGTCCTACAGCCAGATAAACGACCATTATAATTACCTGCTGAAGTGAGCTTGAAAGCTTTGACATAAAGGGACGCACAGAGAATATAAGTGCTTCATTTCGTTCACCTGTTATAAGCTCGTTATATTCTATTGTGTTTGCAAGGAAAATAGCCGCAATAAGATAGAATAAAGCGTGTCCTATGCCGATAAACAGAGCTTCCACACAAAGAAGATAGAACGCAACGTTCTTGTTCTCCATAAAGGTTTCAGAAAGCATTAATGCAATGTATCCGAAAATTACAAGTGCAAAGGACATCTTGATTATCTGGTTTCTTGTAAATTTCTTTGTAAGCATAGGATAAATTACAAAGGTAAGTCCAGATGCGGCGCCGTAAGCAATAACAAAGAGGGTTGTATTTGTGCCTTCATATCCGTATGAAAGATAGATATAGTTTGTGCCGAAAGCAGTAAGAAGTGCACTGCTAAGACTTGCAAACAGGAGAATAAGCGATGTCCACAGTACCTGCTTGTTGTTGAAAATAATCTGCACCATTTTCTTGAAGCCGATTTTTTCGCTGTTTTCGGTTGGGGGAACGGGTTTTTCTTTGACACCTGCACATACGAATGTCTGACATCCGATAAATGTAAGTCCTATTACTATAGCTATTACTCTATATCCTGTAACTGCGCTGTTGCCGATTGCAAGGGAGCCGACTGTAAGAACAGGAATAAGTCCGTTTGCAAGAATAGTTCCCAGACCAGCGAAAAGGTTAGACATTGATGTTATAACATCTCTTTGCCTTGGTTCACTTGTAAGTGAAGGAAGCATTGACCAATATCCGATGTCGTTCATTGTATATGTCATATCCCAGAGGAGATAAAGGAATGCGAATGCAACAACAAAAGCAGTTCCCTTAATAGGTAAAGTATAAATGAGAATAAGAACGACAGCGTTTGTAACTGCACCTATTAATATCCAGGGCTTGAATTTTCCGAATTTTGAACGGGTGTTTTCAATAATACCGCCCATAATAGGATCGTTTATCCCGTCCCAAATTCTGCATATAATCATAATTATGCTTATAGTTGCAAATTCACCTTCAGTTACATCCTTTGTGTAAAGAATGAATGTCAGAAGGAAATAGGTGTAAAGCGAATAGGCGAGATCCCTTCCGACGCCGCCGAGAGAATAAATCCATTTGTTGCGGTTAAAATAATCCTTGTTTTTCAGAAGCTCGTTTTTCATAAAACCAACCTTTCAATATTGCTAATTCAAGTTTATCCTATTTATTAATTTGTGTCAATGAAATGATTAAACACATTAATGAAATACTATACAAATTTTTGTTGACTTTTTTGTGATACTGTGTTAAATTAACACCGTAAAGGCTGTGACCGGAAACCAGTAACATAGAAAAAGTTTTCAGAGAATTGTCGGTTGGTGCAAGACATAAACGGATTTTATGTGAATTCATTCCGTGAGCTGTGGGCTGAAATAACAGTAGGTTACAACGGGTGCACCCGTTATAGTGCGGGAGTATGTCAGTACTCCGTGAGGGAGCTTTTGTGAGGAAGTTCCGAATATGAGGTGGTAACACGGTATATCCGTCCTCTGCATTTGTGCAGAGGATTTTTTTGTTTCCTCTGTATGAAAAAGAAAGGAGACAAATTGTTATGTGGCAGGAAAAAATTGAAACTATGCCCCGTGAGGAACTTGAGGCTCTTCAGAGTGAAAGACTCAGAAATCAGGTAAAGAGAATGTATGAAAGGGTATCTCTTTTCAGAGAAAGAATGGATGAAAAGGGACTGAAGCCCGATGATATCAAAGGGATTGAAGACCTTCATAAATTACCTTTTTCATATAAACAGGATTTAAGAGATTATTATCCTTACGGTCTTTTTGCAGAACCTCTTTCCGATATCGTAAGAGTTCACGCTTCAAGTGGTACGACAGGAAAGAAAATTGTTGTAGGATACACACAGAAGGACCTTGACGATTGGGCAGACTGTGTTGCAAGAATGTTTAATGCAATAGGTCTTGATAATAATGACTTTATTCAGGTATCATACGGATACGGACTTTTTACAGGCGGACTTGGTGCTCACGGCGGTGCCGAGAAAATCGGTGCTACCGTAATACCTACTTCAGCAGGTAATACAGCAAATCAGCTTCAGACAATGGTTGACTTCGGTTCAACGGCTCTTTGCTGCACACCCTCTTATGCACTTTATCTCGGTGAAGCTGCAGAAGAAGCAGGTCTTACAGACCAACTCAAATTAAAAGCCGGAATTTTAGGTGCAGAACCCTGGAGTGAGGATATGCGCCATGAAATAGAAAAGAAGTTAAAAATTAAGGCTTATGATATTTACGGACTTTCCGAGATAATGGGCCCCGGTGTTTCTTATGAGTGTGATCAGCAGTGCGGTATGCACGTTTGTGAAGATATGTTTATCCCTGAAATTATTGATCCTGATACTCTCGAAGTTCTCCCTGCAGGTGAAAAGGGTGAATTAGTTTTTACGACTATCTCCAAGGAAGGCTTCCCTCTGATAAGATACAGAACAAGAGATATCTGTTCTCTTAATTATGAAAAATGTAAGTGCGGCAGAACTCACGTCAGAATGAATAAGCCTCAGGGAAGAACTGATGATATGCTTATTATCAGAGGTGTTAATGTATTCCCCTCACAGATTGAAGAGGTTCTGCTTAAAGTCAGCGGCGATATTACTCCTAATTATCAGATTATTGTTGACAGAGTAAATAACACGGATACCTTCGATATAAACGTTGAAATGAGTGAAGAGCTTTTCTCTGACGACATCAAGACTATTGAAAAGACAGAAAAGCTTATAAAGGATAAACTGCGTGATATGCTCGGTATTGCTGCTGCCGTTCATCTTGTTAATCCCAAATCCATAACCAGAAGTGAAGGTAAAGCAAAACGAGTTATTGATAAAAGAAAGGTTTAAGGAGGACTAATCATGAAACAGTTATCGGTATTTGTTGAAAATAAGGTCGGTCGTCTTTCGGCAGTGCTTGATGTGCTCAAGGAAAACAGTATTGACATCAGTGCACTTTCTCTTGCAGATACATCTGAATACGGTATTCTCCGTCTTGTAGTTGATAAGCCTGATGAGGCAATTAAAGCATTGAAGGAAACAGGCGTAATGGTCAAGAGCACTCAGGTTATCGCTGCTGCTATGGATGATGCCCCCGGAGGACTTGCTCATCTTCTTTCTTTGCTCACTGAAGCTAATGTTGCAATTGAATATATGTATGCTTTTATAGGCAAATCAGAAGGAAAAGCATGGACAGTTCTCAGAGTTGATGATATTGATATTGCAACAGAGGTTTTTAAGAAGAACGGTGTTGCTATGCATGATGATTATGATAATTACAGAAAATAATCAATTGATTTGATAAGAAATATCCCCATACAGCAGTAAAATCAGCTGTATGGGGAATTTGTTTGATTTAATGTAAATCAGAATAAAAGAGTTTTATCCTCGCCTATGCCTGTCATACCGTCAATTATATATTTATTACCGTCAGGATCACAGACAAAACCGTTTAACTCACCGAAGGATATATGATAATCAATGTTGATTATTCCGGTTTTTACTTTCATCAGATATTCGTCGCGGATGTCAAATGTAATATCTGTCATTCCCTTTGCATCCTGTATATGCCATAAGAAAGGTTTTTTGTGCTTAAATACTACGGGAGTCAGCAGTGTAGAGTCACCTTCAAACCAGATGAGGTTTTCATTGTAATCATCCTGATTGACAGACTGATTTCTTGTAAGATTAAAACCGAAATACTGCTCTTTGCCGTCAATTTCTCTTTTGCCCATAGCTGTTACCCAATCATAATGTGCTCTTCTCGGATAATAACCTCTGTGGTCATCAATTATTGCTGCAGTTGAACTGTCTGCAACAAAACGCTCACCGTTGAATTCAAGATAACCTTCAACACTGAAAAGATCCTTTTGTGAATAAAGAGGTCGGTTCGCATCGAAGGGAATGTTGACTATGCTGGGCTTAGAAACTCTTGTAAGCTTTAATCTGTAATCTGTAATGCCCGATTTTTTGTCTGTTGCATAACCTGTAACAGTAGCCTCGCCTCTCTGTAAATTATTGATAAATCTGATTTTAACATTTTTACCTTTTGAAAACGTTTCGGAGGAATTGATAAGATTATCTGAGATGCTTGCGATTGAAGCAAGAAATGTTTCCTGCCAAGTGGTGCATTTTTCTGTTCTCTTGTCATATATAACAGTAAGCACGGAACCGAAAATTCCCATTTTGCATACTGCGGTAAGAAGAATAATCTTGTCAAAATTGATTATACCGGCTTCCCATAAAGTAATTCTGGAGGTATTAAAAAAATTGGGGAGGGGACCGGGACGGTTTACTTTAAGAAAATCCATTTTCTTAAATTCTTTATCAAAAGTTCCGAAATGGCAGTTTCCGAATTCGTCAATTACATTTTCCGGAGTTGGTACGGGTTGTCTTTTATCTGAAAGGAAGGATTTAAAATTCATGATAATTCTCCTTTATTTTTTTATAATTATACATAACGGAGCTTTACTGTGTCAATAATGAAAGGTTATAATATTTACATTATTTTAACAAATAAAGACGGTATTTGGTTTATTATCATTTCAGATTACTTTTACTTCAGGAGGAAATTATGGAAATAAAGGAAATTCTTTCAAAGGTTGATCATACATTATTATCACAGGGTGCCACTTGGCAGGATATAAAAAATCTTTGCGATGAAGGTATAATGTACGGCTGTAAAAGCGTCTGTATTGCTCCGTCATACGTAAAGAAGGTCAGCGAATATGTTCAAGACAGAATTAAAGTATGTACGGTAATCGGATTTCCCAACGGGTATATGACCACTGAAAGCAAATGCTTTGAAGCGGCAGATGCTGTAAAAAACGGTGCTGATGAAATTGATATGGTGATAAATATCGGAATGGTAAAAGATGAAGATTTTGACGGAGTTTTATCGGAAATCAATCAGGTAAAAAAATCATGCGGAGGAAAACTGCTGAAGGTAATTATTGAAGCCTGTCTTCTTACAAATGATGAAAAAATTAAGCTGTGTGAGCTTGTCAGTAAGTCAGAGGCAGATTTTATAAAAACGTCAACAGGTTTTTCTACAGGCGGTGCAACGAAGAATGATATTATTTTGTTTTCAGCGCACGTAACTAACGGAAAATACATAAAGGCTGCCGGGGGAATATCTTCGCTTGAGGATGCAGAGGAGTTTATAAAGCTCGGAGCTTCAAGACTGGGAACAAGCAGAATTGTTAAAATTATTCAGCAAAACGATAACAGCATCGGCTACTAATAATTGTGTTATTGATATTGATTTTTTTGTCGGATTATGTTACAATGCATAAAAATCTCAAAGGAGTGTAATTATGGATACTACAGCAGTTGTACAGTGGTTTCAACAGGTATTCGGAGCTTTTGACTTCAATATCCTTCAGTTTTACAACAGCATTCACGAAGGTGCTTTAGGAAAATTATTTGATATCTTTTTCCTTATATACACACATCTTGGTGACGACGGAATTTTATTTATTGTTTTAGGGCTTGTTTTTCTTTTGTTCAAGAAAACAAGAAAAGTCGGTGCCGGTATGCTTTTCGGTATTATCATCGGTGCTTTGATTACTAACGTTTCTATCAAGCCTCTTATTGAACGTCCCCGTCCCTTTGAACTTTATGAGTATCTTACAGATAATCCTGATATTGTTCTCTTTAAGGAATGGTGGACCGGAATGGGTGAGGTTCACGCTTCATCAATGCGTTCTTTCCCCTCAGGACACACAACATCAGCAGTTGCGGCGCTTGTTCCTGTTTTCCTTTACTGCAATAAGAAGTACAGTTGGCTTGCTTTGTTTGCCGCAGTTCTTATGGGTGCATCAAGAAACTACGTAATGGTACATTATCCTTCCGATGTTCTCGGCGGCATTATCGTAGGTCTTATTGCAGGTGTTCTTGCTTTTGTTATAGTAAATGCAATTATGAAGAAGCTTGAGAATTCTTCTAAGCCCGAAATCCAGAAGGTAAATTCCTTTGATCTTTTAACTTTAATAAAAGCGAAAAAAGCAAAATAATATGATTTTCATTTGCCTTATCCTGTTGTGATAAGGCAATTTTTTTGTTTTATTTGTGCTAAAACATCATATAGTTATTGAATTTTTGATACCGTTATAATATAATATTTCTATCTGTATTATTTGAGGTTTAATATGATTGTTTCGATGAGAAGTCTTCTTGCAGAAGCCAATAAAAACTGCAGTGCCGTCGGTGCATTCAGTGTTGGTAATATTGAAATGGTTATGGGGGTTATCAAAGCCGCAGAAGAACTTAATTCCCCTGTAATTCTTCAGATTGCCGAAAAGCGATTGAATAATTCACCTTTGGAGCTTATGGCTCCGATGATGGTTTCTGCCGCTGAAAATTCCAAGGTTGATATTGCTGTCCATCTTGATCACGGTCAGACTTTTGAATGTATTAAAAAGGCACTTGATTTCGGTTTTTCTTCCGTTATGCTTGACTGCTCACTGAAGCCGTTTGATGATAATATTAAGCTTACAAGGGAAGTTGTTGAACTTGCAAGACCTTACGGTGCTTCGGTTGAAGCTGAGCTCGGTGTTGTGGGCGGTAATGAAGGTGATACTGAAAAACACGTTATTACCTGTACTGATCCTGATTTTGCAAAAGTATTTTGTGATAAAACGGGAATTGATGCACTTGCGGTTGCCATCGGTAATGCTCACGGAAATTATCCCGTGCTTCCCGAACTTCGTTTTGATATACTTGAGGAGATTTATAAAAAGTGCTCCGTTCCTCTTGTTCTTCACGGCGGAACCGGTATAACCGGAGAAATGTTCAGAAAAGCAATTTCTCTCGGAATAAGAAAGATCAATATTGCTACGGCAAGTTTTGATGCTCTTACTGAATTTTCGGAAAGTTATCTTAAAAACAGCGAAGCTCACGATTATTTCACACTTTCCGGAAGAATGGTTCAGGGTGTTTATGAAAACGTAAAGAAACATATAGAAATATTTAACAGTAAGGAGAACTGAAATGCAGTATATTGAATTTGATAAGAGTAAAAAATACGATCTTATTTTGGTGGGCAGAGTTGCCGTTGATTTTAATCCTGTAGATTACTACTGTCCTCTTAATGAAAGCACTACTTTTAAGCGTTATCTCGGCGGTTCACCTGCAAATATTGCCGTAGGTCTTGCAAGACTCGGAAAAAAGTGCGGCTTTTTTGCAAGAGTTTCTGATGATCAGTTCGGAACTTTTGTTACTGATTTCTTTGATAAAGAGGGGATAGATACTTCTCGAATTGTGCGTTGCAAAAACGGAGAAAAAATCGGTCTTACATTTACTGAAATAAAAAGTGAAACCGAAAGCAGTATTGTTATGTACCGTAATGAAGCTGCTGATCTTAAACTCGAATGTGAAGATATTGACGAAGAATACATTAAGCAGGGTGCCGCTGTACTTATTTCAGGTGTAGCTCTTGCAGAAAGTCCTTCAAGAGAAGCGGCTCTCAAAGCAATGCATCTTGCAAAGAAAAACAGTATCCCTGTTATTTTTGTTCTTGATTACAGAGCTTATAATTGGAGAAACAAAGATGAAATTGCTGTGTATTATTCTCTTGTTGCATCAAATTCAGATATGATTATCGGTTCAAGAGAGGAATATGATCTTTGCGAAGGCTTACTCGCGCTTGACGGAACAGACAAAGCATCTGCGGCATACTGGCAGAGTAAAGGTGCAAAGATAGTAATTGTTACCCACGGGAAGCAAGGCTCAACTGCCTATACCAACGACGGGCAGGATTTTTCTATAAAGCCATTCCCTGTAAAACTTCTTAAATCCTTTGGCGGCGGTGACGGTTATACCTCAGCTTTCCTTTACAGTCTTTTTGAAGGCAAAGAAATCATAGACTGTCTTGAATTCGGTTCCGCCTCTGCGGCTATGCTTGTTGCAAGTCACGCTTGCTCTCAGGATATGCCTACCGTCACTCAGGTTGAAGAGTTTATTGCTAAGGAAAAAGAAGAATACGGTGAAATGGTAGCAAGAGTTTAACGGAGGGAAGTATATGTTTGAGTATCCTCAGTTCAATGAAAATAATGTCAGAGTTCTTTGCGAAATGAACGGTAAGAATTCTGATATGAAAATGAATATTTTCGTAAAGAAACTATTGAAGAATGAAGAATTTTCTCTTTGTGACAATGAAAATGAAACGGCTGTGCTTCTCCTTAAAGGTGAAGTGGTTTTTAGCTGGAATGATAAAAGTGAAGTAGGAAAGAGAAAAGATCCTTTTGAAAAAAAGCCTTATGCTTTGCATGTGTCAAAAAACACAGAGTTTAAGATAAAAGCTGTTGCTGACAGTGAATTTATTGTTCAGCAGACAGATAATAATAGTGAATTTGAACCTCAGTTTTATAATCCCGACAACTGTCTTTATCAGGAATTCGGGCTCGGACAATGGGGAGGCGCTGGTCACAGAATAGTTTCCACTATGTTTGATTATGATAATGCACCTTATTCAAACCTTGTTCTCGGAGAAGTGTTCACTCAGCCGGGTAAGTGGTCAAGCTATCCGCCTCATCATCACCCTCAACCTGAAGTTTATTACTATTGTTTTGATAAACCTCAGGGCTTTGGCGCCTGTTATATCGGTGAAGATGTTTTTAAGAGCAAGGACGGTTCCTTCTGCTGTATTCCTTCAGGTAAGGATCATCAGCAGGCGGCAGCCCCCGGTTATGAGATGTATTATGTCTGGATGATAAGGCATATTGACGGTGATCCTTGGTATAAGACAACAAGATTTGTTCCGGAGGAACATCAGTGGCTTACTTAAGCATAAATAAAACCGATAAGGAGAAATATTATGGCTATTATGACAACTGCTCAGGCACTTGTTAAGTTCCTTGATAATCAGTACGTTTCTTTTGACGGTAAAGAAACAAAATTTGTTGACGGTATTTTTACTGTATTCGGACACGGTATAGTGTGCGGTTTAGGTCAGGCTTTAGATGAAAATCCCGGTGAACTTAAAGTTTATCAGGGAAAAAATGAACAGGGAATGGCTCACGCTGCCGCTTCCTTTGCAAAGCAGAACAACAGAAGAAAAATAATTGCCTGTTCATCTTCAATAGGACCTGGTGCTGCAAATATGATTACAGCTGCTGCAACTGCAACAGTAAATAATATTCCGTTACTTTTACTTCCTGCTGATACTTTTTCCTGTAGGCAGCCTGACCCTGTCTTACAGCAGTTTGAACAGTCACACTCACTTGCTGTTACAACAAATGATGCATATAAGCCTGTATGTCGTTATTGGGACAGAGTTGCAAGACCTGAGCATCTTATGAGTGCTATGATTAATGCGATGAGAGTTTTGACCGATACTGCAAATACAGGTGCTGTCTGTGTATCTCTTTGTCAGGATGTTGAAGGAGAAAGCTTTGATTTTCCTGATATGTTCTTTAAGAAAAGAGTGCATAAAATTACCAGGATTAATCCTGCCGATGATGAAATTGCGGATATTGCAGAAATTATAATGTCTGCAAAAAAGCCATTACTTATTGCAGGCGGCGGTGTAAGATATTCTGAGGCAGGAAAAACTGTAGAGGATTTTTGTGAAAAGTTCGGTATAGCACTTGCTGAAACACAGAACGGAAAAAGTGCAGTTTTGTCATCACACTGTCTTAATCTCGGCGGTGTTGGTGTTACAGGAAATCTTGCCGCAAATAAAATTGCCAAGGATGCAGATGTTGTTATCGGTGTCGGTACAAGATTTTCAGATTTTACAACTGCTTCAAAGTCACTTTTTCAAAATCCGGATGTTAAATTTGTTACAATTAATACTGACAGATTTGATGCTTATAAGCTTGATGCTGTTAAGTGTGTTGCCGATGCTAAGTTAGCAATCAACAAGCTTTCAGCGGTACTTGAAGCAAATAATTACAAAACGGCTTACACAACGGAAATCTCTGATGCAAAAGCTCTTTGGGCTGAGGAAATGAAAATACTTTCTTCATATTCTTATGATGAAAATTTTGAGCCGCTTATCAAAGCAAGATACGAGAACAGTATTCCTGAATTTGTAGATATGTATAACGGTGCAGTAACTCAGACAGCCGCACTTGCTTATATAAGAAATAATATTTCAGATGATGCTATTGCCGTTGCGGCTGCGGGTTCTCTTCCGGGATGTATGCAGAGAATGTGGACTTCCGACGTGAGAGATACCTACAATATGGAATACGGATATTCCTGTATGGGTTATGAAATAGCCGGTGCTCTCGGTTCAAAAATGGCAGAGCCCTCAAGAGAAGTTTATGCTTTCTGCGGTGACGGAAGCTATCTTATGCTCCATTCTGAATTAGTTACATCTATTCAGGAGGGTATGAAAATTAACGTTCTTCTTTTTGATAATGCAGGCTTCGGATGTATAAATAATCTTCAGATGTCAAACGGTATCGGAAATCTTGCTACCGAGTTCAGAAAGAGAGATGAAAACGGACAGCTTTTAGGTGAATTGATGCCTATTGATTTTGCTATGTCTGCTGCGGGATACGGTGTAAAAACTTATAAAGTAAACACTATGGAGCAGTTAAAGTATGCTCTTGAGGACAGTAAAAAGCAGACGGTATCAACTCTTATTGATATTAAAGTTCTTCCTAAATCCATGACAGACGGCTATGATGCCTGGTGGCATGTAGGAATTGCTTCAACTTCATCAAAGGATTCCGTAAGGAATGCATATAAAAATAAATCAAAAAATCTTGAAAAAGCAAGGAGATATTGATATGCTCGATAAAAACAAAGTAAAACTCGGCATTGCACCTATCGGTTGGACTAATGATGATATGCCGGATCTTGGCGCTGAAAACACTTTCCAGCAGTGTGTTTCCGAAATGGCACTTGCAGGCTTTACAGGCTGTGAAGTCGGTAACAAATATCCTAAGGATACGGCTGTTCTCAAAAAGGCACTTGATCTTCGCGGAATGCAGATTTGTAATGCGTGGTTTTCAACCTTCCTTACAACTAAGCCTTATGAAGAAACAGAAGCTGAATTTATCAAGCAAATCACTTTTCTTAAAGAAATGGGTGCGAAGGTTGTCGGCGTTTCCGAACAGGGACATTCTATTCAGGGAACAGACCTTTCAATTTTTGATGATAAATATGTTATGAATGATGAAGAGTGGGATATGCTCACAACAGGACTTAATAAGCTCGGAAAAGTAGCAAAGGATATGGGTATTGCACTTACATTCCATCATCACATGGGAACGGTTGTTCAGACTGCTGCTGAAATTGACAGACTTATGGAAAATACTGATCCTGAGCTTTTCAGTCTTCTCTTTGACTCAGGTCACCTTGCTTATTGCGGTGAGGATTATATGGCTGTTCTCAAAAAATATGCAAACAGAATTAAACATGTTCACCTTAAAGATATCAGACCTGATGTTATCCAAAAGGTAAGAGATGAAAAGCTCAGCTTTCTTCAGGGAGTCCGTCTTGGAACATTTACTGTTCCCGGTGACGGTGCAATTGATTTTGCTCCGATATTTGATGTTCTTTCTGAATGCGGATATGAAGGCTATGTGCTTGTTGAGGCAGAACAGGATCCTGCAATTGCAAATCCCTTCGAATATGCTCTGAAGGCAAGAAAATATATTGCAGAAAAAACAGGTCTTTAATTAAGGAGAATTAAAATGGCAGAAAAATTAAAATATTTTTGTAACGGTCAGTTTGTAGAGTCCAAGACGGATGTTTATTATGACCTTTATAATCCTTCAACCGGTGAGATAACCGGTTATGCACCTTGTTGCACAGCAGACGAAGTAAATGAAGCAATTGCTGCTGCAAAGGCTGCATATCCCTCCTGGAGTGCTACACCTGCTATCAAGCGTTCTCAGGTTCTTTTCAGAGTAAGAGAGCTTATTATGGAAAATATGGAAGAGCTTACAAGGCTTGTTGCAGAAGAAAACGGTAAGGTATGGGCAGAAGCTGAAGGCGATGTTCTTAAAGCTAAGGAAGGAACTGAACTTGCAATTCAGGTTCCCACTCAGATGATGGGTGAAAGTCTTATGGATGCTTCAAAGGGCTTTGATACTGTTTTGTACCGTGAATCAATGGGTGTGTTTGCAGGTATTGTGCCCGTTAATTTCCCCGCGATGATTCCTTTTGGTTGGATGGTTCCTGTTTGTGTTGCTACAGGTAATACGATTGTTCTTAAAGCCGCTTCTCTTACCCCCAGAACAGCTCTCAGAATTGCTGAGCTTTATAAAGAAGCAGGTGTTCCCGACGGTGTTGTAAACGTTGTTACCTGTTCAAGAAAGGAAATTGATGTAATTCTTGAGCACCCCGATGTAAAAGGAATTACCTTTGTCGGATCAACACCTGTAGGTAAGCTTATTTATCAGAAGGCTGCCGCAAACGGAAAGAGAGTACAGGCTCTTTGTCAGGCTAAAAACCATGCCCTTGTTATGTCTGATGCTCCTATTGAAAGAACTGTTGCCGGTATTATTAATTCCGCTTACGGTTGTGCAGGACAGAGATGTATGGCTCTTTCTTGCTGTGTTGTTGAAGAAAGTATTGCTGATGAATTTGTTGCTGAACTCAAAAAACAGGCTTCTCAGATTAAGGTTGGACCTGCTGTAGATAAGACATCAAAGCTTGGTCCCATAACATATAAAAAGCATTATGATGAGGTTATTGCTGATATCAATAAGGGTGTCAAGGAAGGCGCCACACTTGTTCTTGACGGAAGAGATTGTATGGTTGAAGGATATGAAAACGGTTATTTCGTCGGACCTACAATTTTTGATAATGTTACAGAAGAAATGACTATCGGCAGAGATGAGGTTTTCGGACCTGTGCTTTCTGTCAAGAGATGTAAGAGCTTCAAAGAAGGACTTGAGATTATGAATAATAATCCCTATGCAAACGGTTCCGTTATTTTTACCCAGAACGGATATTTTGCAAGAGAATTTGTCCGTAATACTCACGGCGGTATGGTTGGTGTTAATGTCGGCATACCCGTACCCATCGGTTTTTTCCCTTTCTCAGGACATAAGGATTCATTTTTCGGTGATTTACACTGTCTTGGCAAGGATGCATATCGTTTCTTTACAGAAAGCAAATGCGTAACTCAGCGTTGGTTTGATGAAGAAGAAATGACAAATAAGACTGTTTCCACCTGGGACGGAACTATCTGATAAAAAGGAGAATTTATTATGCTTACTATTGGTATTATCGGTGCTGGAAGAATAGGAAAGGTTCACCTTGAATCGATTTCTTATCACGTTAAGAACGCAACTGTAAAAGCAATTGCAGATCCTTTTATGAATGATGAAACTAAAGCATTCTGTGAAAGCTTCGGTGTTAAGGATATCTATACAGACTATAAAAAGATCATTGAAGACAAAGAAATTGATGCAGTTCTTGTATGTTCATCAACTGATACTCATTCAGCAATTTCAATTGAGGCTATTGAAGCAGGAAAACATGTTTTCTGTGAAAAGCCCGTTGACCATTCAATTGAAAAAATTCAGGCTGTAGCTGATGCACTTGCAAAACATCCTGAAGTAAAATTCCAGGTTGGCTTCAACCGTCGTTTTGACCATAACTTTGCCGCAATTCGTAAGGCTTATGATATGGGTAAAATCGGTGACGCTCATATTCTCAAGATTACTTCACGCGATCCTGAGCCTCCCAACCCCAAGTATATTGCAGTTTCAGGCGGTATTTTCCTTGATATGACTATTCATGATTTTGATATGGCTTGTTTCCTTACAAACAGTGACGTAGAAGAGGTATATGTTAATTCTGCCGTTCTTGTGGATCCTGCTATCGGAGAGCAGGGTGACGTTGATACTGCCATTATAACTATGAAAATGGCTAACGGTGCTCTTGCTGTTATTGATAATTCACGCCGTGCCGCATACGGATATGATCAGAGAGCTGAGCTTTTCGGCTCAAAGGGTATGGTTGCTACTGCAAATGACACACTTTCCACTGCTGTTATTGCAGACGAAAACGGCGTAACAGGTGAAAAGCCCCTTTTCTTCTTCCTTGAAAGATATATGGGTTCATTCTCTGAAGAAATGCGTCAGTTCGTAGATGCCTGTGAAAACAACACAGAAGTTCCCGTTGGTATTCACGCAGGTATGCAGTCAGTGAAAATAGGTCTTGCTGCTAAAAAGTCCGTTGCTGAACACAGACCTGTGCTTCTTTCTGAAATAGAATAATTTTTTCCCCGTTGTAAGCTGCAACGGGGAATGTTTCATTATCTGAATACAAAGAGGTTATCTATGGAAATTAAAATTATTGATGAAGCAAAAGTTATAATGTCTAACCCCGACAGCCGTCATAATTATTTTGGGTGGCCTACAGTTGAAAAGCTTAAAAACGGAAGAATTGTTGTTGGCGCATCCGGTTACAGATTAGGACATGTTTGTCCCTTCGGAAAAGGCTGTATTACATTTTCTGAGAACAACGGAGATGCATATTTATTACCTGTTCCTGTTATTGATACAGTTCTCGACGACAGAGATGTGGGGCTTTGTGCATTTGGAGATAGCGGTCTGATTGTTACATCATTCAATAATACAAGAAAGATGCAGCGTCATCATGCAAACGGTATTGATAATAAAAGAAAAGCCTATACTTACGGATATCTTGATCTTATTGATGATAATGATGAAGAAGAGGCTATAGGCTCTAATTTTCGTATCAGCTATGATAATGGTGTTTCTTTCAGTAAAACATATAAAAGTCCGATTACTTCTCCCCACGGTCCCATAGAAATGATGGACGGTACAGTTTTATGGGTAGGCTCTAATTATTATAATGACAATAATGTTGAAGCGTTTAATGAATTAATCGAGGTTTTTTCAGTTAATACAAATAACGGTGAAATGGTATATGTGGGAAAAATTCCCGATATAATTGAAGACGGTATAAGATTAAATCCTTGCGAGCCTTATGCAATTGAAACATCAGACGGAACTCTTATATGTCACATCAGAACAGAAGAAACCTTCACTACGTATCAGTCAGTTTCTTATGATAAAGGTAAAAACTGGACTGTTCCTGAAAGACTTCTTGATGATTTCGGGGGAGCACCCTGTCACATTATTGAGCATTCGTCCGGTGTGCTGATTTCATTGTACGGTTACAGAACAAAGCCTTACGGTATAAGAGCAATGTTTTCCGTTGACGGCGGAAAAAGCTGGGATACAGATTATGATTTATATATAAACGGTATAAGTGATGATTTAGGCTATCCTGCTACAGTTGAACTGGAAGACGGAACGCTTCTTACTGTTTTCTATGCAAAACAGGAAAAAAACGGTCCTTGTGTTATTATGCAGATTAAGTGGAAAATATGATAAAAAAGATGCAGAATTTCAGCTGAAGTTCTGCATCTTTTTCTATGAAGCATTTTCTTGATTTTCAATACATAATTTTTCAGCAGTATTCTGCATATTTTCAGCAAAAATACCGTATCCCTTTGTGGGATCATTAAGAAAAACATGGGTAACAGCACCGACAAACATTCCGTTCTGAATTATTGGAGAACCGCTCATTCCCTGAACAATTCCTCCCGTAATTTCAAGTAATTCATCATCGGTAATCTTTATAATCATATTTTTATTTTCGCTGTCAGTGATGATTTTTTCAATTTCAATATCATAGTATTTTTTACCTTCCGATGAAACCGTAGAAATTATCTGTGCTTTACCGGTTTTTATTTCTTTTATTTCTGCTACAGGTGTGAGATAATTATTGTCATTTACCATAATAAAATGTCCGTAAATACCGTTTTCACAATTTGTAATTATTTCGCCGTAATAATCATCACCGATGGAACCTTTTAATTCTCCCGCTTTTCCTGATGTGCCTTTGGTTATACTGTTCAGCGTTGCTGAAACAAGCTGACCTTCACTTGACGGCATTAAATTCTGCGTATCTACATCATATATTCCGTGTCCGAGCGTTGCAATTATACCGTTTGATGCATCAAGATATGTCAGTGTGCCGATGCCTCCGGTTGAATCTCTTATCCACATCCCGCTTTTATATATACCTGTTAATTTTGAAATTTCAGGTTTTAATTCAACAGTAAACGTACTGTCATTTCTTTTGAGTTCAGCCGATAATGTTTTTCCGTTACAATTTTCAATGATTTCACTTAATTTCTCGTTTGAAGAAACTGGTTTTCCGTCAATAGAACATAAAATATCTCCGACTGCTATACCTGCTTCGACTGCAGGGGATACAATTCCGTTAAAGCTTTCAAAGCTTTCCGTTCCGACAATAAGAACGCCCTGCGTTTTAAGTCTTATTCCGAGTAAATCTCCACCGACATATACATAACTTCTGTCCGTTTTGCTTACATTAATGCTTTTTACCGGAATTGTGCCGAATAATTTAATGTTTCTGATTTCACTTGAATTAGAATTACTGATATTTGCTGTTTCATCGGAAAAAGAACTGTTTACAGTATATATTGAGGATAAGGTAACATTTTCTGTTGATGTTTTGATGCTGTCGGGAAGACAGTTGTTTCCGTAAATAATCAGCGAAAAAATTGTTATTGAAACCAAAGTAAAAATAATTGAAATAAATCTGAATAATCTTTTCAATTGTTCACCTCCGTCATAATTAATTTTTTGCTTAATTCAAAAAAATATTAAAGTCAAACAAAGATATTATCGGTTAATTTTTCAATATAAATCAAAAATTGTTCGAAAAAATTTTTATGTAAGCAAATGCAAAAAATAAAAATCCCCGATGAAAAGACATTTAATCTTTTTATCGGGGATTTTTATTTTTTTATACAGTTAAATGCAGGGAAGCAGTATAATCGGGAAAATTAAGAAATTATTTAATAATTTCACCTTCTGCATTCATTCCTGCGAGAACAGCATTTGATTCGTCAGTATCAATATGCATAGCAAGTGCAAAGCTGTCATTTACTCTGACAACAACATCACCAAAAACGAGTGAACGTTCAGCAGAGTCAATCTTTACGCTTACAACCTGTTTATCTTCAAGACCGAATTCAGCAGCATCAGCAGTTGTCATATGAATGTGTCTTTTTGCAACGATAACGCCTTCGCTGATTTCAACTTCACCTTTAGGTCCGACAAGTTTGCAAGGACCGGAGTTCTTGATGTCGCCTGACTCTCTTACAGGTGCACTGACACCGATTGAGCGTGCATCTGATGCTGAAATTTCAACCTGAGTAGCATTACGTACGGGACCGAGAATTGAAACACCGGGGAATGAACCCTTAGGTCCGATTACCTGTACTCTTTCTTCGCAGGCATACTGACCGGGCTGGGAAAGATCCTTTTTCTTTGTAAGCTCATATCCTTCACCGAAAAGTACATTGAGATCTTCTTTTGAAACATGAACGTGTCTTGCAGATGTTTCAACAAGTATTTTCTTTGCCATAATAATTATCCTCCATGATTTATTTGTCAATTATTATACATATTATGTTATGATTTTACAAGAGATAATAGCGTAAAAAATAAAAAGAATGTTAAATTTGTTAAAAATATAACAAAAATCTGTTTTTTCTTGCTTTTACCTATAGACTTAAAAAAAATATTGTGATATAATTCACCATGAATGGCTATGCGCCGTTATATCTAATTTCATCAAAAGATTGAATGGAGGAAATAAAAGAATGGAGAAAAAAATCAGTAAGCTTCCTTTTGTTGACACTCCCGAGCAGGCAGCTAAACTCGAGGAAATTATTGCTTCGGCAAACGGTGATAAGAGTCGCCTTATGGCAGTTATGCAGGATGCTCAGGCAATATACGGTTATCTTCCTTATGAAGTACAGTGCAAGATTGCAGAGGGACTTGATGTTCCCGTAGAAAAGGTTTACGGTGTTGCTACCTTCTACGCTCAGTTTGCTCTTTCTCCCAAGGGTAAATATAATATTTCTGTTTGCCTTGGAACAGCATGCTATGTTAAGGGTGCTCAGCAGGTTCTTGACAAAATTTGTGAAATTCTCGGCGTTGAAGCAGGTGAATGTTCTGAAGACGGAAAGTTTTCAATTGAAGCCTGCCGTTGTATCGGTGCTTGCGGTCTTGCTCCCGTTATGACAATAAATGAAGATGTTTACGGCAAGCTTACAGCAGATATGATTCCTGCAATTCTTGCAAAGTACGAATAATTATTTTTATAAAGGAAATAGATTATGAAAATCAGTACCTTAAAAGAATTACTTGATGCAGACATTCTTTGCGGTGAAGAATTTCTTGATAAAGATGTTCATTCTGCTTGCGGAAGTGACATGATGAGTGATGTGCTTGCATTTGTAAAAGATCAGGCTGTTCTTATGACCGGTCTTGTTAATCTGCAGGTAATAAGGACCGCTGAAATGATGGATATGATTTGCATAGTGTTTGTTCGTTCTAAAAGACCTACTCCTGAAATGATTGAAGCTGCTAAAGAAAGCGGTATTGTGCTTCTTGCAACAGGGAAGCGTATGTATGATGCATGCGGTACTCTGTATAATAACGGATTGACAGGTACAAAGATATGAGCGAATCACTTAAATTTCATTTTGATGTTGACGGTGACAATTTTGTGTCAGCGGGGCAGGCATCAGTTCAGGTAAAGAAAAATCTCAGACGTCTGGGACTTCCGCCTGAAATAATCAGACAGGTTTCAATCGCTTTATATGAAGGCGAAATTAACATGGTTATACACGCAGACGGCGGTGAGGCCGATGTTATTGTTTATGAAGATAAGATTGTTATCATACTTGCAGATAAAGGCCCCGGTATTCCTGATATAGAGTTGGCAATGCAGGAAGGCTATTCAACAGCAACGGAGAATGTGCGTTCTCTCGGCTTTGGTGCAGGTATGGGCTTACCTAATATGAAAAGATATACCGATGAAATGAAAATTGAATCGGAGGTCGGGGTAGGAACAACTATTACGATGTGTGTAAACCTCAAGTAAACAAGGTGATGATTTGAATTCTTACAGACACTCTGTTGTGCTTGATGTAGAAAAGTGTACCGGTTGCACTACTTGTGTAAGGCACTGTCCTACTGAAGCTATCAGAATTAATGACGGACATGCAGAAATCAATACTGACAGATGTATTGACTGTGGTGAATGTATCAGAGTCTGTCCTTACAAGGCAAAGAAGGCTATGTGCAGTAAGTTTGAACATTACTTGCATTATAAGTGGAAGATTGCTCTTCCTGCCCCTGCTTTATTCGGACAGTTTGACGGTCTTGAAGATATTGATGTTGTTTTACAGGGACTTCTTGATATAGGCTTTGATGATGTTTATGAGGTTGCTAAATCAGCTGAATTGGTTTCATCATACACAAGAATGTATCTTAAATCGGCGAATATCAAAAAACCCGTTATCAGTTCAGCGTGTCCTGTTATTTCACGATTAATTTCATTAAGATTTCCGTATCTGAAGGATAATATACTTCCTATTTTGCCTCCCATGGAAATTGCTGCAATGGAAGCAAAAAGAAAAGCGTTAGAGTTACATCCGGAGCTTTCAGCCGATGAAGTCGGTGTGTTTTTTATATCTCCGTGTGCTGCTAAGGTAAGTTATATCAGAAACGGATACGGTGATTACAAAAGCAATGTTGATGTAGTAGTTTCTCTCAGTGATATTTATTTTTCTTTGCTTGGTGCTATGAAAAAAATATCTTCTCCTCAGATTTCCAGTGAAGCGGGGATGATCGGTATAGGTTGGGCTTCATCCGGCGGAGAATCTACTTCAATACTCAATGACAGTTATCTTTTTGCTGATGGTATTGAAAACTGTATTCAGGTTCTTGATTCTATTGAGAACGGCAATATCCCGCAGATTGAATTTGTTGAACTGAACGCTTGTATCGGCGGTTGTGTCGGCGGGGTAATGACAATTGAAAATCCGTTTATTGCAAAAACAAGATTGCAGACTGTAAGGCGTTATATGCCGGTTTCAAAGAATTTTGTTTCTCCTGATGAAAATTTTGTACCGGATAGCTATATAACGGATTCTCTTCCGAATTACATACCTATTTCGCGTCTTAGTGACAGCTTATCTGAGTCTATGAGAATGATGGCAAGAATTCAGGAACTCAGAAAAACTCTTCCCGGTATTGATTGCGGTGCTTGCGGTGCTCCCACTTGCCGTGCTTACGCTGAAGATGTTGTCAGAGGTATGAGTAATGACAGAAAATGTGTTGTTTTGCTGAACGGTGAAAAAACAGAAGAACAGGCAGGTAATGATAGCAGTGACGGTTAAAGAGCTTGTTG
The DNA here is from genome assembly GCA_045591285.1 of Acutalibacteraceae bacterium. GTDB lineage: Bacteria > Bacillota > Clostridia > Oscillospirales > Acutalibacteraceae > RUG806. Next base: position 84,738 of record JAZNSP010000015.1, read on the forward strand.
AAAAATATAATTTTCAGGCAGTTTCTATGCCGCAACCCGAAAAAGAAGTTGTCGGCGGATATGTCGGTGATCTTCTCAGTTGGGTTATGGGCAGAGCTGAGTCACAGAATGCATGGATAACAATAATGACAAATGTGAATATTGCTGCTGTTGCTCAGCTTGCAGATATTTCAGTTATTATTGTTGCCGAAGGTGCAAAGCCTGATGAAGCTGTTATTGCGGCTGCCGACAGCAAAGGTATAAATATTGTTTTGTCAGAAAAAACTGCTTATGAAATTGCAGTTGATGTCAGTGCGGATATATGAACAGATATTATTATGATTTGCATATTCATTCCTGCTTATCACCGTGCGGTGATGATGATATGACACCGAATAATATTGCCGGTATGGCAACTCTTGCAGGTTTGAATATTGTTGCTCTGACTGATCATAATTCAGCAAAAAATTGTCCTGCTTTTTTTGAAGCAGCAAAACGTAACGGCATTATTGCAATCGCAGGTATTGAGCTTACAACCTCTGAAGATATACATATTGTATGTTTATTCGAAAATCTCGAAGATGCTTTAGCTTTTGACGGATTTTTACAAAATCGTCGGATTCATATTGCAAATAGAGTTGATATTTTCGGTGAACAGCTTATTATGGACGGAAATGATGAGATAATCGGAACCGAAGAATTTCTTCTTTCCAATGCTACGGATATTTCTGTTGATAATGTATGTGAGATTGTAAATTCATTTAACGGTGTTTGTTATCCTGCACACGTTGATAGGGAAGCCAACGGAATTATAGCTACTCTTGGTATTTTCCCCGATAATCCTGCCTTTCTTTGTGCAGGTTTTCACGATAAAGATAAAATTGAAGATTATCAGGAGAGATTTCCGGCACTGAAATCAAGAATACCTCTTGTTTCATCTGATGCTCACTATTTATGGGATATCAGAGATAAAGAGAATTATTTTAATATTGATGACGAACCCTATTCAAGCGATAAAGTACGAAAAGAACTTTTTAATATCCTCAGGGGTAAATATTTATGAAAGAACTTTCTCTGAACATATTAGATATAGCTCAGAATTCAGTAAAGGCAAAGGCTGATACAATTCGCATTATTATAAACGAAAGTGAAGAAATACTTTCCATTGAAATTATTGATAACGGATGTGGAATGAAAAAGTATTTTCTTGAAAATGTTTCAGACCCCTTTACTACAACAAGAACTACTCGAAAAGTAGGACTTGGTATTCCTCTTTTTAAACTGGCTTCCGTTCAGACTGACGGTGAGTTCAGAATTTCTTCCCGACATGAAGACGAGTTTCCCCAAGAACACGGAACTGAGATTTTTGCATCATTTTATAAAAAGCATCTTGATTTCACACCGTTGGGGGATATCGTTTCAACTGTTACAGTGTTAATACAGGGGCAGCCGCTTATTAGATGGATCTATGAGCATAACACTGTTAAAGGTTCAGTGAAGCTTGATACTGATGAATTGAAGGCTGTTTTAGGTGATGTTCCGCTTGATACTTTTGAGGTAATATCATGGATAGGTGGATATCTGCAAGAACAGTATTCTGAAATTGGTTATAAATAATTTATATATAATTGAAAGGAACATTTTTATGAAGTCATTAGCAGAACTTGCAGCAATTAAAGAAAAAATGCAGAACAAGGTTGTTCTTCGTGAAGGCAGCTCTGATATCAGAGTTGTTGTCGGTATGGCAACTTGCGGTATTGCAGCAGGTGCAAGACCTGTTCTCAATGCATTTGTTGAAGAAGTGAATAATCTTGGTCTTGCCGATAAGGTAACAGTTACTCAGACCGGTTGTATCGGTATTTGCCAGTTTGAACCTGTTGTAGAAATTTTTGAAGCAGGCAAAGAAAAGGTTACATACGTTAAAATGACTCCTGAAAAGGCTAAGGAGATTGTTGCAAAGCACCTTAAAGGCGGCAGTGTTATCGGTGAATACACTGTTAGCAGCATCTGATTTGTTTTATATTTTGAACTGATATATATTGGAGGTAAAAATTATGATTCGTGCACAGGTATTAATCTGCGGCGGTACCGGTTGTACTTCATCAGGAAGTAATAAGCTTATCGCTGAATTTGAATCACAGATCGCAAAGAACGGTCTTACTGATGAAGTTAAAGTTGTCAGAACCGGTTGCTTCGGTCTTTGTGCTCTCGGTCCCGTTGTTATTGTTTATCCCGACGGTACCTTCTACAGTCAGGTAGAAGAAAAGGATGTTGAAGACATTGTTGTTGAACATCTTCTCAAGGGTAGAGTTGTTGAGCGTCTTGTTTATAATGATGTTGCAGAAGGCACAGAAATTGTAAATGGTAATGTTTCTCTTAATGATACTGTTTTCTATGCAAAGCAGAAGAGAGTTGCACTTCGTAACTGCGGTGTAATTAACCCCGAAAGCATTGATGAATATATCGCTATGGACGGTTATGCTGCACTTGGTAAGTGTCTTACTGAAATGAAGCCTGAAGATGTTATCAAAGTGGTTATGGATTCAGGACTTCGCGGTCGTGGCGGCGGTGGTTTCCCCACAGGTCTTAAATGGAGCTTTACTGCTAAAAATCAGGCAGACCAGAAGTATGTTGTATGTAATGCTGACGAAGGTGACCCCGGTGCACTCATGGACCGTTCAGTTCTTGAAGGTGACCCGCACTGTATTATCGAAGCTATGGCAATTGCCGGTTATGCAGTAGGCGCTACAAAGGGTTACGTATACAAGTCGGATCGTAGGCATGTCGTTCTGTGAG
>JAZNSP010000016.1:0-98376 GCA_045591285.1 Acutalibacteraceae bacterium
AGCAATATCACTCGCCGTAGGCGAATAGAACTGTAGAAATGTTCGCTAAGAACATTTCTACAAACCGCCACGGAAATTTTAACTATTTAAGTTCAAGTGTTCTTTTGTAAGCCTTTGTTACGGCATTCATAACCGTGCTTCTGAAGGCTCCGTCTTCAAGAGCGTGAATACCTGCAATTGTCGTACCTCCCGGGGAACAAACGGCATCCTTGAGTGCCCCCGGATGAATACCGCTTTGAAGCACCATATCTGCCGCACCTGAAAGCATTTTTGCGGCATAAGTCATAGCCTTATCTCTGGGAAGGCCGCATTCAACACCGCCGTCTGCAAGAGCTTCAATGAACATATAGCAGAATGCAGGGCCGCAGCCTGAAACAGCACTTGCCGCATCAATTTTACCTTCGTCTATCTTATCAAGAAGTCCTGCACCCGATAAAGCAGAAGTGAAGAAGCTGAGCTGTTCTTCAGATACCCTTTCGTTATTGCAATAAAGAATAACGCCTTCACCGATTGAAGCGGGGGTATTAGGCATAATTCTTATAACAGGCATTTCTTTTTTTGCAAAAGCACAGATTTTTTCAATTGACGTTCCTGCCGCCATAGAAATGAGAATGGGAGAACATTCATTGAAAAGGGGAGAAATGTCAGAAAAAAGCTCTTCTAACATCTGGGGCTTTACCCCGATAAAAATATATTCACTTTCTTTTACAAGAGTATCAATATCGGTAAACGTAACGTTTTTATATTTGTTCTGAAATTCCTGAGCTTTCTCCGAAAAAACATCAAAAACGGAAATCTTAACGTCGGCATTGTTTTTTGCTGTAGCTTTGAGCAAAGCACCGCCCATATTTCCCGCACCGATAAAGCCGAATTTATAAGTCATTATGGTCACTCCTTATCTTATCTGTCCGTCACCGCTGATTATATACTTATAGGTTGTAAGCTCTTTTAAGCCCATAGGACCTCTTGCGTGTAATTTCTGTGTTGAAATACCTATCTCACAGCCAAGTCCGAATTCACCGCCGTCAGTAAATCTTGTTGAAGCGTTGTGATAAACGGAAGAGGAGTCAACAAGAGCCGTAAATAAAGCGGCATTTTCCTTGTTCTCTGTGATTATACAGTCTGAATGCTTTGTTGAGTGAAGAAGGATATGGGCAATTGCTTCAGAAACATCGTTTACAGCCTTTACAGCAAGAATATAATCTAAAAATTCCGTATCAAAGTCATTGTCTGAGGCTTTTGTTCCTTCAATGATTTCGGAGCAATAGCCGTCAAGACGAAGCTCAACGGGGGGAAGTCCATTTTCTTTTCTTTCAGTAACAAGTTTTTCTTTCAGAAGAGGAAGAATTTCCTTTGCTTTTGCTTTGTTGATAAGCACAACCTCACAGGCATTACATACTGAAGGACGGCTTGTTTTTGCATTGTTTATGATATTTACTGCCTTTCCCGTATCAGCATATTCATCAACGTAAATATGGCATATTCCCGTGCCGGTCTGAATACAGGGAACCTTAGCATTTGCAACACAGGCGGAAATAAGACCTGCACCGCCTCGGGGGATAAGAAGGTCAACGTATTCCACAGCTGTCATAAGCTCATTTGCACTTTCACGGGAAGTATCCTGAATAAGATTAATGAGATTTTCGGGAAGCCCTACACTTTTAAGTCCTTTTCGCATAGACTCTGCAATTGCATTTGATGAACGGAATGCTTCCTTTCCTGAACGAAGCACCGATACGTTACCGCTTTTAAGTGAAAGGGCGGCGGCGTCAGATGTTACATTTGGCCGTGATTCATAAATCATAGCCACAACACCCATAGGGACAGCAGTTTTTCTGATTATAAGTCCGTTAGGTCTTATTACTGTTTCAAGAACCTCACCGACAGGGTCGGGAAGCTTTACAACATCTCTTATTCCGTCTGCCATTCCCTTTATTCTTTCGGGGGTAAGACGGAGTCTGTCTATCATTACTTCACTTATCTTATCCTTTGCCGCTTCTATATCAAGAGCGTTTTCAGTGAGAATAAAATCAGTATTGTCTTCAAGAGCCTGAGCCATAGCAAGTAAGGCTTCATTTTTCTTCTCTGTTGAAAGGGTAATAATAGTATTTACCGCAGCTTTTGCAGATTTGAGGATATCTTTTGTTGTCATCATTTTTTCTCCTTTGCGATAAATCTTGTTCCAACAGGCTTTCCTTCGGTTATATCATAGAGGATAAAAGGATTTTGTCCGTTTGTTATTATCATATCAGTGCCGTTGTTGGTGCATATTTCAGCGGCGTGAAGCTTTGTTTTCATTCCGCCTGTGCCGAGAGAGGAACCTGCTTCTCCGCCTAAAGCCATAATTTCAGGAGTAAGCTCCTTTATTTCGGGAATGAGGGAAGCATCGGGATTTTTGTGAGGATCTGCAGTATAAAGTCCGTCTATATCACTCATAAGAACAAGTAAATCAGCCTTGATGCTTTCAGCTACCAGAGCAGAAAGTGTATCATTATCACCGACACTGATTTCATCAGTAGCAACAGTATCGTTTTCATTGATAACAGGAAGCACGTCAAGCTCTAAAAGACGCATCATTGTATTGGAAAAATTCTGATGACGGTCCTCGTGCTTGAAGTCGGAGCCTGTCAGAAGAATCTGTGCCACAGTGTGATTGTATTCCGAAAAAAGCTTATCGTAGGTGTACATAAGCTCACACTGACCGACTGCGGCGGCGGCCTGCTTTGTAGGAATATCCGAAGGCTTACCTTTAAGAGAAAGCTTTCCCGAACCCATACCTATAGCACCTGAGGAAACGAGAATAACCTCATGGCCGCTGTTTTTAAGGTCACTCATAACTTTTACAAGATCTTCAACCCTTCTTATATTAAGTCTGCCTGTTGAATGGGCAAGTGTGGATGTTCCCACTTTGATTACAATTCTCATAATATTTCTCCGTTTATTTCAACGCTTTACTGTATTAAATAATGATATTATAAATGTTTCTCTTTCTGCGGTCAACAGCAAAATGAATAATATCAATTAAAATAAATCTTCACGGTTATATAGTTTTTTAATCCAATAAGCAGGAGTACAGCTCCAGGCGTGACAGGCTGAATTAATTTCAGGAGCTCTGTAGGGTGACTCGAATTCATTTTCAGGATTAAAAACCTCAGGACAGCAGTCAAAACCCGCATCAAGGATTTGCCCCCAGTATTCCTTTATAAATGATAGGGCATCCTTGTCTTTTCCGATTAAGTGAAGTGCCTCTATATAATAGTGCATCATATAAGGAGTTCTCATAGTATATGGGGTGTTTTCCTTTTTTATGTTACCAAGCACTGCTTCTGCTTCTTTTTCTGAAAGCTCTCCCGAAAGAATTGCCCATATCTGAGAATGCCAAGAGATCTGTCCGCTTTTTCCTCTGAATAAGCCTTTTTCAGCATCGAAATTGCAAAATAATGCTTTTTTTGCACAGGAAATTTCACCGTCTATGAAATCACAGTTCTTTGACAGCTTTTCAGAAAGAGTTTTTAGTTGCTTCAGAGTGTAAATATAAACACCCAATATGGCGGTGCTTTTATCAAGGTCAGGGCACCAGTCAATAAATGGCCTTAATTCAATGATGCCTTCACCCTTGTTAAAATATTCACCTACTGTTTTTGCCTGTGTAACGGCTGTTTCAAAAAGCTCTTCTGTGACGGAAGTGTCATCTGTGAAATTCAGATAATCATAAAGGCAGGAAATGAAAAACAGGGAATAATCACAGAAGGTCCAAGGATCAACGTAGGGAGGAGAGTCGGGGAATACACAGGGCGCCACCATTTTGTGCTCTCTTATATACGCCGCAAAAAGATAAAGACAGCGTTTTACAAGGTCAGTGTTTCGGAAGGTGACATAATCAGTAAGAGCCTGAAGCTTTAAGTCACCTATCCATAATCTTCGGTCGCGCTTGGGACCGTCCTCAAAAACCTCCTGCTCACATTCCTTCAGAGTTAAAAGTGACATTTCATATATCTTTTTAAATCTGTCATCCTTACAAGGGAAATTTTCAACGTTTTCAATATTCACTGCACTGACGTTTTCAGAAAAAATATCTGTAAATTTTATGGGAAATGCACCTGAATCCGTTCTTGTGATTTTAACATATCTGAAGGAAAATCTTCTGTTAAGTTTGCTTTCAGCGGGAAGAAATGCAAAAGACGCAATATCATTCTGAAGCCAACCGCTGCCGAGTGAGCCATTGTAGCTTTCCTCAGGAGTAACTATTTCAAGAGGAAATTCTCCGAACTGAAAACGGAATTTTACGGGAGCATCACAGATATGCTCTTCTCCGTAATGGTCAAGTGAAAAATGAAAATAACCTACATTATGACAGCCGAAATCAAAAACTATTTCTTCGTAAGGCATTAAGGAAATCGGAAAATCAGCAGATTTTACCGTTTCGGTGCTGAGATTTTGAAAAGCATTTTTGTTTTCAGTAATTTTTATAATATTATCCGGGCGAACAACGGTTTTTAATAGAGGCTTCTTGTATTTTTTTGCTTTTTCTTCAAATGCTTTGTTGATAATAACATTCATTTTTTTATCTCAGCCCTTCTGAAAATTTATAATTAAAGCTTCATACCGAATACTGTATCATCGGGAAGAATTTCTAAAAGTTCAAAGCCGTATTTTTTATAAAAGGACATTCCTTTTTCGTTGTGAGGAGGAAGGGTAAGCATAATTCCCTTGATTTTCTTTTCTCTGAGGTGTGAAAGCAAGGCATCCATAAGCTTATGTCCCAAGCCCATTCTCTGATATTCCGGTAGAATATCAATATGAAGGTGAGCAGGGTAAGAGTCCTTATATTTTTGGTGAAGTACTGTGGAATGTGAAGCGTATGTAAGGTGAACGGTATCATTTTCGGGAATTCTTGTGAAATATTCTTCATTGAATTTTTTTATAAAGCTGTCGTAGTTTTCGGCACAGATAATATATCCTACGGCTATATCATTATCGTCAGCCGCTACAAAGCAATTATAAGGTTCACATTCAGTGTAATAATCGCAGTAGGTAGAAAGTAAAAAGTTAATTGAGCTGTCTGAAAAATTTTCAAATCCGTCACTGTAAAGGCAGATATTCTGAACAGCCTTTTTATCTGTATCTCTGTAATTTCTTATTATCATTTTTTCTCTCCGCTGTTTTTTTCTATATATTACATTAAGCACAAATAAAAATCAAGCAACCGCACGAAGCGATTGCTTGAAAATCAGTAATATTTTTTAGAAAGGTAAAAGAATTTTTAATCCTAATTTAAACATAAGTTTTGTGAAAACACCCATGAGATGTAACATTAATTCAGGTAACCACATAATTAATTCTCCTTTTCTTTTGTTTTCAATTATATGATAGTACGAAAAAAATACAAATATTTATTCTGTTTGTGAATTATTTGTAAATAAATGTTATTGTTTTTTTTGTGTGGGATAAAAGATATTTGCGGTAGTTTTGTGTATGAATTTGAACTCCCACAAAAATGATATATCACTTGCGTGATATGATATACGGCGTTGCCGTATGATATATTTGCCAACGGCAAATATGATATAATATCCGTTCCTTCATGTGCCGAAGGCATATATCATCGCTCGTGGAGCGATATCATACCGGAGGTATATCACCCGTTCCGCAAGGAACGGATATCATTGAAAAACGACAAGTTTCTGTCGAAACTTGTCGTTTTTCTTGGCGGAGCAGGAGAGACTCGAACTCTCGCACCGGGGATTAGCCAGCCTACGCCCTTAGCAGGGGCGCCTCGTCACCAACTTGAGTACTGCTCCAGATGATAATCGTGTTAAAATTATTAACTATAAAAAAAATGGCGGAGAGAGTGGGATTCGAACCCACGGTACCCGTAAGAGTACGACGGTTTTCAAGACCGTTCCGTTATGACCACTTCGGTATCTCTCCGTAACGTTATGAATAATATCACAATATTATTTCTTTGTCAATAGTTTTTTTATTTTTTTCTCAAGTGACATTGATAAAAAATTATCATACTGCCGTTATTTTTCTTGACATGCTTATGCTCTGTTATATATAATATATTATGTACGGAAAAAGGTGTTTTTCAGATAGAAAGGATGGGTATGTATGGATAACAAATATGATGCACTGTTTACCCCTTGGAAAATAGGTAATTGTGAAATCAAAAACAGAATTGTTATGTGCCCTATGGGCGGTACATCACTTTTTGGTTGGTTTGAACTGGGCGGCTGTCATTTTGATAAGGAAGCCGCAAAGCTCTTTATTGAAAGAGCAAATAATAATGTAGGTCTTATTATTCCCGGTATTGCTCCTCTTCGTGATACCTTTTGGGGTAAGTGGCTCTGGCAGAACCCCAAGATGTTTGAGGATCTCAAGGAATTTATGGATGAAATTCATAAGACAGGTGCGAAGCTCTTTGTTCAGCTTACTGCAGGTATGGGCCGTTCATGGGCTATTACCGAACTTGTTGCACCTCTTCACAGAAATAAGTTTACAAGAGCACTTATCAAGCCTGTGCTTGATACATCACATGAGCTTGCTTCACCCAGTCCCCAGCCTTCACGTTGGGCACACGATATTATCTGTCCCGAAATGACAGTTGAGCAGATCCACGAAATTATTGAAGCATTTGCAAAGACTGCAAAGCTTTGCCGTGATGCAGGTGTTGACGGTGTTGAGGTTCACGCTGTTCACGAAGGCTATCTTCTTGACCAGTTCGCAATTGAATTCTTCAACAAGCGTACAGACGAATACGGCGGAAGCTTTGAAAACAGATTCCGTTTTGCTGCAGAGGTTGTAAAGGCTATCAAGGCTTCCTGCGGTGACGATTATCCCGTATCTCTTCGTTATTCGGTTGAGTCAAAAATGAAGGGCTTTTGCGAGGGTGCTATGCCCGGTGAAGATTACGTAGAAGTAGGTCGTAACATGGCTGAGTCCGAAAAGGCTGCTAAGTACCTTCAGGATGCAGGTTACGATATGCTTAATGCAGATAACGGTACTTATGACTCTTGGTATTGGGCACATCCCCCTATGTATATGCCTGAAAACTGTAACCTCAGCGATGTTGCTCACATCAAGAAGTTCGTTGATATTCCTGTTGTATGTGCAGGCCGTATGGATGCGGCTGTTGCGGCTGATGCTGTTTCTCAGGGTATGATAGACGGTGTAGGTGTAGCCCGTCAGTTCCTTGTTGATCCCGAATGGATAACAAAGATTATTGAGGACAGACTTGAGGATATCAAGCCTTGTATCTGCTGTCACAGCGGTTGCTTCAATTTCTCATCATCAAAGGGACACGCAAATACTCAGGACCTCAAGGATACTATGGGACTTGCACGCTGTGCACTTAATCCTCAGACTATGCAGTCTAAGAAATATAAGATTGAAAAGGCAAAGAAGCAGAAGAATATTGCTGTTGTCGGCGGCGGTATCGGCGGTATGGAAGCTGCAATTGTTCTTGCAAAGCGCGGACATAAGGTTACTCTTTACGAAAAGACAGATAAGCTTGGCGGTGTATTTATTGCCGCTGCTGCTCCTTCCTTCAAGGAAAAGGACCGTGACCTTATTACCTGGTACAGAAGAGAATTAACAAAGTATCCCATCGAAGTAAAGCTTAACACAGAGGTTAAGAATGTTCAGTCACTCGGTGCAGATGAAATAATTATTGCTACAGGTGCTACTGCAAATCAGCTTCGAGTTCCCGGTGCAGCAAGAGGTATTCAGGCTGTTGAATATCTTCTCGGTGAAAAGACAGTCGGTGAAAACGTTGTTGTTATCGGCGGTGGTCTTACAGGCTGTGAAATTGCTTATGACCTTTATCTTCAGGGTAAGAAGCCTGCAATTGTTGAAATGCAGGATGACCTTATTACAACTCCCGGTGTTGCACTTGCTAACACAAGCTTCCTTCGTGATTTCTTCAAGACAAATAAGGTTCCCGTTTATCTTGAAACTAAGACAAGTGAAATCAAGGAAAACAGTGTAACTATCGTATCAAAGGACGGAAAGTCAACAGATATTCCTGCTGACAGCGTAATTTTCTCCGTTGGTTACAGACCTGCTCCTCTTGCAGAAAAAGCAAAGAATATTCATGTCATCGGTGATGCCAGTGCTGTAGGTAATCTTCGTACTGTTATCTGGCAGGCATGGGATGTTGCAATGAAATTATAATTACTTTCTTCAGTCTCGTGAAAAAATTGCGGGGCTGATTTTTTTGATTTTAGGATAATAAAAAACGGTGATTTAATTGAAAAAAACTGTATTATGTATATTATCAGCTGTCTTTTTAGTTTGTATGCTGTCTGTAACAGCCTTTGCCGATACTGTTCCTTCTGTTGAAGTTTCTTCTGTAACAGTAGCAGAAGGAAACAATGCGGAGGTTGAAATCAGTATTAATAACAATTCAGGAATTTCAGCTTTGTATTTAAGGGTTGATTTTGAATATCCACTGGAGCTTGTTGAAGTAAAGGATGCAGGACTTTTTGGAAATCCGCTTTTTTCTGAGAAAAATTCATACGGATATTGTATTTTGTCGTGGGATGAGTCCTTGAAAAATGAGGATAACAAAAAAGACGGCACTGTGGCAAAGCTGAAATTTTTTGTTCCTGAAAATACTCCCGAAGGTGAATATGACATTACTGTTTCTTATGATAAAGAAGAAATATATGACAAGCAGTTTAATAATGTTTCATTTGAAGTAAAAAACGGTAAGATTACTGTAAATAATCATAAGTTTAAGGAATATAAAAACACTTTATTGCTTAATGAGAAATATACTGTTGAAAAATTACTTTCGGAGAAGGCAGATATAGTTGAGATTAGATCTGACGGGAATAAGCTTTCTGCTGCCGATGAGCTCAGAAGCGGAAATGAGATTATATTTTCAGACGGAAGAAAAATTACAGCTGTTTATCTCGGAGATATAAACGCTGACGGAAAAATCAGTGCTCAGGATGCCCGTATTGCTTTGAGAAGTTCTGTGGAACTTGAAGAACTGAATGAATGGCAGCTGGTTGCCGCAAATACTGATTTTGAGAAAACGGTAACAGCCAAGGATGCAAGAAAAATACTAAGAGCATCTGTTGAGCTTGAATACAGCTCTGACTGGTTCAGCTCGTTAAGTTCTTCAATGATAACGGAATTAACGTCGCTTTATTCTGTTTCTTCTTTGTCTGATGACGGTACGGTTTTGGGGGAATTTATTAAAAAGTCCGTTGAGAATTTTGAAAGTGTTATTGATTTAAGTTCTTTTAATGCAGATATAAACTCTATGCAGAGTATAATTGAAGAATACATTTATTATGTGCCGTCTTTTTTTTATGTTGATAAGGTGCTTTTAGGACATGTGGGTAATAAGGTAACAGGTCTTCAGATAGAATATGAAAATGATGCACAGGGTAAGTTTAAAGAATATTCTTCTATGCTGAATGAAATTGTCAGTCTTTGCGATAGAACTCTGCCAGAAACGGAAATTGCCTTATTCTATCACGATTATATCTGTGAAAATTTCAATTATGATGATACAGCCTCTGTGTTTGATGCATATACAATGCTGAAGAAAAAAACAGGAGTATGTCAGGCATATTCGCTTTTATATACGGATATTCTTAATAAATTCGGTATTGATAGCTTTTATGTAAGAAGCGATGCCTTAAATCACGGCTGGAACCTTGTTGAAATCGGCGGTAAATGGTATCACGTTGATGTAACCTGGGATGATCCCACAAACGACAGACTGGGAAGAGTCAGACATGAATATTTTCTTCTCAGTGATGAGGGAATAACTTCTCATAAACACAAATTATGGGAGGTTATCGGAGCAGATATAAAATGCACAAGCACAAAGTATGATAATGCATTCTGGCGCAGTGTTGATACTTCCTTTGTAAAAAACGGCAGCTTATGGTATTATATCGGAGAATACTCAGATCACTATGCAATTTTTGAAACCTCTCTCAGTAATGAAGGCAGAATGATTTATGAGCTTTATGATAAATGGCTGATGAGCGGCAGTTTTTATTGGAAGGGTTATTATTCAGGCTTGAGCGTTCTTAACGGACGGCTGATTTATAATACCTCTGACAGCATTATGGCATATTCTATTCATAACGGCTCGAATATTACACTGTATAAATCAAATGACAATAAATCAATTTACGGATTTACATTAAAGGGCGATGTTGCTACGTGTAATTTTAATACCTCACCCGATGAAAAAATGACTGATATCAGGGAGATAAGAATTATTATTACGGGTGATGTTAATTCTGACGGTCTGTTTAATGCAAAGGATTACAGCGTTCTGATAAGATACGTTAATAATTTAATGTCTGCAATTAATACTTCTGCTGCAGATTATAACGGTGACGGAAGTATAACAGAGCAGGACGCAAAAGACCTGAGATATTTTATAGTAAACAGATGAACAAAAAAGGAAACTTTTCAGTTAAGAAGAGTTTCCTTTTTTTAAATTATTTTCTTATAGCTTCAAGGCTTATAATCATATTGACAACATCTGCCGCATTTTTCTGCAGTTCACCTGTTGTAATTCCGCCTTCTTTTCCAAGGCTTTCGAGAAGCGTACCGTCGGGCACCTTTTTACCTGTGCGATTTCCGCCCGGCATAAGAACATTAACACCTGCACGGACTCTGTATGCCTGATTTCTGACACCTTTGAATTCAGGTGACTGAGAAGGCTGCATCCACCAGTCTGTCATAACAGCACCCTTATAACCCCATTCACCTCTGAGGATTGTTGTAACAAGGTCGTAATTATAGTGGCCCCATACACCGTTTATTTTGTTATAAGATGTCATAATGTTAAGGGGATTTGAACGCTTTACGCATATTTCAAAGCCTTTGAGATATATTTCTCTTAACGCTCTTTCAGAGAGAACAGAGTTGTTTTTTGTTCTTCTTACCTCCTGATTATTACAGGCAAAATGTTTAGGACAGGCACTTACTCCTGAGCTCTGCAGGCCTTCAACTACGGCACTTGCTATATTACCTGCAATAACGGGATCTTCTGAAAAATACTCGAAATTTCTTCCGCATAAAGGATTTCTGTGGATATTCATACCGGGAGCAAGAAGCACGTCTGAGCCTCTTTCTCTCATTTCTTTGCCGAGAAGGCAGTAAAGCTCAGTTATAAGCTTTTCGTTCATGGTACTTGCAAGGGCAGTTCCTGAAGGAACAAGAGCACTGTAGGCACAGAGTCTTATACCGGAAGGACCGTCTGTGCAGGTTATGGGAGGAATACCTTTATCTCTGAGAGAGGGAAGCACACCGCCCAACACACCTGCATTACCCTTTGCACCCAAGGGGGAATTCATAATGTAATCGCCTCTTGATATGGCTTCAAGCTCGTCATAGGAAAGAGTTGATATAAATTCGTTGAGCGTGATTTTATTATCTTTTACATCATCAAGTGTATAATTATGTCCGACACTTATATATGCAGCTTCGGGAAGCTTATTGATAATTTCCTCTTTAAGTGAAACGGTTCTTACCGGAACATTTTCAAATACCTTGTTTGCTTTTCCGTCAGAATAAAGAGGAACAAGGCGCATAAATGCATTATCTTTTTCTGTTGCGGATACTTCTTTAAGCTGTTCAATGAGAGTAGTTTCATCTTTTGTGAAGCTTCCTGCAGGATAAACATCTCTTACATCAAAGCCTACATAGAATTCATATTCACCTTTGCTTAAAATGTAAGAATGGGGATAAACTGAATAGCCTTTATCGTCATAGGAAGCGATATCGTAATAAGACAGTGAGAAGGTAAGCTTTTCTTCTTCAAGTGGTTCAAGAACCTTAGACTTTGTGAATGCCTTCAGAACTGTTTCAGGTACAGGAATTACGGAGCTTTTCTGTCTGAGATAAAGCTGAACAGCCTTTTTACCTGATCTTACACCTGTATTCTTAATAACAGCACTTATTTCTATCTTATCATTTTTTGTACGGAAGCTTATATCCTTCAGAATAAACTGTGTATAGGATAAACCGAAACCGAAGGGATAAAGAACCTTGTCCTTTTCAAAGGTTTCAAAATATCTGTAGCCTACAAAAATATCTTCAGTGTATTTGTTAAGGTCTTTTCCGCCGAAGTTTTCTGCAGAAGGGTAGTCCTTATATGTTCTTGCGATTGTATCAGTAAGAACGCCGGAGGGAGAAACTTTACCTGTAAGAATATCAGCGAGAGCATTACCTGCTTCCATTCCGCCCTGCCAGGCTATAACCACAGCGGGAACATCATATTTTTTTACCCAGGCAAAATCCATAATGTTTCCGATGTTAAGAATAACAGCCCACTTTTTGAAGTTTGCATTGACCAATGCTAACATGTTTTCTTCCTCTTCAGTGAGGTAATAGCTTCCTTCTGTGAGAGTATTTTCTCTGTCTTCACCTGCGGCTCTGCCTATGAAAACAAGTGCTTTATCGCTTTTTTCAGCGGCATTGCTCACAATATCATTGTCAAGGGGCATTTCATCATAGCACATAGGCCAATTGCCCCAGAAGCCGTCATCAGGCTTGTTTTTTTCTCGCCAGCTATCATAAATTTTCAATAAATCCTCATTTATGCAGACGTCGGCATTTTTAAGACCTTCAGTGAAGCTGATTTTATAGTGTGCATTAACGTCACCGCCTGAGCCGTAGCCCACATAAAAGGTATCACCTTGTACTCTGCCGAAAAGCGCAATATTCTCATTTTCCTCAACGGGAAGAACATTTTCATTTCTGAGAAGAATGATGCTTTCTGCGGCGGCCTCTCTGCAGGCTGTATCAATTCCCTGAGCCATTTTGAATTCTTCTGCAATTTCCTTGTTTGATGTCTGTGAAACTGAGTTGACAATTTTGCTGACGGCTTTATTTATGGGTTTTGGGAGTTTCATAATTATTCTCCTTTATTCTGTAATTATTATTCTGACGGGGCTCATAAGTCCCCAGCTTGCATCCTGAGGGAAGTTAGAATACTTAGAAGGAATTGTGGAATAATGGTTACAAAGTGTATTAGAAACCGTTATTTTTATATGATTTTCTCCGTCTTTTATAAATTCTGTTATATCCTTTCTGAAGGGCTTATAAGTGAAAACAGCGGCAGTTTTTCCGTTGATTTCAATATTAAGCGTTGAAGCGGCGTTTTCAATGTCAATAAAGAATTTTTCTTCGGGATAAATTCTTGAAAGTGTAACATTCTTTTCATACACAGCTTTTCCTGAGAAGCTTATCAATGCACCGCTGTCAGCAAGGTTTCCGCAGGTTATCTTACCTTTTCCTGAGTGCAGTTTTATAGGCTCGGGAATAAAAGCCGTGTATTCATAGCCTTTTGGGGCTTGAATAAAAAGATATACATCACTTGTTTCTGAGAGTATGTTTTTTACCCTTGCCGAAAAAACTGTTCCGCCGAAATTCCCTTTACCTTTTTCTGAGATATTCATTTCTTCCCCGTTATTAAGAGCCTTTAAGAGTCTGCCTTTTATATTTGCATCAAAGCCTTCAAAAGCGGGAACGGATCTGAAATGAAGACAGAAAATATCACTTACATCGGAATTCTTTGAAAATCTGAAATAGTCAGAATTGCAGAAAGAGGAAACACAAAGATAATCTTCACAAGCCTTTGCATTTTCCTTTACAATATGTATTGACGTGCGCTTTGTTTTTGATGAATTTCTGTAATTCGGAATTTCATTTTCATTATAAAGGAAGGATGCGATAAGTAAATTCTTTCCTTCTTTCAGTATGCATTTTTCTGTAGTAACTTCTTTTCCGTTAAGAATGATAAATTCAGGCTTTATATCACCTGTGATAAGAAAAGCATCAGTGTCATATTCCGAATAAACGTAGGTGCAGACTAAGGAGCTTTTGTCAAAATAGATATTATCATCATAAAGCTTGCCTTTAAGTCCGTGATGCCCCTGTTCATAAAGAGAGCCTGTATAGTCATAAGCATTATAATAATATCTGTCGTGAAGAGAAATGCTTTCGGGCGTATATTCAGTATCTTCAAAAACAAAGCATTTTTCTGAAATTAGCTTTTCATTTTCCGTTAAAAACCGTGAAAGCTCTCTTCTGTTATTTTCACAGTGAATTATCCTTAATGCTTCACTTCTTAAAAAGGGAAGGGAAGTGAATTCAAATTTTTCAGGTATTTTGTTAAGATTTTCTGTTCTTGCAACGTCAAAAAATCTTGCTTCAGCACCGATAAAATCACCCTTCGGCATATAATAATCACCGTAAGTATTATCAAGTGTGGGCACTATGGAAAAATCCCACTCACCGTCAAGAATAACCTCTTCCTTTATAACGGCTTCGGTGCAGTCTGCAGTGTTTATTTCTCTGTCGTAAACCAATTCTTCTTGGGTGAATAATAAAAGGGTATCGTAATTTTTTTCAAATGGCATTTTTACAAAGGTGAATTCACCGGCAGAAACGGTTCCCGTAAGCCTTATTATTTCACCGTCATATATGTCAAGAGCATAAACACTGCCTTTAGCTTCAAAACGGCAAACACTGTCTTTAGGAGCATATCTTACGAAGAATAATTTGCAGTCACCGTGAATTCTTGTATGCACATATACTTTATCGTCACTGTAAATATCCTCAGGAAGAAAGCTTCTTGTGATACCTGAATTGATAAAGGTAAGCGCATCTTTATAGGAAGGTGCAAGAACTGCATTGGGATGGGAAAGAATTTCTTCAATATCGTTAAGAAGAATTTCGTCGTTAAGTCCTTTTCTGTCAGATGCATAAGGGGTTATTCCGCAGAAAATAACACAGCCGCCGCTTTCAAGAAGCTCTTTTGCTTTTTTTATGCAGGAATAGCGTATGCAGTCAATACCTGAAAAAATCAGAACTCTGTATTCTTCATCAGAAATGTTTATTCTTCCGTTTTCTATCGTGCTGTTTTCAATTGATTGGAAATCAATAAAATCAAAGTCAATACCGTGAGAGAATATGTATTCTGCACAGCCAAAGGTTTTTTCAATTGCGAATTTGTGATTTTCGCCGTAATCACAGGAGGAAACAGGATAATACACTGCCGCATCGCATCTGTGATTGCCTGTGCATAAGAGTGCAGATAATCTTTTATATTTATCAAGCCATTTCTTTTCGTCATCCCAATAAGGCATTCTGAAATGGAAATCAGGAGGAGCCCATTCAAAAAATCCGCCGTTAGTTGAATAATAAAGTCCGTGGAGATTAAGAAGATTTGCGCCGTATATAAAATTATCACTTGTGGCATCTGTAATGCTTTCAAGCGTTGTGCCCCAGCCTGAGCTGTGATACCCCTCAAGCCACACTCTCGGTCTTTTATATAAGTGAGCAATTGAACTGTTGACCTTGACTTTAATAAGGTCTGCGGCTCGTCCGGGAGTATCGTTTCCGGGGGCTGTGAACCAACGGACAGTTCTGAAATAATCAGAAAATTCATCAGGCTCCTTGCCTCTGCTTGATTGGTCACAGCCGTAAATAAGCCCTCTTTTGTTATGATATTCAAAAATCGGCACAAAATAGCTTTTTTCTATAATTTCAGTTCTTACGTCTGCCGTATCAAGTCTTATCTTTGCCGTAATATCGGAAAGATTATAGAAAAGATGGGGAATAAATCCCGAAATATCATAGCCGTATTTTTTTTGTATTTCATCTCTGAGATTATCGCGCCAAAGGTTTTTTACGTCAGTTCCGAACATCAGTTCATCCTGAAAGAAATAGTTGAGAGTTCCTTCCTTCAGGTCAGGTATTCTTCTTTCAAATTCACTGAAATAAAGCTCGCAAAGCATTTTGCCGCAGAGAGGATTTAAGGGATCTATAGATTTTGCTTTCTTTTCGGCTCTTACAATAAAACATTCTGCAAGACTTTTTATAGGGGAGAGTACGCCTTTGCCTTTTTCGTAAATAATTTCAGGGTTATTATAATTATTTTCGGGATAAGTAATTATAAATAAAACACTGCTGTCGGTACATTCTTCATCACCTGCAAAAAGCATTTTTTTCTCGCAGGACAGATTTTCTGCATTCATGCTTTCATTATTTGCAATTTTATCGGTAAAATAACCGTTTCCGATCCAGGCAATTGTATAGTCGCCCATACCGATGCTCATACCGTACTTTTCGCATTCCTTTGCTGCGTGAGAAAAGAATTCCCACCATTCATCGGTAAACTGTTCGGGGGAGCCCTTTATGCTTTTACCGTGACCGCCGTAGGAGAGATTGTCCTCTCCGCCGCCGTTTATATGGGCATAGTTAATCTGAACGCCGGCAATTCCTTTTTCTGCCAGCATTTTAATCTGATCGGATATTCTTTTTTTATCAAGCTCTCCGCCGTTCCACCAATAAAAAGGAACCTCGCCGTAACGGCGGTCAGGCGAGGTGAGAGCATCAATAAAATCAGCAGTGTGATTTATCATTATATATTATTCCTTTACAGCGGCTTTTTTTGTTGTGCTTTTCTTTGTTGCAGTTTTCTTTTCTGCTTTTTCAGTTACAGTGTCATTTTCAGCCTTTTTAGCACAGCTTCTCTTTTTAGGAGTTTTTACTTCTTCTGTTGCTTCAGCCTTTTCTGTCTTTTTCTTACAAGCGGCTCTTTTCTTCTTTTTAAGGCTTTCAATAATCATAAGTGCGTGGTCAAGATTGCCCCAAGCCTGAAGTTTGCCGTCTAAATATGCCTTTGCAGGATCTTCCTTACCGAGAAGGAAGTCTTCAAGAAGAGCGGAGTTTATGATTACTGCGACAGTGTTGTCGTGATAGTCGTAAGGCTCAAAATTAAGTATGCCCTCTGAAAAATGAGCGTATAATGTACCGCCGCAATCTTCGTCGGATAATGTTATCTGAGCAGCAATAAAGCCTTCCGTTAATTTTGAAATATCAGCCTTGTTTGCATAGGTTTTTTTGAGATAGTCAAATTTCTCTGTAAATGTCATAATGATTTTCCTTTCTTAGTTCTTTAATGAATGTATGGGGGCCGGAACTCTGCCGCCGCGGCAGATGAATTTTTCAGGAGAATTGGGGTTAAGCTTTATAACGGGAGCATATCCTAAAAGACCTCCGAAGCTTACTGTGTCGCCCTCTTTTTTGCCGTAAGCAGGAATAACTCTTACTGCAGTTGTTTTGGTGTTTGCTACGCCTATAGAAATTTCGTCGGCAATTATGCCTGAAATGACAGCTTCGCTTGTATCTCCGGGAATTGCAATCATATCAAGACCAACGGAACATACAGCCGTCATAGCTTCAAGCTTTTCAATGGAAAGTGAGCCGTTGGCAACAGCCGCAATCATTCCCTCGTCTTCGGAAACGGGAATAAAAGCACCTGAAAGACCGCCGACGTGAGATGATGCCATAACACCTCCCTTTTTGACTGCATCGTTGAGAAGTGCAAGTGCGGCAGTTGTACCGTGTGCACCGCAGCACTCAAGTCCCATGCTTTCAAGAATTCTTGCAACAGAGTCACCTATAGCGGGTGTAGGAGCAAGGGAAAGGTCAACAATACCAAAGGGAACGTCCAGTCTTTCAGCGGCCTCGGATGCAACTAACTGACCGACTCTCGTAATCTTGAAGGCTGTCTTTTTAATTATGTCGGAAAGAGCTGAAAGGTCACAGTCGCCTGCTCTCTGTATTGCAGAGGAAACAACACCGGGACCTGAAACGCCTACATTAATAACACATTCAGGCTCTCCGATACCGTGAAATGCACCTGCCATAAAGGGATTATCCTGAGGAACATTGGCAAAAACAACAAGCTTTGCACAGCCTATTGAGTAATTATCTTTTGTAAGGTATGCAGTTTCTTTAATAGTTTTACCCATAAGGCGTATAGCATCCATATTTATACCGGCTTTTGTTGTAGCAACATTTACCGAGGAGCAAACCTTACCCGTAGTGCTGAGTGCTTCGGGAATTGCGGCAATGAGATTTTCTGAGCCTTTAGTAAAGCCCTTGTCAACGAGAGCCGAAAATCCGCCGATAAAGTTAATTCCCAGTGTGTCAGCGGCTCTGTCAAGAGTTTTTGCGATTTTAACGTATGTATCAGATGAATGTGCTCCGCCAATCAAAGCGATAGGAGTTACGGATACTCTTTTGTTTACAATGGGAATTCCGTATTTCTTTTCAATGTCTTCACCTGTTTTTACAAGGTTTTCTGCACTTCTTGTGATTTTATCATAGATATTGTTAAGAAGTCTGTTTTCGTCTTCACTTACGCAGTCAAAAAGTGATATTCCCATGGTTATGGTTCTTATATCAAGATTTTCCTGCCTTATCATATTTATGGTTTCCAGAATATCAGCTGTATTAATCATAATAGTATTGACCTTTCATTAAATGTGGTGCATTGTATTAAAGATATCTTCGTGCATAGTCTGTATCTGAAGACCGCGCTGTTTGCCGTAATCGGCAAGTAAATCTACAAAATCTGAAAACTGGATGTTGAGAGTGCTGATATCAGCAAGCATAATCATTGCAAAATATTCACTGAGAACACTCTGGGTGATATCAAGAATATTTGCTCCTTTTTCAGCACAGATCGTGCTTACTCCTGCAATAATTCCTACGTTATCCTTACCTGTTACACTTATTATTGCCTTCATTTTAACTTCCTCCTAATATAGATAATAGAATTTTACTATATTTTTATTCCTTTTTCAATTGTTTGGAGAATATTATTATTGAAATTTCAGTAAAAAATCTGTATTATGTCATAGGGTGACAATATGAAGGAATTTAAATGCGGCAACTTTTCACTTCCGATTGGTAATAAAACATATATTATGGGTATTCTCAATGTAACTCCCGATTCTTTTTCCGATGGCGGAAAGTATTCGGAGATTAATTCTGCATTGAGCCATGCAGAAAAAATGATATGTGAGGGCGCTGATATTATTGATGTCGGTGCTGTTTCAACCCGCCCTTTTTCTGATTATGTTTCAGCTGAGGAAGAGTGGGAAAGACTTAGAGATGTTCTGAGAGAAATAAGAAAGAGCTTCAACGTTCCCGTGTCTGTGGATACCTTTAATCCCGATACCGCTGAAAAATGTCTTGATATGGGTGCTGATATTATAAATGATGTTAGCGGTATTATTTCGTCGGAAATGGCAGAGCTTATAAAAAAATACGGTAGCGGCTGGGTTATTATGCACGGCGGAATAAAAATTAATAAAACCGAGGATATATGTGATTATCCTGACGGAATTGTAAATGATGTGAATTCGTTTTTTTCTTCTTCTGTAAATGAACTTATAAGACTTGGAATAAAAAAGGAAAGTATCTGTCTTGATGCAGGCTTTGGTTTTGCAAAAACCGCTTCACAGAATAAGGAGCTTCTTAAAAATTTTGATATGCTGGATAATAACGGCTGTCCGTTATTGTGCGGTCTTTCAAGAAAAAGATTTATAGGTGAGCTTTCAGGGGAGAGTGACTCTTCTTTTAGAACGGGCGGAACGCTTGCCGCTAATGTTTTTGCCGCTTCAAAAGGTGCAGATATTATAAGAGTACACGAAATTGAGCTTCACAAAAAAGCTCTTCAGACTATAGACAGACTGATAAAACTATAAAATTATTATATTAAATACTTGGGCAAGACGCTTATATCAGAAAGCTGTCTTGCCCTTTTTATTATATATAATAATTAATTACATTATATATGGGCATATACAGGTGTGTGTTCCTGATGAAAAGTCAAAAGCCTCTGTCCCGAAGGACAGAGGCTTATTATGAGAGGATAAATTATGCGTTACCTTTGAAGAAGTTGATGATCTGACGGAAGAAGTTAATGATATTACAATAAATACCCTTATACTTGTAAATTCCGCTTTCACTTGTATGTACCATACCGCAACGTTCACATTCTTCAGGCTCAACACCTGCATCTTCCATAGTTGTTTCTATGGTTTCGCCGCAATCTGTACATGTACCTGTAGCCATACCGTTTGCTACTGTCCAGTCGTTTACATCGTGACCGAGAGCATCAATGTCATCTGTGTAAGAGTCGCCGCAATCACAAGTGTATGTAATAACGCCGTTTTCTGTGCAGGTAGCTTCAGTTGTAACAACACCGTTATCATAATTGTGTGCTGCTAATTCGAGTTCATCAGTCTTGTAGCTGTCGCCGCAGCCTGTGCAGGTCCAAAGAGTGTAACCGTTTACTGTGCAGGTTGATTCAACAAGCTGTGATTCGTAATTATGCTCAAGTGTTTCGCCGTAGGACTCGCCGCATTCTGTACATACAGCCTGTGCTGAGCAAGTTGCTTCGCCGCCCTTGTGACCTAAAGCTGCTTCACCTTCAACTGTGTATGTATGAGTCTTATCCTTTGAGCAAACGTATAATGTGTAGCCGTCCTTTGTGCAGGTTACGGGAACTACAGTTTCAACGTAATCGTGACCGGCAGCAATAACTTCGCTGTCCTTTGTTGTGTGACATCTTCTGCACTTGAAGCCTTCTGTGTAGCCGTCTTCTGTGCAGGTTGCATCCTTTGCTTCAAGTTTCTTCCAGTCGTGACCGAGAGCAGCTACTTCTGTCTGTTCTACAACGTAGTCACATTCTGAGCAGTGCTTACCTTCTGTAAGACCGGTTTCTTCGCAAGTGGGAGCAACAGCCTTATCTGTAACAAGCTTGTGACCTGTTGCAAGAATAACTGTTGAAGCTTCCTTTACGCTTCTGCAGATTGAACATTCAACGCTTTCTGTGTAACCGCTGACTGTACATGTAGCAGCTTCACCCTTAACTGTAACATAGCTATGTTCGCCTGTGGGGTTGGAAAGGTTTCTTATTTCTCTGTGTTCACTGTTGTTTGCGCAAACGTAGATGTCATATCCGCCCTTTGCACAGTAAGCAGGGAAGCTTGAATAAAGTTCATAGTCATGGCCAAGCTTGGGGATAATTACTCTTTCTTCAAGAACTACAAGACATCTTAAACAAGAGATATAGTCTGTGTAACCGTCCTGAGTACAGGTTGCGGGGTTACCGGGATCAACAGCCATATTGTGACCGAGTGCAGCTGTTGGAACAGCCTTTGTGAATGTACATTCGCAAGTCCACTGCTCGCTGCCTTCTTCTGTACATGTGGGTTCAAGAGTTGTTTCGATATCATATTCGTGGGGGATAGTATCAAACTGAGCTGTAACAGTAAGATCTGTCTTTACTTCTGTGAAGATTGTATCCCAAGCTGTATATACATAGTGGTTATCTGCATCGTAATTCTTTACGGGAGTTTCTTCGGGAGCTACAGCATCGTCACCGTAGGGAACAGCCTGAGTCTTCATTACGTTACCGTTACCGTCAACGAATGTAACTGTATTGAAGATCATTTCGTATGCAGCGTAGATTGTTGTGTTTTCTGTAACGGTGAACTTATCACCTGCAAAATACTTTGCTTCTGTAGCTGTAGTTGAGTCTGCCCAACCGAGGAATGTACCGCCTTCACGTACGATTTCAGTATCAGTTACATAGAAATCGTGTGCAGTCTTTGTGATTTCAGTGTTAGCATTGAGGTACTGAGTCTGTGACTGAACGTCGATTGTGGGAGCACCCTTGTTTGAATCGTGTGTGAAAGTGATGGGTGAAGAGTAAACAGCATAAAGGTTGATTACGGGTTCTTCTGTATAAATTGTCTGAACACCTGTTTTGCCGATTGTTGCTTCACCGGCTACTGTATCAGTTCTCCAACCGAGGGGAGAGAATGTGCTGCCGTCAACTGTTGCATCCTTGAGTGTAGGCTTGGGAGTTGAAGCTGCAGTTGCAGCATTCATAGCATAAACCTGCTTTACTTCCTTTTTGAGAGTACCGTCGGGAAGAAGGTAATGGAAGTTTGCTGTAAGCTGAACACCGAAGAGAGCATAGAACTTCTGGTTGAAGCCTACTGTAACAGTACCTGTTTTACCTTCACGGGCAAGAGCTGAATCTGCCCAACCTACGAAGTCTGCACCTTCTTTAGATACAGGATAATTATCAAGATTTACCTGAGCCTGTGTGTTTGTTCCTACTGTAACTTCAACTGTCTGATTTGCAGGAGAACCGCCGTTTGTGCCGGCATCAAGGTAAAGGTAAGTTTTGAGGTTGTTAAGAGAGTTAGTGATATTGTATGCTGCATTGTTGATTTCTGACTGTGTGTAGGTAGTTGAACCCTGGTTTACACTGCTGTCAAAAGCATCAATGATTGTTTTTGCTGTATTTCTTGCCTCTGAGAGAGCACCTGAAGATGCGGGTGTGTAGCCTGCCGCACCGTCGTAAGCAGCGGAGTTGTTATAAGCGTTACGAAGAGACGTTGTATCAACAACTGTGCTGTTGTGTGTGTAAGAAAGGTAAAGATAGTTACCGCTTGCACCTGCATTTACGTCAAGATGTCTGCCGTCCTGTAATGTAGTAATAGCGTACCAGCCTGAGCTGATTGAGCTGTCATCTACCTTACAGGTGAAGTTTGTGATGGGAGGACCGTAGTTTACATCCTTTGTGATGTAAAGAGTAAGGTCGTCACCGCCGGCACCTTTGTTAAGGTCAACGCATCCGTCAGAGTGAAGCTGGGGAACCCAGTTATGTACACCGGAGTTGATGGGATACCAGTTTACACCGCTGTTGGAGATAGGATAAGATGTTCCGCTTGCGTGGTTGATCTTAACACCTCTTACAGCTTCGTTGGGATTATAGGTGTATGACCAAGCAACATAAACGTAGTAGTCACCGCCTGTACCCTTTGTAAGGTCAGTTCCGCAAATACCGTAACCGACACCGGCACCGTTTGTGTTAGCGGCCTGCTCAGCATTCTGATAAGCCTGAGTTGAGTTTTTGTAATAGGTGATTACAAAGTTTTTGATAAACTTTGTTCCTGCGGGATAATAATATTCCGTAGCATACTTAGCATCAGCCGTTGTGCTTGGAACAAGGGGAATTACCGTAAGCATCATCAATAAAGCGAGAACTATTGATAACACTTTAGATGGAAGTCTTTTTTTCTGCATAGTTTTTCATCCTCTCGAAAATTTGGTTAATTAAACCTAAAAATATTATAATAAATAATAAGCAATTCTTCAATTATGAATTTTAACAACTTGTATTCAGGTGCTTTGGTTATAATATACAAAATATTAACAAATTATTAATTTGCTGTTGCATTGGTTTGTCTTTTGCTGCGTTGTATCTCAAAAAATTTTTCACAGAAAAAATACCCTTTCTCACAGTGAAGAAAGGGCAAAATTGTAGGTATTTGTTTTCAGTATGTGAAATATTTATAGAAATTCGGGTAAGCAGAAATAAACTGAGAGAGAGTAACTCTTGAATTGCTTCCGGGATCGTTAATTAAGAAATTTTCAGCTGAAAGCTCACCGCCTGAAAATCCCGTAACAACAATCCAATGCTGTGTACCGTAAGAGTTTTTAGAGCCGAAAAGCACAGGCTTACCTGAGATAAGGCTGTCATAAAAAGCCTTCAGATAGTTTTCTTTTGAAAGATTTACCTTGTATTCACCAGGCCAGTAAAGATTGCCTGATGACGAATAGGTCAGCTGCTTTGACATGGCATCGGGATAAATATAATAACCCAGTCTGTAAGATTTTATCATCGAAAGACAAGTGGTTGCACAGCCGATTTTGCCTATGGTTTTCCCTGAATTTCCAAGTGTTACATAAGACCAGCGGGGATCTGTCTGTTTGAAATCGGGAACACTCAGCTTAACTGATTTTAGCTGCTGAGAAGAATTTTTCTGCAGATATGATGAACTTACATATCCCGTTTTATTTCCGTGATAAAGAATTCTGCACCAAGAGGAATTATCCTCAAGAATTATAACGCCTTCACCTTTAGATAGCTTATCTTTTACGGAATATGAGGTGCCCTTACCTGTTCTTACGTTGAGCTTTCCCCATAGTGTATTTACTGTCCCGATGCTTTCTGAAATATTCATTATGTAGTTTTTGTGGCAATAACCGTAAGAAGCTGTGGCGTACTTTACGTAATAGAAGTCGCCGCTTCGTGAGATAACCGTAACTAAGCTTCCTTTGGAAAGCACTGTTTTTATTGACGAAGCTGTAGTTGCTGAACTTCTTACGTTCAGATTTCCCGATGATGTGGAAATTCTTCCGGCAAAAAGCAAGTTTTCTGTTGAAGCCTTACTCTGAAGGCTGAAAATCGGTATTATCAGAAGAATACTGAAAATAACCGATAAAAGTTTTTTCATTTGATCACCTTTGTTTTGTTTTTTTTGCTCAAGCAAGTATATATTAACACAAAAAAGGTGCTTTCGGGAATAGTCCAAATACTGTAAAAGAAGTCAGAAAAACCCGTCGGAGAAAGCTCTCTGACGGGTATGTAATCAGAACTTCATATCAACGTAAATGGGATAATGGTCTGAAGTATATTTGTTATAATATTTTTCTCTGAGTATTTTATAGCTGTAAACCTCTGTTATACTGTCATTCACAAAAATGAAATCAATGGGAAGACCTTCTTCACCGCCGTTATATGCGTGGTAGGTTTTTCCGTACATTGTTTCATCTGCAATATCCTGAGTATCTTTGAGACCTGTTTCAATGATACCGTCGTAATATTCGGTATTCTTTTTGAAGTTGAAGTCACCTGTAACAACTGTGGGCATATCGAACGTGAGTGCAAATTCACTTACCATTTTTGCACCGTTTCTTCTTGCTTCATCACCCTCATGGTCAAGATGGGTATTTACGTGAGCGTACTGTTCACCTGTTTCCTTGTTTTCAAGAATTACCCATGTGCAGACTCTTCTGCAAGCCGCATCCCAGCCGAAAGAAACCTTATCGGGTGTTTCTGAT
Source organism: Acutalibacteraceae bacterium (assembly GCA_045591285.1). Taxonomy (GTDB): domain Bacteria; phylum Bacillota; class Clostridia; order Oscillospirales; family Acutalibacteraceae; genus RUG806. The sequence goes on from JAZNSP010000016.1 coordinate 24,772, forward strand.
ATCCAGAAGGTTCCGCTGTCAACAAGGTTATACTTATCGGTTCTGAAAAGCACTGCTGAAATTTCTCCGCACTTAACCGTTCTGTCACCGGTATCTCTGCCGACACCCACAAAGGTATATCCGTCAAGAAGTGTTCCCAGAGTGAGAGCCCATTCATAAGTACATTCCTGAATACCTACGGAGTCAGGCATATAATCGGAAATTACCTCAGGCACGATAGTTGCTCTCGGATCGTATTCGCCCGAACGGATATTGAAGGACATAATTCTTACCGTATCGGCATCTGTAACTGCATCTCTCGGAAGACCGAAGGGAAGCTCAATGCCGGCTATTACCAGAAGGAAAGAGAGAATAATAAGAATGTAGTTTTTGATTGAAACAAATATGCTCGTCATAAAAAAATCCTCCCGCAAAAATAATCTGAACTGATTATATCAACGAAACTGAATTAAATTAACATTTGATTTAAAAATCTTTCCGTTCAGATAATTTCATATTTTTTGCCCTTTTCAGTTGATATTTCCGTCAGCTTACCGTTGGCTTTTATTATTAATTTTTCACCCGCAAGGGAAGTAACGGACAGTTTTGTTACCGTTTTATTCTTCCATTGAGCATCTACCGAAAAGCCGCCTCTTGCAGTAAGACCTCTGAAATAACCCTCTGCCCATACGTCAGGAAGAGCAGGAAGAATATCAATAAAGCCCTCGTGGCTCTGAATAAGCATTTCTGCAACACCTGCGGTATAGCCGAAATTACCGTCAATCTGGAAGGGGGGATGAAGATCCCACAGATTTGTTGCCATACACTTTGATACGGCAGTTTTTACAAGGTCATAAGCACGGTTGCCGTTTTTCGTTCTTGCGTGTAAATTCAGCTTATGTGCCGTTGACCAGCCTGTAGATTTGTCGCCTCGTCTGTTGAGTGTTACCTGACAAGCCTTTATATATTCAGGATTTTCACTTGTTATAATATCGCCGGGATAAAGCCCTACAAGATGTGATATATGTCGGTGCTTCTTTTCGCCGATATCACCGTAATATCTTTCTTCCCTGAATTCCTTTATCTGTCCCGAAAGACCTATAAGAACAGGGGAGAGGTTGCCGATATTTTCCCTCATATAATCAGTAAAGCCGTCGTTTATTCCCAATTTATCAGCCGCCTTTACCGTATCCTTCCAACACTGATAAATCATCTGCTGGTCGAAGGCACAGCCCTTGGTGTGATAGTATTTGCCGTTGTGACACTGCTCAGGGGAAGCTGAATACTTTGATAAAAGTGTTCCGTCAGGCTGTTTTTCGAGAATTTTTGAGAGCAATACAGACACTTCTCTTAAAGCCTCGTAGCCGGTTTCTTCAAGAAAGCTTTTATCTTTTGTGAATTCATAATAATCGTCGAACAGCTTTACGGTAAATGCTCCCGTGCCTGCACCTGAATGACCGCTCTGAGGATCCGGAAGCTTTTCCATATCGTAAAGCCAACCGCCCGTGCCTATAGCAATTCCGTTATCCTCTGAGTAGCTTTCGGGGAAGTATTTGCGTATATATTCATCTGCATTTCTCTTTGCAAGGAGCTTATATGAATTGAAATAATCAATATAGGGAATAAAGCACTCGTGAAGATTAGTGTTGAAGGAGGGCCAGTAGTTCATCTGCACGTTGATATTATGCCAGTAGCCGGCTGACCACGGAGAAGAGTCATATCTGTTCCATATTCCCTGAAGATTAGCAGGTCTTCCGCCCTTTCTTGAGGAGCTTATAAGAAGATATCTTCCGAATTGGAAAAGCATTTCCTCAAGATATCTTGAATTTTTCGTTCTTCTGTAGCCGCTGAGAAGCTTATCCGTGTTTATATCTTCACTTTCTGCACAAAGGGATATTTCCGCCCTGTTAAAAAGGGAATGATAGTCCTCAATGTGTCTTGAAAGCAATTCTTCATAAGTTAATTTTTCGGCTGAAGTGATAACAGTTAACACGTCTTCGTGAGGATGCTTATACGGGGCAAGCTTTTCCTTAGGATTATTTTCAAGAAACACTCTGCTTTCAGGCTTATAATTCGTAAGACAGGTAAATATTAATATTGCTTCAGTGCAGTTGTTGATTTTCAGCTCATTATTTTCGGCAGTAATGCTTCCTCCTACAGCTTTTACTGTAAGACGGCCTTCAAAAAGTATGTTGTAGTAATCCATTTTGCCTGAAACAGTCATAGAATTGTTTTCAGTTGAAATTACGGCACTTTTTCCCATTCCGTCACCCTCTTCAAAAAGAAAAGGTCTGTTAAGAGTAACCTCACTTCTTAAAGTGAATGAGAGTGCATTTTCTTTATTACACGAAAGCCTTGTTACAAAAACTCTGTCAGGGTAAGAGGTGAAATGCTCTCTTTTGTAGCTTACGCCTTTGTAATCGTATTCCACACGGGCAACTGCATCGTTTATGTTAAGTGTGCGGCTGTAATTTCTCACCCGTTTATGTCCGAAGGTCAGGTAAAAATTACAGAAATTGCTGAGTCCTGCCGCACCGCCTCTGTATTTATCGCTGAAGGTACAGGGGTTTGAAAGGCTGTTTTCTGTTATAAGAAGTCTTTCCACATCGGTTCTTCCGAATACGTTCACTCCGAAAAAGCCGTTACCTATGGGTAAGGACCATCTCTCCCAGCCATCCTCGGGAATATTACATTTTTCCACTTCACGAAGGGACATTTCGTCATTTCTGAAGGGTGTTTGCTTTGTATATCTCAGGGTATAATCTTTCATTGTTAAATGCTCCTCAAAAAACAATCATTCCGAGTAAATTATAGTGAAAGAATAAAGTAAAATCAACAGAAATTACTTTATTTGGGAGTTATGATAAAAAACCGATATCAGCTTTTGTGCATATCGAAGAAAAAGTATAACTCTGATAAAAAAATAACTATTGTTGACTTGCAAAAGTAAAGAGCGTAGAATTACATTATGTGGGCAAAATCCACTGAAAATCAATTGAACGGAGTATAGTAAATATGCTTCCTGCACTTATCCTTTTTGCCGTTACCTATGTGCTGATGCTTGTTTTTTCTAAATACCGCCCTTATATAGCACTTGCATCGGGTGCAACATTTGTTGTAAGCGGTATGCTTCCCGTTAATGAAATTATCAGCTCTATTGACTTTAACGTTATATTGATGATAGTGGGAACAATGGGACTTGTCGCACTGTTTACCGAAAGTAAAATGCCTCAGCTTCTTGCCGATCTTGTTATGGAGAAGGTTCCCAACGTTAAATAGGCGGCTGTTGCATTAGCTCTTTTTGCAGGAATAATATCCGCCTTTGTTGATAATGTAGCAACCGTTCTTATGGTTGCTCCCATAGCGCTTGCTATATGCAAAAAGCTTGAAACAAACCCCGTTCCCTTTATTATTGCTGTTGCAGTTTCTTCAAATCTTCAGGGTGCCGCCACTCTTATCGGTGACACAACTGCAATTATGCTCGATTCTGCTTTTGATATGACCTTCCTTGATTTCTTCTGGTATCTCGGAAAGCCCAGTATATTCTTTGCCGTTGAGCTTGGTGCCGTGATTTCAGCGCTGATTTTACTTGTTATTTTCAGAAAGGATACGAAGAAAATCGAAAAGAATACCGTTCGTACAAAGGTAACGGATATGGTTCCTTCCTATCTTCTGATTGCCGCCCTGCTTCTTCTTGTCGTTGTTTCATTTGTACCTGAAAAACCCGATGAAACAAACGGTCTTATCTGCTGTGCTCTTCTTGTGGTCGGTCTTATATACACGTTCATTAAGAATAAAAATATCTCCTCCGTTATTGAGCCTCTCAAGGAAATTGATTTCACAACAATCGGAATTCTTCTCGGTCTTTTCCTTATGATAGGCGGTATTTCAGCTCAGGGTGTAATCAAAGAAGCCGCCAATCTGTTAGCTTCCGTAGGCGGCGGTAACGTTTTCCTTCTTTATACAATTATTGTCTGGGGCTCCGTTCTCATATCCGCATTTATTGATAACATTCCTTACGTTGCAACAATGATTCCCGTTGTGGCAGGCTTGGCTTCAGTGCTTGAAGTTGATCCCACACCTCTTTATTTCGGTCTTCTTTCAGGTGCTACTCTCGGTGGTAACTGTACTCCCATAGGTGCATCGGCAAATATTACGGGTATTGGAATATTCAGAAAAGAAGGCTATGAGGTTAAGAATAAGGATTTCTTCAAAATAGGTATTCCGTTCACCCTTGCCGCAATTATTCCCACTTATATTTACGTCTGGGTATTATACGGGGTTTGAGCAAAAGCTTAATAAAATACCGAAAGGGCAGTATCGTGATTGATACTGCCCTTAAAAATTATTCTGCATTAATCAGCTTATCTCTTCTCAGAAAGCGCTTCTGCCGCAATTACTGCAGAATTTACCGTAATTCTGCTGAGAGCAGACAGGACAAATCCAGCTGTTCTGCTGAGGCTGATTGAACTGCTGATTAAACTGCTGTTGATTGTTCATAAAGGTGTTCTGCTGAGAAAACTGATTTGGCTGCTGATAGGTATTCTGCTGATACATATTCTGCTGAGGTGTATATTGATTTGGTTGCTGTACATAAGTATTCTGCTGATAACCGTTCATGTTGAAGCTTCCTGAAGCATTCGGGTACTGCTGAGTCTGAACAGGGGAGAAGCCGTTATTGCAGCCGTTATTTACACTGCCGTTATTGAATAATCCGATTATCTGCATAGCTGTCTGCTGTAAATTGTTGTACTCAACAGTCCCCATACCTTCAACAGAGAAATTGTTCAGCTTTATGCTGATTTCATCAAAATACGGATGATTGACGTTCATTTCGATATAGAAGTCATAGGAGAAATTATAGCGGGGCGGATTGTAGCTTAATTGCTGTCCGTCATTTCCCTCATAATATATTTCATCTCTGTCCTCGTCAATTCTTAAATTGCAGGATAATACGGAGGATATGGGTATGATATCGGGATTTTCTTCATCCCAATCTCTCGGTGTGTTTCTTGAAATAATGAAATTTGATTTTGCGGTATCAATATAAACCTTTTCATTTTCACCAAGACACATTGAAGGCGAAAATGCGGAAAGATTACGGCGGTTCTGTTCTCTGTAATTGAGCTGACCTTTTATTTCTTCAAGAGTTGAACGTCTTCTGTCACTGAAAAACGGGGATAATTTTTTTGCACAGTCCTTGCAGATATTGCCGTCTTCAAGCTTTCGGTTGCCTAAAAGACCGATTTTTTCAGAACATATATCACAGATTTTTTTGTCAAAAAGTCCCATAGCGTTTCTCCTTATAAATTAATCAAGACCAACTGAGTATCTGAGGATTTTTCTTGCATCCGTAGCAGTGATTTTGCTGTCACTGTTTGTGTCTGCGGCCGTAAAGTATATACCCGTAAGAGTTTCAAGCTCAACGGAGGTTCGCAGTGCAAGGCGGGCATCCTTTGCCTGTACTCTGCCGTTACCGTCAACATCAAAAGCTACAAAAACAGTATATTCTGAAACGGTATTTCCTTTTTTGTCGAGTATAAGAACCTTAGTTCCCGTTCCTAATTCCTTATCAGCGTTAACGTCATTTCCGTCCTTATCTTTAACGGAATAGTATTCGTTTGTGATATTGTCTGTAAGCAGTTTTACGGTATTTTTATCCTTAACAGTAATAATTTTTGAGCTGTGGTCAACTGCGATATCTGTTGTATTATTAGTAAGAAGCTTAGTTTCAACGGGGTTGGGCATACCGTATAAACAAGCATCACATTTTTCATCGCCGTTACTGTCAAGATGAGAAGCTTTATTTACTGTTGTGATGCCGCAAGCGGTACAGTGCTTCCAATGACCGCTTGCATCTGTCTGCCATGCGGAGTCGATATGACCTGATTTTGCAACAGTTGTGGTATTACAAACGGTACAATACTTCCAATGACCGCTTGAGTCCTTCTGCCAGTCAGAGTTGCTGTGTTCCTGTTCGGGCTTCATATTTTTTCCGCAGACAGTGCAGTCCTTTCTGTGACCGGTGGCAGTTCCGATCCACGCTGAAGGGGTGCAAACGTGAGGGAAGGTGTGTCCGCAGATATCACATTCACCCATAGTGCTGTCGTTATCAATATGCTTTTCAACAGAGCCTATCATTTCACCGCAAACGGAACAGTTCTTCCAATGTCCCTTATTGTTTTGACTGTATTCAGCCGCAGGTGTGCAGGTATGTGCTTCGGGAACGGTAAATGAGCACTGAATAAGTCCGTAAATAGCTCCGCCTATAGGACAATCATCGACTATACCGTTTATTGTTGCATTAATGCCTAATTCTCCTTCGTTTTCGCCTAACTTCAGGCTATAACCGTCCTTAGGTCTAATTGCAAGCTTTACTGTGTATTCTTTTCCTGCCTCGAATTTTTCACCGGGGCTCATTTCCTTATACGGATATTCACAGTCCCAGGTTATTGTGTCAACGTAATATCCCTTGGTTGTGTCGTAGGTATATTCATAGTTGACGGTTTCACCTGCTACAGGTTTTTTTATGCCTGAAATGTGAACGTCAGAAACAGTTTTATTTACGTAATATGTTTTTGTGAAACCGTAGCCTACGCCGTTTGTTTCAGCATAGATAATTTCTGCTTCTTCTGAGCCGACGGTTGTGGTTGTCGTTACGATGTCATAAATGTTTGTTTCAAACCGGAAGCCTCGATTTGCCTGTACAAAAATTTCGACCGTGTAATATGTACCGTCTTCAAAGGTGGCGTTTTTATCCATATAAGTTCCCGAATTATCCTTACCCTTATGCCACATAATAGACGTTATTTTCCAGTCTGTGTAATGCTCCAGATCAGGATTTGGTGTAGCCGATACGTCAGGATGGTTTCCGTCTGCGGGTGCATCAAGGTTAATAACGTCTATTTCAGGTATTCTCGTATGTGACAGCTCGCCGAACTCAATTCTTACGGCAACGTATTTTCTTGCATTATTTTCTATAACGAACGTATATCCGTTAGTGCCGGTAAGAAGATTTCCGTTGACGTAGCATTTTACCTGTGTAATGTAGTTATTTTCACGCTTGAATTCGTAGCCTTCTTCTGCTTCAAAATATAAAACAGCACTGTACTTGTTCCCCTCTTCAAAGGAATGAATGTTAGGATACATTATTTTGTCAGTGGATGTAGTTGAATTTATCCAGCGGATGCCGTTTATCGTAGATACATCGTCGTCATAAACAGAGCTTAAAGAATAGCCTTCACCTGAGAGGGTAACAGCTGGTTCTGTGTAACAGTTGTAGTAGCCCTCACCTAACGAATAATCGGGTGATATTACCGAGAGGTATATTGCGTCTATTGTAGTTGTACCGTTTACTTGCGGTATGGGAACAATTCCGACCAGCAAAAGCACACTGAGAAGCATACTCAGAAGTCTTAAATGTGAGGATTTGTTTTTCATTCAATCGTCTCCCTTGATTCACTTCAGTGCTTACTTGACACTGAAATATTATTTTTGTTATTATAATAAAAAGGGCGGTTTCTGTTTTCGTTGGAGCGTGGACAGAAACCAAAATACAGAAAAAACTGTATTTCAGAGGGAACCCTTTCAGTTGGCGAAGCAAGATATATTCCCTCCTTAAATTATCTTGCAATTAAGATTTTATTTATAAAATACACAGTCTGTCCACACACTTTCCTCGAAAAAAAGTGTGGGTTTTAAGTTTTCTTCACTGTTTTAGTGTAGGAAAAAGTGTGGGGACGGCTTATTTTGATATTTTCAGTCGCCTGAGGGAGTTTTTATGAAAAGGTTATCCGCATTAATTGCAGAATTGATATTTTTGTTGTTTTGTTTTTCCGGTTGTATGACAATAGGAGAGAAAACGGCAAGTATAAGTGTTGTTTATGCCGTTTGTGCAATAGCGGCACTAATTATGCTTATCGTATATTTCGTCAGCATAAAGAAAAAAGAAGTGTGGTATCTTCTTTTGTTTTCTTCTGTTTTTGTGGTAAATTCGGGTTATTTTCTTTTGTCCGTTTCCGATACCCTGAATGAAGCATTGGCTGCAAATCGGTTTTCATATCTGGGCTCGGTATTCCTTCCGATGTCAATGCTGATGATTGTTCTGAAGGTTCTGAAATTCAATTTTAAGAGGTATGTTCCTGTTTTTCTTGTTTGTGTCGGATTTGCAGTTTTCCTTATTGCCGCAACACCGGGATATTCTGATATTTACTATAAAGAGGTATCTTTGGTGATTGTTGACGGCGTAAGCGCCTTGAATAAGGTTTACGGTCCGTTGCATATAGTTTATCTTATTTATCTTGTCGGCTATTTTCTCAGTATGGTAATTGCGATTATAATTAATGCTGTTAAAAAGAAAGCAAACGGATTGATAGCTGTGATAATAGGTGCGGCTGTATTTATGAATATCGGTGTCTGGCTTTTAGAACAGTTTGTAAGAATTGATTTTGAAATTCTTTCCGTTTCTTATATTATCACAGAGCTGTTTCTTATATGTATGTGTCTTCTCACTCAGGACGGTGTAAAGCAGGTCTTGCCCTCAGAGAAAAGCGTTTTGACGGAAAATGAAATAACCGTCAATGAAAATACTCAGGTTGAAAACAGTCAATGTATAAAGCCTTCGGAAGAAGATGAAGCGGCTGTTGAATTTTTTAATTCTGATGAATATAAAAGCTTTATAAACGGACTTAAAATGCTTACAAATACGGAGAATAAGGTTTATAACTGCTATATTGAAGGTAAATCTACAAAAGAAATTCTCACTTTGTTGAATATCACGGAAAATACACTTAAATACCATAATAAAAATCTGTACGGTAAGCTGGGTGTTTCCTCAAGAAAACAGCTCAGAGAAATTGCCTCGAAGATAAATGAATACAATTAAGAAACCCCGCAGAGAAAAGGAAAACTCCTGTTCTCTGCGGGATTTTTTTTGATTTTATTACGTATTATAAATTTGCCGGATCTTCGGTTTTCCATAATTCAGGATTATAGTAGTATAAGGGCTTCCAGGTTCTCTGATAATCCGTTCCCACGCGCTTATATCCGAAGGCGGCTTCACAGTTGCCGAGAAGGGTTGCATTGTCAATTCTTGCAAAGCCTTCTTTTGCTTCACCGCTTTCAATTCCGATATGGTAATTTGTGCTTACGGGAACCGTAAAATCAAGCTGAACGTCCTCCCATTCGGTGTTACAGAAATCCTTATATGCAACGGTTTCACCTGTTTCAAGGTTCCTTACAAACATTCGGCAGGTAACCCCTGACGTCTGAACCTTTGCCCAGAAGCAGCAAGGCTCGGCGGAAGAAATATAAAGTCCCTGATAAATTGCGGCATCTCCTTCGTCAAGATGTGAAATATAACCGTATGCACTGTCACATTGACCTACGTTATCATAGCCTACTCCTGCTGAGTCGGGATTACTGTTTTTCTTTGTGCTCCAGAAAACAAGACCGCCGTTTTCAAAGCCGCCGTTTATGAAGGATTTTGAAGAATGGAAATAGTTCATATCCGTAATCTGAGTTTCAAAGAAATTCGGTTCGATTGCATCAATAATGTTATTTTCAAATCTCACGTGGGTTACGGGCGGATATCCCGCCCTTGTCGTATAGGGATTATAATTCCAGTTGCCCATAGTTTCAAAGTAATTATCGTGAATATAGAGATTTCTTACTTCGATTTTACTCTGGTCAGGGCAGTCAATTCCCCATAAAATCATACCGAAAGCCTTGCAGTGATTTGATTTCAGATGATTGTGGTCAATTTCTATATTAAGTGAGGGCTGGGGCTCATCTGAGGACCACCACTCGCTTTTTCTCGGATCCTTATATGATGAGAATATATAAACTGAGTCGTCGCCCGTATGCATAGTACAGCCTGTTATACGAATATTCTGACAGTTCATAAGACAAATTCCGTCACCGTTTCCGTGGCTCCACTTGTCAATTTTAACGTTTTTTATAAGTCCGTTTTTGCTTGTAAAGGGCATCATAGCATAAGAGTGATAGTCAGTAATATGAACGTCGGAAACAGTAAAGCCGTCAACCCTGTAAAAGCCAATGGGACAGACCTTGAAAATCAGCTCAGGCACTGTATCGGGCATCATTCTGATAGTACCGTTTCCCGTAATTTTTATGTTTTTCGTGCCTTCCTTTGCAAAAATAAGAGGGTAGTTATAATACCACAGATGACTCCATTTTATATCAGGGGAAATATTATGTCCGTATTGAGGCTTATGCGGTACGGTCGTATCATTATAGGGCTTTACATAATCCTCTGCGAAGCTGCTCTGAAAAAGCTCGGCACCGTCCTCAAAATGAAGCTCAGTATTATCACGCAATATTATATTACCGCTGAGAAACACTTTATTTTCACTGAGAATTACAGTGCCTCCGCCCAATTTATACATATCGTCAATAGCGTTCTGTATTGCCTGACGGTCATTGGTTTTTCCGTCCCCTTTAGCGTTATAAGGCTGTGACGTTACGTAAACCTTATTATGCATAATTTTATCACCCCGTAGGTATTTTTTTTCATTTTATCACACAAAAACGTTATCTACAACATAAAAACAAAAAAAGTATTCCTGCAAAAACAGAAATACTTTTTAATCTTATTCAAATATATCATTATCTCTGAACTGTAATGCATAGAGCTTTTTATATGTTCCGTCAGCAGTCATAAGCTCTTCGTGAGTGCCTCTTTCCGTAATGTTGCCGTTCATAACAACTGCAATTTCATCAGCATTTCTGATCGTAGAAAGTCTGTGTGCAACAACAAACGTTGTTCTGCCCTTACATAATTCGTCAAGTGCGTGCTGAATTAAAACCTCGGTTGTGTTATCAAGAGCGCTTGTGGCTTCATCGAGAATTAATATCTGCGGATCTTTAAGAAAAACTCTTGCAATACTCAGTCTTTGCTTCTGACCGCCTGAAAGCTTTACACCGCGTTCACCTATTTCGGTATCATAGCCTTTTTCCAAAGTAAGAATATAATCGTGTATATTCGCCTTCTCTGCCGCTTTTATCATTTCCTCTTCCGTAGCATCAGGCTTACCGTAAAGAATATTTTCTCTTATTGTACCTGCAAAAAGGAAAACGTCCTGCTGAACGATACCGATATTCTTTCTAAGTGAGTCAAGTGTAAATTCCTTGATATCCGTGCCGTCTATTAAAATAGCACCGTTGTCATCGTCAATTCTGTAGAAATTGGGAAGCAAGTGGCAAAGTGTGGTTTTGCCTCCGCCCGAAGGACCTACCAAGGCTAACTTTCTGCCTTTTTCAAGTCTGAGATTTATGTTATGAAGAACTTCCTTTGACTTATCGTATGAGTAAGAAACGTTTCTGAATTCAATTTCTCCCTGAACGTTTCTCAGTTCCTTTGCATCTTCTCTTTCTTTTTCAGGCTCTTCATCCATAACCTCAAGAAAACGGCGGAAGCCGCTGACTCCGTTCTGGAACTGCTCCATAAAGCCGATAAGAGTGTTTACAGGTCCTATGAAAAGATTTACGGAAACAATAAAGGTGGAATAATCACCGAAGGAAATCCTGTCTGAATACAAGAAAAGACCGCCTGCAATAAGAATGAATACGTTGAAAATATCCGTTACAAATGTGGTTGAAGAGTGAAATTTTGCCATGGCATCATAAGCACGGCCTGAAGAATTTACAAATTCATTGTCACCCTTTGTGAATTTTTCAACTTCCTTTTTTGTGTTTGTATATGCCTTTGTAACTCTTATTCCCGTAACACTGCTTTCAACAGCCGCATTGATTACGGCATTACTTTTTCTTCTGTCGTCGAAGGCTTTTTTCATAGCCTTTCTGTAATGCATTGTAACAACAGCAAGAAGAGGAACGCAGACAAAAACAATAACCGTAAGAATAGGCTCAATTGTAACAAGGTAAATAAACGACAGCACTATCATTACAACGCTTATAAGCAGATTTTCAGGTCCGTGATGTGCAAGCTCACAGACTTCAAAAAGGTCACTTGTAAGCCTTGTCATTATTTTACCTGTTTCATTGTTATCAAAATAACTAAAGGGAAGCTTCTGCAGATGTGAGAATAAATCCTTTCTCATCTGTGACTGCATCTTAACACCGATAACGTGTCCGTAATACTGCACAAAATATCTGAGAAGCATTCTTATTACGTAAAGAACAAGAACTATAATTCCCGCAATTACAATGGTAGAATACATTTTTTCGGGAATGTAAATATTCAGCATTTTATCCGTAACAATGGGATAAACCATACCGATTACAGAAATCAGCAGGGAAGCACCCATATCAAGTATAAGCATTTTTTTGTGAGGTTTATAGTATTTTATAAATCTTTTAAGCATATCGGTTCCTTTCTTTTCGGAAAAGATTTTACGTATAGATTATATAATTACTCAGAAACTTCGTCAACGAAAAATTTAATTTTTGTAAAATTTATTGAACATATTTATCCGTAAGGTTTGTTTTTCCTGTAACGAATATCTTTTTTATCTCTGCCAAAAATATAAGCAGATTATTTTATGTCGGGGGATTTTTTATATGCTTTCAATATGGGAACAGACTGTAAAACGGGAAGAAAAAGAACAGCTTACGGGTAATAAAAGCACAGACGTACTTATTATAGGCGGCGGTATAGCAGGAATACTGTGTGCTTATATGCTGAAAAGCAAGGGTGTTGACTGCATTGTTGCTGAGGCAGACAGAATATGCAGCGGTGTTACAAAAAATACGACCGCAAAAATTACCTTAGCTCACAGCTTGTGTTATGATAAAATGATAAAACGCTTCGGTGAAGAAAAGGCAAAAATGTATCTTGATGCACAGGTAAAAGCAGGGGAATGCTTCAGCCGTCTTTGCCGTGATATCGACTGTGATTATGAAATAAAAGACTCCTACGTCTATTCATTGAATGACAGGAAAAAAATAGAGGATGAAATCAAAGCCTTGAACAAATTAGGTGTAAAAGCTGAGTTTTCTATGGCACAAAATCTGCCGTTTGAAATTACCGGTGCCGTAAAGGTAAAAAATCAGGCACAGTTTCATCCTCTGAAATTTGCTTATAAAATTTCAGAAGAGCTTCCGATTTTTGAAAAAACAAAGGTCATTAATATGAAGCCTTATAAGGCTGTTACACATCAGGGGGAAATATCTTTCAAAAAGCTTATAGTGGCAACGCATTTTCCCATATATAATAAGCACGGCGGTTATTCACTGAAGCTGTATCAGCACCGTTCTTACGTAACAGCACTCAGAAATGCATCTGACGTAAACGGAATGTACGTAGATGAAGCAGACAAAGGAATGTCATTCAGAAATTATAAGGATCTGTTATTCGTAGGCGGCGGAGATCACCGAACGGGTAAAAAAGGCGGATGCTGGAAAGAGCTTGAGGAATTCAAGGATAAATACTATAAGGATGCTCACACCGTTGCAAAATGGGCAGCTCAGGATTGTATGACGCTTGACGGTGTTTCTTATATCGGTCAGTATTCAGAAGCACTTCCTGACGTATATGCTGTAACAGGTTTCAACAAATGGGGAATGACCTTAGCTATGGCGGGTGCTGAGATAATTTCAGATATGATAATCGGAAAGGGAAATCCCTGTGCTTCTGTATTTTCACCGTCACGAAGTGTGTTCAGACCGCAATTGGCTGTAAATATATTTGAAGCAGTTATGGGAATTATTACACCTACAGTGCCACGCTGTCCGCATCTTGGATGTGCACTTAAATATAACGAGGCAGAACATTCCTGGGATTGTTCGTGTCACGGCTCACGTTTTTCAGAAAACGGAAAATTGCTTGATAATCCTGCTACTGACGATAAAAAAGATATGTGATGCTTTCGGATAAAAATAAGAACTCAGAAAAAACTGAGTTCTACATAGAATATATCCTGATTTTCACGGATTATAAGAAGCAAGAATATCACATATATCCTGACGGTAAATATTGCTGCCAAAAATGCTTCCGTCAGCATCTATTGAAATTGCTTTTATATCATAAGGGTTTTCCTCGTAGGGATTTATGATTTTTTCGTTCGGGTTAAAATAACTTTCAAAATATTTGAGGGCATTGCCTTCGGGAAAAATCACATTACCGTCACAAACATTGATACCGCTGTTTCTGAATTCTTCTAATATACTTTTTGTTTTTATGTTATAGATGTTGTTATCATCTGGATTTTTAAGCCAAGCGGGATTAAGAAGGACGTTGATATCTGACGTATTGACAGCATCAGCAAATAATTTTACAAAGCTGAGAGGTATTGTTTCCTGATGAAAGGCATCAACGGAAATAAGAATTTCATTGACACCGCTTTCAATTATCTTCTTTGCCGCTTCTTTTATTTCAGCGGTGTTTTCTGTGAAATAGCCGTTGGTTATAAGCTGTCTTTTGGGAATTTTCATTTCTCTTGCCGCTTTATGTATTTCGCATACAGTATCAGGGCAAAGCAAGGCTTCACCGCCAAAGGTCATAATAGATTTGATGTTATAAAGCTCTGCCGTTTTTCTCACAACCTCTGAAGCTTTAACAGCATCAAGAGTGAGGTTTTTATTATGCTCACCCTGTGAACAATGCTTACAATTGCCCGTACAAGCCGTAGTAACAACAAATTCTATGCGATTAAAATTTTTAAGATATTTATTCATTAATACATCCTTTCAGTTGTTCAACAGACTAAATTCATATATTGCCTAATTGTTCATTTTATCAACGAATTCACTATCTCTTGCAGTAAGCTCCACCCAGGCCGGTCTGAAGCCGCATTTTATTGCATTTCTGACAGAGCCGATATTCGACCACGCCGCACAGTAAAAGGGAACTTTTCCCATTTTCAGCGTTTCAACGGCAAGTCTGCTTGTGATTGCAGAAGCAACACCCTTCCTTCTGTATTCAGGCAAAACGTCAACGCCTATCTGATACATTGTTTCACAATCAGCAGAGCATCCTGCAAGACCGATAAGCTTACCCTTATGAAATGCACCAACAGCAAGCTTATCAAGATGCTTTCGTTTTTCGCACAAGGCATTTCCCCAGTCTTTAGTGTAATACGCCTGAAAATCATCAGGGTATAAAACCTTTATTTCATAATTACAGGGTAATTCTCTCAGAATATCAACGTCAGGCAAAAAATACTCCGCCATAAAACAGACCTTATAGTTAAATTCAGACAGTTTTTCATTAAGAGCAATTACGTTTGGTGATTCAAAACAATGCTCAACGGGAAATTTCCCGATATACCACTCCACAGCTTCTTTCATTCTCGGACTGACCTGAGCCACGATATTGTTGCCGTATGAAACCAAATCACATTCAAGAGGCAAAGGCATATATACCCTTGCCTTATCATTTTTCTGTGACAGCACCACCTTGTTTTCATCGGATAAAAAATCTGCCGCATCACAGTTACAGTCATAAGCTGACTGCTGAAGTGCAATTTTTAATATATCTTCGTTTGTCATAATTACTCCTGCTTTCCTGCCTTTAACGTAAAGGTTGCTCCCCATTGATTTAACACTGTTACGGAAGAAAAACCTGCAGCAATTAAGGCTTCTTTTTCGTGCTCAACAGTCAAAGGTGTATCATAATGGTAAAACCCGTTATCATCAATGCCTTGCTCTCTTTTGATATGAAGCAATTCATTCCGGAACATCCTTTCGTATTCATCTGTCAGAGCAAAATAATCGGTAAGAATGAAATATCCGCCGCCTTTTAATGCCTTGAAGAGCTTTCTGTAAAGCGGGATTTTTTCTTCTTTTGTAAAATGATGCAGAGATTCGACGGAAACTGCGGCATCAAAAGTGTTTTCATCAAAGGGCACGTCAAAATATGAGCCGCAAATCAACGTCATCTCCTTTTCGGGAAACTTATTTTTCAATACGTTCAGCATCGATTTTGTCAGGTCAATGCCTGTTACTCGCGCAGAAGGGTTAAGTCTGAAATATTGCTCTAATTCCAACCCCGTACCGCAGCCTAAATCAAGTATTACGTCTTTATTGATTTTAGGTAACAAATCGGCTGTATATGGATAAAACACATCAGAACCTTCAATGCTTGTCATCATATGCTCATCATAACCGTCTAACCGTTTATCAAAAAATTCATTCATCTTTTCAAGCATAATTTATAAATTCTCCGCATTTGATAAAATCTGTGTTCATATAAATTATCCTTTCGGCTTATAACAAAATAAATCCCATCAACAGACCGCCTGTAAAACCGGAAATATGCTCAAAAGCAGTTGCTTTGCCCATAAACATTCCGCTGACTGTGTAAATTGCAAGAACAATCAATGCTGTCCAATGTATAGGAGAGAAGAAAACAGTTCCGTTTTTAACAGCAAGTATAATAAAAACTGCAATCAGTCCGTATATGCCGGGTGATGCTCCTTCACCCTCCTGAAGCTTGTAGATAAATGTCATAAAAAGTCCTGAAACAAGTGTTGCACCGATAAAGCATATTGCTGTTTTTATTGCACCCAGTTGAGATTCTACTGCCCGGGAGGCAATAAAAACTGCCACAATATTAAAAACAATATGAACTGTACCCACGTGAAGAAGGGAAGAGGAAACAAGCCGCCATATTTGCCCCTTTTTGATTTTCTTTTCGGACAGATGCAGAGCGTGATTTATGAAGCCTTTATTATGCCCTGCCCACAGCTTTTCTTTGAATGTCACAGCTTCTGTTTTTGGAATTACGATGAAATTATCGAGGATATAAAACAAAATGATAATCACACAGAATGTTATTGTAAAAACAGGCATATCTTTATTCTCCTTTAATAGTTAAATGTTTTTTGAAAATTAATCCGGATATCACCTTAAATGAAAATATGTTGACATTGTAGTATAATTTACATACAATTTGATCAGAATAATACTACACGGAGTTGAGTTTATGAATATACGCCCATCAGCAGCAATCAGACAGAATTACAATGAAATTGCAGAGCTTTGCAAAAAAGACAGGCGAACCGATTTATCTTATCAAAAACGGTGAGGGCGATTTGGTTGTTATGGACATCGAAGCTTTTACAAGACGTGAAAAAATGCTTGCACTCCGTGAAGAACTTCTTGCTGTCGAAGAAGCAAGAATAAACGGTGAAAGAGGATACTCCGTTGATGATGTTGCTTTAGCTATGAAAGCGGCAATTTCGGAGGCTTACGATGGATAATGATTTTTATTCTGTAACCGTGTCCGAAAAAGCAAAGAAAATGCTTGTTTCTCACGCTGCATTTTTAGCAAAAGGCAGTCCGTCTGCGGCTGAAAAACTTGTTGAGGACTTTCAAAAAACAGCATCATCTTTGCAGAAAATGCCTAACCGATGCACGTGGTTTTCAGGTGCATACATACCCAAACATCAATACAGATATATCAGATTGTTGATAAAACTGTCTATGTTGATTATCGCATTGACTGCCGTCAGGATTACGTTTGGCTTTTGAAATAACTAATTTACCGGGAGGCTACGGCTTCTCGGTTTTTATTTAATAGCCAGTGTAGCAAAATACTGCGGATAGTATTTTCCGATTTCACTTCCGCCCTCTCTGTCACGGTCTTCGTATAATGCTTTAAGTGTAAATCCTGCTTTGAGCTGACCGCCGATTTGTTCATCTAACGTATGACTGAACTGTATGCCGTTACCGTTTGCAATCATTTCATTTCGTTTTTCTTCAGACATTTTAAGAGGATTGAACGGTAAGGGATTAACGACCTGCAGCGGAGCACTTTCATCAAACAAATAACTGATACCGTTATCAAGTCCTGAAAGCAAGCTGCCGCCTTTTTTGAGTATTCTGTAGCACTCGTTCCAAACAGAATAAACATCTTCAATATAAACGTTTGAAACAGGGTGAAAAATCAAATCAAAGCTTTCATCTTGGAAGGGAAGAGGCTTTGACATATCGCCTTTGATAATTTCAATGCTGTAGCCTTCTCTTTCGGACACCATTTTTTCTGCTTCAAGCTGTTTGTCTGAATAATCAAATACGGTACAAACTGCTCCTAACTTTGAAAACACCGGCATCTGCTGACCGCCGCCGCTTGCAAGTCCTAACACCTTTTTGCCTTTCAAATCACCAAACCAATTATTCGGAACGGTAATACAGGGGGTGAGATAAACTGTAAAATTATCTGCATTAGTTTTTTCGTACTCTTCGTGCTTTATGGGTAAAGACCATTCACAGCCGTTTTCTGCCCACAAATCCCACGTTTCAGAGTTTATTTTTGTATAGTCAATCATTTTATAACCTCTTCATCAGTTTGAAATATTCTCCGTGTTCATCTTCACCGTCAAAAAGAACTTCTGTGAAACCATATTTGCGGTAAAGATGCAAGGCATTTACGTTATCCTTATTAACACCGACGGTTATTTCAGAATATCCCATTTCTATAGCCTTACGCATAAGAAATTCAAGAATTTCACTTCCGATACCGCGTTTTCGGTATTCTTTTTTGACAATCATTCTTGAAACATAGACTCGCTTGGAAGGTATAGTATAATCAGCATCTTTTGCATCTAAAACCAATGCACCTTCGCCTATAAACTCACCGTTAATCTTATAAATGAAGACGAGTCTGTTGCCCGATGTAATTTCTTCTCTCCATTTTTCGGTAAGCGGTTGAGATTTCATATTCCATATATTTGAACACATGGAATACTCATCGGTTTTCAGCGGCTCAATAACTGTATCGGCAAATTCTGTAAAAGCTTTATTTAATGCCCGATACTTCATGTTTGCAATTTCTTTCAATGAATACGTTTTCATAAGATACCGTACAAAACGGCAGCCGAGAAAATATCCAACGTCGGACCGTCCGTTATATGAACACCAATCACCGAAGAAATCCTGAATACTTATCTTTTTGTCAAGGCGGCGGAGATATTCTCTTTTTATTTCGTTTTCGTTTTTGTAGCACCAACAAAGCCATCCGTTTTTATCCTGATGATAAAATTCACTGTTACCGCACAGAATGTGCTCGCAAACCATTGCAACACCTTCACAGTAAAGCTGAGCAACACCTTTTCGACGTTTTGTAAATTCCCTGATATTCGTATTGCCGTTCAGTTTATGCCACAAATGACCGATTTCGTGCAGTATCAGGGCACGCATATTTGTTTCATCGCCCCAATTAAGCTCGATGATTTTTTCTACACCAAGAAGAACTGTATTTTTACCCTCAAGTGTAGTTGCCCAACCCGCACCGTTACAAAGTCCCAGATATAAAATAATATTGATATCAGGCTCAGTATCAAAAAGCTCTGACAAATTATCATTCAGTGTATCAATTACCAGCTGAAAGCTTCTGCTGACAAAGTCGAGCTTATCCTCACATAAAGCTGCTTCAATAACGGGAAGCACACTTTTATTAAAATCATATTCCTTTGCATCGTTTTCACACTTTGACGGCAGAGCTTCTGATATTTCCTTTGCATATTTGCGCCATAAATCTATGCTGAAGCCGTCAGCAAAAACTGATTTTATTCTGTCACAAGTATTGATGATTTTCATTTTATCACACTATTTTTTCAATATATAATTCCGCTTCATTTCTGCTGTTAAAAATGATTATATTCTTATTCCTATATTTTTCAAAAAGCTCAATAATTTTCGGTTTGCTTTCTGTTTCAAAGCTTCTTATAAACTGAAGAAATTCTCTGTCATCCTCCGTTGCTACCCAAGGCATATCAGGCCGATATTTTCCCTGTCTTTCTTTTATCCCTGAAAGGCAGATCTCAACATCAAAATCAAGAAAAAAAACGGTATCACATTCAAGCATTCTCATTTCCATAGTGCTGCCGTAGTTTCCGTCAATTATCCATTTATCCTTTGATAAAACATTCTTTAGCCTTTCACGGAAAACATCTTTTGAAACAGTTGTTTTATCCTTATTCCAATAAAGCATATCGAGATAAAACAACGGTAAGCCTGTTTTTTCTTGTAATGCTCTTGCAAATGTGCTTTTACCGCTTCCCGGGCAGCCGATTATAATAACTTTTTTCATTATAGCTCCTTATAAATTAAAGCTGTCCTTTATCATTTTTGCAACAGCTTCAGCTTCAAGGTCTGAATTATCAATTTTAATATAATTCGGAAATTTTATTTCGCCGTCATAGCTTTCGGTTCTGTATTTTTTATCTGTGTCAATTAAATTCTGTCTGGAAAAAGAGAGGTTTCGCTTTGAGGGCTTATTAAGAAGTCTGTTTTCCGTTATATTTCTTTGAAGTCTTATATCCTGAGGCGCCGTAAGCTCAACATAATAAACCTCTGCATTCTGCTTTTTGAATAAATCTGAAACGTAGCTTATGTAATCCCAGTCGCTTTGCATATCAAACGCCCAGACATACGTAAATATCATTCCGTAATTGTCACTTTTTGAGAATTCTTCAAATATAACCTGCCTTAACCGACTTACTGTTTTACCTTCATAATCTCCGAAAAGCTCTATTACAGGTTCTATCGTTACGTGATTATGAAACAATTTAAGGTCAGTGATTTTTGCAAGCTCTTGCCCGACAGTCATTTTACCCACGGAAATACCGCCGAAAATTATAACTAATTTCATAACTTATCCCTTCTTTGCTTTAACTATCAAAAAGTTGGGCTTAATATATTCCTTTGCCATTGTGGGTAGCTTTTCTATTGCCCATTCTTCAGGGGTAGGCTCACAGATTTCTTCTACGGTAAAGCCCGCTTTTGCAAGTGCGTTTATAACATCACTGAAGGTTCTGTGATATTTAATTACACCGTCAACATACCAATGAACCCTTCGCTCTCCCGAACGGTTATAGTCAGAAAACGTATATGAAATTCTGTTTCCGTCCCCGTCCTTATTGAAATGTCCTTTTCCGTCAATTGTTGCAGTAATAATAGGGTGTTCCTGTGAAAATAAGAGCTGTCCTCCCATATTCATAACCGAATACAGCGTTTCAGCAAAGGTGTTGAAATCCTTTATGTAATGAAAAGCAAGAGAGCTGTATATAAAATCAAAGCGTTCAGCTGAATTTCCTATTTCGGTCATATTCATATTTATGTAGCTGATTTTTTCATGTGAGGATATATTTTTTGCGACCTCAAGCATCTTTTCGGAGATATCAATACCCACAACCTTCTTTGCACCCTTTTTGACAAAATCAATACAGTTGTGTCCGTAGCCGCAGCCTAAATCGAGCACAGCCTTGCCTGATAAGTCAGGCAGAAGCTTTTTCATTGCCGGTTGCTCAATTAAATCATTAGCATTACAATCGCTGTCACGCAAGGTTTTATAGCCATCAAAAAATATCTGATTGTCAAAAATATTCTGTGTGCTCATATTTTTTTCCTCGGATTTATAAAATTTTCTGCATATAAACCGAATTCTGATAAGCTCCGTTTCTGAGTTTATATGCTTTCGGTTTTACGCATACTTCCTTAAAACCGAATTTTTCATAAAGTGCTCTGGCTCTGTCATTTCCTTCGATATATTCAAGTTCAGCTATTTCTGTTCCTTGATGCTTTTCAGCAAGAGTTATAATTTCACTGAACATAGCAGTTCCGATACCTATATTCCAGTATTTTTTTAGCACCGATATTCCGATACCTGCTCTGTGAAAGGTTTTTGAACCGTCCATAAAGGAAATTTCACAGCACCCGACAACATTACCGTCAATGTAGCAGGAAATAACATAATCTTTTTCAGACTCACGGTTACTTTTTATCCATTTTTCTTCGCCTTCTACAGTAGTTTCTTCCCAATCTTCTTTGTATCTTACAAGAAAATCTGTTTCACCGCTTGCTGTTTTTATAAGCTTAAGCATCATTTCAGCATCTTTAATTTCAGGAGTTTTGAGTATTGCTGTTGTTCCGTTTTTTAACGTTATTTTCTTTTCCGTGAAAATCATAATAATTCCTCCTAAAAAAATCGGCACCTCCGAAAAATGCGGAAGTGCCTTTGTGTTTACGTGAAATACAGTTAGTTTAAATGCAAACAGACAAAAACACCTTATGATTTATAAGATTGACCATTCTTATCATTTTGTCCATCTGCCTTTCGATAATTTATTTAATTTTAGTACGGTTTACTGTAATTGTCAACAATTTTACAGTGCTTATGCAAAAGTGTTGATTTTAAGTGCAAAAGTATCAGAAAACAAAAATTTTTTTGATATATTGAATTTTTTGAATGATTATGGTAGAATGAATAAAAATGAATACTGATAAAAGAAGATACGGTTTGAAAAGTTGTTAGCTGAGTAGATGTAAAAGGGAAATCCGGTTCGAGTCCGGAACAACCGCCATTACTGTATTTGACAAGACGGGAGCATTGTAATTACCGTGAAATTTACGGATAATAATGTTCTCTTCAGCAGATTTTATCTGCGAACTCATAAGTCAGAATACCTGCCGTGTCTTTTAGGTTCAACACAACTTTGGTGAGAAGAGTGCAACCGATTTATTGCCGTAAATGTGGCTTGGGGTTTGCATTCTTTTTTTGTTATGAAAAATCCCAAGTCTGCTGTGCCGTGCATAAATCTGTTGTACTCTTTTGACCTGTCTGGTTGAAAGAGTATTTTTTATTGTGCTAAAGGAGGGATGATAAGTGACAACGGATGAAAAAAAGTCCTGGGCGGAAGAACTTTTAAGGCAAAAGGCTGAAGAACTCGGAAGACTTCCGAAAAAGGATGATTTTGATGAACCGACAAGGTCACGGATCAAAGCCTTCCTCGGACCGTGGCCAAGAGCTCTGGAAGCTGCAGGGTTAAAAGAGGCAAGAGAATTGCCCAAAAAATCCAAAAAGAAAAAAAGAGCAGCGAAAAAAAATGAAAACTAACAGAAGACTATAAAAGGAGTTTTAATATGAAAAAGAAGATTTTAAGCATCTTACTTGCTGTTGTTATGTTGACGGGTGTAATTCCTTCAACATCAATTGCAGTCGAAAACGAATGTGTTTATCTTTCTATCAGCTTTGACGGTCAGTATATTAACGATACAAACAATAATCCTATTGTTTATGTTCCGGTTTCACTTGATGTCATAAACAGTGTTGATTTGACACAGTACGGTCTTGATAATATGCTGTACGATGCAGACGGCGACGGTGAATATGAAACAACAGCACTTCAGCTTCTTATTTACGCTCATGAAGAGCTTTACGGCGGTGATTGGGGTGACGTTAATTTCGATGCACTTCCCGGTTCTTCCTATTTTAAGGGCGGTATTTTTGGATTTACCGAAAATCTTATGTACTTCCATAACGGAGATTTTCCCGTTGACGAAGCTCAGTCAAGTGAATGGATGACTGTAGGCGCAACATCTGACCGAATTGTTTTAGAGGGGGGCGACTTTCTTGACGTAGCAAGCTTTTCCTGCTTCAGCTTCCTTTGGGATACACTCGGCGGCTTTCATTTCTTTGCGGACGAAAACGAGAATCTTCTGTACGATTTCACTGTAGATGCAGGAGAAACTTTACCTATTAAATTGATGCACTCCTTCTGTGATCTGATGTATGGTGAAGCCTATATTTACGGTGCGGCAGATTATGAGGTGTATTACGGCAGAACCTACGGCGATGCGGAAGGTACGATTATGACCGACGGTGACGGAAATGCGGATATCACAATAGATGAACCCGGTACATATTATTTGTGGTGTAACGGAGCAAACGGCTCAGATGACGGCACACATTCTTCCTGCGACTATTTGCTTGAAACAGGAACACCTTGTATTGTGTCTGCTCCCGCTTATGCAAAAATTACAGTAGGCGGTGAAGATGAGCTTGAACAGCCCCGTCAGCCTCAGGATGTAAGTGCAGTGCTTAATGCAACCATGGCTCAGCTTGCAAACACCGTAACCGCTCCCGCTTTCGGCACGAATGCAGGTGAATGGACCGTATTTTCCCTTGCCCGCGGTGAATACTTCGATAAGAATAACGCATATTTTACCGATTACTGTGACCGTATCGTTGAAACGGTTAACGAACTCGCTTCATCCGTTAATATGAACGGTGCTCTTGACAAGAATAAATCTACCGAAAACTCACGTCTTATAGTTGCTCTTTCTGCAATTGGCAAGGATGCAACCTCTGTCGGTGATTGGAATTTAGTTGAAGCATACAGTGCAAACGGCATCAATTGGATAAAAAAGCAAGGAATAAACGGTACTATCTGGTCGCTGCTTGCCCTTGATTCAGGTGATTTTGTTATCTCTGATACTGCAATCCGTCAACAGTGTGTTGAGTCTATTCTTGAAGCAAGACACAATGACGGCGGTTGGTCGTTGGTAACAGCAAAGGCACAGCCCTCGAACGTGGATATCACCTGTATGACGTTGACGGCACTTTATCCCTACCGTGATCAGCCTGAGGTTGCTGCAGCCTGTGCTGAGGCTATTGAATGGCTTTCCGACTCACAGCTTTCCACAGGCGGCTTTCCTTACGGAAACGGTGAAACCTCTGAAAGCTGTGCATGGGCAATTGTTGCACTCACTACCTGGGGTATCAATCCCGATACAGATGCAAGATTTATCAAAAACGGTAAATCTGCAGTGGATAATCTTCTGACCTATTATGTTGAAGAGGACAGAATGTTTGCCCATCAGGGAACAGAGTCAAATGCTATGGCAACTGACCAGGCCTGCTATGCGCTTGTAGCTTATAACCGTTTTATGAACGGAAAAACAGCTCTTTTTGATTACAGCGATGTGTCCTCAGACGGAAAAGAAGAGGTCGTTATCGGCAAACCCAAAGCAACCTTAGGTCTTCCTGCTCAGATTACCGATGATGTCGGAAAAACCTTTAATGCTACCGTTTGTCTTGACCAATGGGATAATTCCGCAGGTGCTAAGCTTATTGACCTCGTTATGAATATACCTGACGGTCTTAGTGTTGAGAGTGTTACCGCAGGTAAGCGTCTTAGCGGCGGTAATGTAAACTATAATCTTGAAGCTGATACGGGCAAGCTTCGTGTTGTATATTTCGATGCCAATAATCACAGTGATATTACGGTTATAAATAACGAAGGCGGTAATGCTTTCCCTGCATTGTTCTTTACAGTAACCTTCAAGGTAGATGATGTAGAGGTTGGTTCTGAGCTTGAAGTCAGCCTTGGAGGTATGTCCGTTAAGTTCAATTCCGATTCTGATGATGAAGATGCTATGCTTGTTGTTGACACTGCAACGGCCGGAGGTAATATTGACGTTGTAAAGGGAATTTCTTACAGTGCAGTATGTCTTTTCACCGGTGACGGCGTTGACCTTATTCCTTCTGACAAAAAGGCGGTAGCAGTTTCTGTTGTCGGTATTGAAAATACGTCTGAGCTTACTTATAGCGACGGCACGAATGAATATGAGTTCAGATACAGTGGGGAAATTTCCGATAAGACAGGTGCTTCAACCTACGTTGCTTTGGTTGATTCCTCGATAGATATGACTCAGTTTGTAAACAAGGCAAACTTCACCTTTACGGAAGAAGCTGCAAGTGAAATCACCTTCGGTGATGCAAACGGTGACGGTGTTATCAATGCTCAGGATGCATTGGCTGCAGTTGATACCTGGCTTCGTAAGACTGATGCGCCGAATGATGATGAAATACTGGCTCTGAACGTAAACAGTGACAGCCGCATCAACACCTTTGATGCGTTGGGTATAGTTGAAGCATTTGTTGACGGCAGTGAATATCTTATTGTTATAAAAGCGGCAATCCTCAGCACAAACAGTTAAGCAGATGCTCAAGGGGTGGGAGAGCACTCTCACCCCTTAAAATACTTTATTTCTAAGGAGATCAATTATGAGCAAAAGACCAATGCAACCAAAAACCAAAAAGAAACTTTTAATCGGTACAATCGTCGGTGTATTACTGCTTTTGCTGATACTTTTTCTTCTGCTTATGAATTGGAATAAAAAATCAGGCGACATACCTGTTTTAACTATTGAAACACCGCAGAAAATAAGTATTTCTGAAACAGATGAATTCACTCTTGACGTAACAATTTCAACATTTGCAGAAGCTATTTATCCTGCGGCAAGTATGAGTATATCTTTTGATGCGTCACGGCTTGAATTTATCGGAGTGGAAGAAGGTAACGTTTTTATCCGCAATTCCGAGGGGGAGGTGCCTCAGAAGCTTCCTGAGTGGAGTGTAAATCCCGAACAGTGTAACAAGTCCGGTAAAATCAATATTATGTATCTTGATACAACAGGCGGTAAGAATGCTTTCATTAAAGAACTTCTCTCAGAAGACGGTAACGTGGTTCTGCGTCTGAAATTCCGCCTCCGAGGAAGTGTGCGGAGCGGGGATGTCTGTGATCTGATTTTTGAGGATGCAGTTTTTGCTGCCACCGATGAAACACAAAGTCTTGCTATGACAACGGGTACTATGAAGGTTAAAAACGGTAAAATCGTGATAGGTGAATAAAATGAAAAAATTTTTGAGTCTGAGTCTTGTTTTTGTATTTATTATATGCCTTTGCGGCTGCGGCGGAAATTTTTCACAGGTAAATCTTAATGAGCCTATGGCAATTCCTGAAAACGGAACGGTTGAAAAAAGCTTACTTGAAAAAATAAGAGATGAAAATGCCATAGCCGTTTTTGAGGGTGAAGCTGACGGATTTAAATATGAATGGACTGTTTTCGGCAGTGATGTAACGGATGCGAAAGATGTAAATTTAACAGTAGCGTTATCAGAAACCGATGACAGCCTGAATGTAAAACTAACTCAGACAGAGGAGCTTGGTTTTCCTGCTCTTTTGTCAATTCATCTTAATGATAAGTGGAGCGCACAGAGCGCAACGGCATATAAGGAAGGCGCTGCTGTTTATTCCGTTTCGGTAACGGGCAGTAAAACAAGCATATTGAATATATCTGTAAATAAGATCGAGTCTGAATTTAGTATTCTGCCCGATAATACGGAGGTTACACAGGCTTCACCGGAAAATGCAGAGCAGGAAACTAACGGCACTGAACAGAACGGTGTTTCTGTTAAGGAGGATGATTATCTCTCCGACACGAAACAGGAGGATAACCGTGTTTATTCTGACGGGAAGGTTACAATAAAGGATAAATACGAAACTGATCCCGTTCCTGTGGGTAAGCCAATGCCGGTTGAGCCTGAAAATCAGGAAATTGATACAAAAAAGTCTTATTCCTGTACGTTTTCCATCGAATGTTCAACCATTCTCAATAATCTGTCTGATTTGGATCCCGATAAGCTTGAGCTTGTACCTGTAAACGGTGTGATATTAGCACCGACAAAGGTTATCTTCTACGAGGGTGAATCGGTTTATGACGTTCTTCAGCGTATTTGCAAAGAAAACGGTATTCATATGGAAGCTTCGTGGACTCCCGTTTATAACAGTGCGTATATCGAAGGAATCAATAATCTTTATGAGTTTGACTGCGGTGCACTTTCAGGCTGGATGTATGCCGTTGACGGCTGGTATCCCAATTACGGCTGTTCGCGTTATCAGCTTAAAGACGGTGAAAAGGTTGAGTGGAGATATACCTGTGATCTCGGCAGAGATGTAGGCTGTGACTGGTTAGCGGGGACTGAATGATGAGAGATAGCTTTTCGGATTATCATCCGTTTATAAATTTACTTTATTTTTCATTTGTGATAGGCTTTTCACTTGTTCTTACGCATCCACTGATACAGGTTATTTCTCTTATGTGTGCAATAGCTTATGCAGTAAGCATTGATGGCAGAAGGAGTGCTATGCTGCTTGTGAAATACTGTTTGCCTATGGTTCTTCTTACTGCGTTTATAAATCCTGCCTTTAATCACGAGGGTAAAACAATGCTGCTTTATTTTCCTAACGGAAACCCTCTCACTCTTGAAAGTATTCTTTACGGCTTTTTTGCAGGCGTTATGATAATTACTCTGATTATGTGGTTTTTATCCTTCAGCCGTGTTATGACAACGGATAAATTTATTTATCTTTTCGGCAGGGTTATTCCCGCACTGTCACTTATTCTCAGTATGTCGCTTCGTTTTGTTCCGAAATTCAAATCACAGATGATGACGGTTGCCGATGCACAAAGAGGCTTGGGCAGAGATGTTTCAAGCGGCAGTATCTTTGAAAGAACAAAAACGGCAATACGTATTTTTTCAATTATGATAACCTGGTCGCTTGAAAATGCCATTGAAACGGCAGACAGTATGAAAAGCCGAGGTTACGGACTTAAAGGGAGAACGGCTTTTTCTATTTACAGCTTTCAGGAAAGGGATAAGTATGCTCTGTTGTGGTTTTCTTTTTGCGGCTTGTTTCTTACCGCGGGAATTATACTGAACGCTTTCGGCTTCAGATATTTTCCCGATATTCGCTATGCCGCATTTGATATGATGACCGTACCGTTTTACTGTGTGTTTTCGGCTCTTGCAATAACACCTGTAATACTGAATTCTGAGGAGGAGAAAAAATGGAAAACTTTAGTTTCAGAAATCTGAGCTTTGCTTATCCCGAAACGGAAAATAATGCTCTTGTTAATATCTCCTTCAATGTTTTACAGGGCGAGTTCCTTGTTCTGTGCGGTCATTCGGGTTGCGGTAAATCAACCTTGCTAAGACATCTGAAGACCTGTCTTACCCCACACGGAAGGACTGAAGGCGATGTTTTTTACAAAGGAAAGATCCTTTCGGAAACAGAAGAACGTATTCAGGCTCAGGAGATAGGCTTTGTTCAGCAGTCGCCTGAAAATCAGGTCGTGACCGATAAAGTGTGGCACGAGCTTGCATTCGGTCTTGAAAGCCTTGGCTTTGACACTCCGACAATACGCCGACGTGTTGCGGAGGTTGCCTCATTTTTCGGTATTGAAAATTGGTTTTATAAAAACGTAACGGAGCTTTCAGGCGGTCAGAAGCAGCTTTTAAGTCTTGCTTCCGTTATGTGTATGAATCCGTCCGTTCTTATTCTTGATGAGCCGACGTCACAGCTTGATCCTATTGCCGCTTCAGATTTTCTTGCTCTTTTGGGAAAAATTAACCGAGAGCTCGGAATTACGGTTATTCTTACGGAACACCGTCTTGAAGAAGCATTTCCTTTTGCAACGAGAGTAATTGTAATGGAAAAGGGAAGAATTATCTGTGACGATATTCCCGAAAAGGTAGGACTTCATCTTCGAGATAAGGATAATGGAATGTTCCTTGCAATGCCGACTGCCATGCGGGTATGGGCAGGAACAGAAACTGATCTGCCTTGTCCTCTGACAGTGCGTGAGGGCAGTGATTTTCTGACAATGCTGAATAAAGAAAAGCCTCTTTTGCCGCTTAAAAAGGAAAATGAATATAAATACGGTGATGAAACAGCCTTACAATGCGATGAATTATGGTTCAGATATGAAAAAAATCTGCCTGATGTCGTAAAAGGTTTTTCACTTTCTTTGAATAAGGGAGAGTTTTATGCTATTCTCGGCGGTAACGGAACCGGTAAAACAACGACTCTTAAAATTATTTCCGGACTCAGTAAGGCTTACAGGGGAAGCGTTGCCGCAAACGGCAAGGTCGGTCTGCTGCCGCAGAATTCACAGGCTCTTTTTGTTAAGAATACAGTAAGAGAGGATTTATTTGAGGTATTAAGCACCGCTAAAATTTCAAAAGCTGAAAAGGAAGAACAGGTTGCCCGTGCAGTATCCCTTTGTGAGCTTTCCGAGCTGCTCGACCGTCATCCCTATGATATCTCAGGTGGTGAACAGCAAAGAACGGCACTTGCAAAGGTGCTTCTGACTTCACCGGACATTCTGCTTTTGGATGAGCCGACAAAGGGAATTGATGCTGAGTTCAAAGTGACCTTTGCGAACATCATAAAAAAGCTTACAGCGCAGGGTGTAGCAGTGCTTATGGTCAGCCACGACGTAACGTTCTGTGCGGAATATGCACATAAATGCGGTTTGTTTTTTGACGGAAATCTTGTTGCAGAAGGTGTTCCCCGTGAATTCTTTTCCGGTAACAGCTTTTATACCACCTCTGCTAACCGTATGGCAAGACACCTTATTCCCGATGCCGTTACAACAGAGGATATCATCATTTCCTGTGGCGGTGAAGTTAAGAAGGACGATGATTTTTCGGAAGAAATTTCTCCGTTACCGAAGCCGTCGGTGAGAAGCACTGCCTTTAAGCCTGAGCCGCTTAAACTGTGGAGAAAGCTTCTTGCGTCAGCTTCGGGGCTTACTTCATTCGGTGTGTTTTTGTATGCAACGGATATTTCGGATTTATCTGCTCTTATAAATGCATCAGGTATAAGCTCTCAGGGTAAACAGCAATTATCTCTTTACGGAATTTTGTTCGTTTCTTTGTCGCTGTTTCTTTTTGCAATCGGAAGACGAAGTGAACCGCCTGTGGCTGTTCAGACACCTAAAGAAAAACGGAATTTAAGTAAACGTACGGTAGTAGCCTCCGTAGCAATATTGATCTTTATCCCGCTTACGATTTTTGCCGGAATATTCTATCTTGATGACCGTCAGTATAATATTGTCGCTTTACTTGTTCTTTTTGAATGTATATTACCGTTTATACTGATTTTTGAGGGCAGAAAGCCCAAGGCAAGAGAGCTTGTAACGATAGCTGTTCTTTGTGCAATAGGAATTGCAGGAAGAAGTCTTTTCTTTATGCTTCCGCAGTTTAAGCCCGTGCTTGCTCTGACTATTATCGCAGGTGTTGCCTTTGGCGGTGAAGCAGGCTTTCTTGTGGGAGCCGTAACGATGCTTCTTTCAAATATGCTCTTTTCACAGGGCCCGTGGACACCTTGGCAGATGTTCAGTATGGGAATTATCGGTTTTCTTGCAGGTGTTCTTTTCAAAAAAGGCTGGCTTCGCAGAAGCAGAGTTTCTCTTGCAGTATTCGGAGCCTTTACAGCTGTTATAATTTACGGCGGTATTATGAATCCTGCCGCCGCATTTATGGTATCGGCACAGACAATAACCTTCAAAACACTTATGGCTTATTATATAAGCGGACTGCCTATGGATTTGGTGCACGGTTTAGGTACGGCATTGTTTTTAATGCTTGCCGCCGAACCGATGCTTGAAAAAATGGATCGTATTAAGGTAAAATACGGTTTAGTTGAATAAATCTATACGGCAGTAAGATGTTTTTATGCAGAAAGAAAAGCTGTTTGTAAAATTTTGATATTAAAACCTGTTTATTCGTTTTATTACTGCTCTTCACATGAGAGCAGTTTTTTTGTTTATATATTGCTGTAAAGTAAAATGATTTTATAGCACTATAAAATTTTTATCTGATGAAAAATTTAACTGCTTTCAGTTGTTTTATATGTGAAAGGAGGTTTTATGAATGTATTCTTTTACCGGTAATGAATACATAGAGGCGGCAGTTCACAATTACAGTAAAGCGATGCTGAATGCGGCTTATTCAATATTAAAGTCAACAGATGATGCAGAGGATGCTGTTCAGGAGGCTTTTCTGAAATATATCAATAAGCGTCCTGAATTCAACAGCTCTGACCACGAAAAAGCCTGGCTTATCAGAGTAACAATAAACGTCGCAAAAAATATACTGCGATCTGCTGAAAGAAAAAATCTGCCTGTTTGCGAGGATATCCGAGAAAACACGATTGATGAGTTTCAGAACGTTGATTCGGAAGTTCTTGACTGCGTTCTGAAACTTGAGGAAAAATATCGAATAATAATACATTTATACTATTATGAAGAATATTCTATGAAAGAAATAGCTTCAATATTACGTCTGCCGCTTGCAACTGTGGGAACACGGCTTTCCAGAGGTAGAAAACTGTTAAAAACTTTGTTAAAGGGAGAGTTTGATCTATGACCTTCAAGGAAAAGTATAAAGAAGAGCTTTCTGACATCCGTTTTACAGAAAAGTTTGAGGAAAACACTGTTACGTTACTTATGCAGGCGGCTGAAGGAAAGGATAAGGCTTTTATGAATAAAACTGTGAATAAAATGACAAAAATTCTTATTGCCGCTGTGTTGATTATTGTAATTTTATCATCAACTGCATTTGCAATTTCAAAATTGCTGTCTGCAGGTGAGGTTGCCGGACATTTCGGAGAAAGTCAGGCAGCAAAGTCCTTCGATAAGCAATTAATTGCAGTCGAATCGGTAACGGATAAAGGTTACACCGTCAGCTTTTTAGGATTGGTAAAGGGTGAAAAAATTGAGAGCAAAAACGTAAAATCCGATTGCAGCTATTACGTTGTGGCTGTTGCCGCCGCTGACGGTTCACCTCTCTCGCTTATTGAGGGAAATCCGTTAGGTGTGTCGGTCATTATCGAGGGATATCCTGCTTGGAAAATTAACTCCTGGTCACTTAATACAAGTGCTAACGGTATGGAGGAAGACGGTATTCTCTATTATCTCTACGATTGTGAAGACCTTGAAATATTTGCTGATAAGAATGTTTATCTTGCTGTTTACGAAGGTATGCTTCCCGATATTGATACCGTAACTATGAATACCGACGGAACCTTTGAATTCAGTGAAGGCTATGACGGCTTTAGGGCAATGTTCAGACTTTCGCTTGATGCATCAAAGGCAAATCCCGAAAAAGCAAACGAAATTCTCAGAGAATACCTTTTTGAAGAACCGGAAATTGCTTCGGAAGAAAATGAAAAAACGGAAGAATTACGGGAAGAAGTATCTGAGTCTGAAATGGAAGAATTACAGGAAAATGCATCTGAGCCTGAGTCTGAGCTGACTTATAATTCAATAAATGAGGCAGATGAAGAGCTCATTCCTGAGTCAGAAATGGAGCCGATGCCCAATTATAAGGATAAGTGGAGAATAAGTTTTTCCATTCCCTGATAAAAAAGCCTCATTAAAACGTATCTGTAAATAAACTGTTCTTGCTGCTCTCACTTTTTGGTGGGAGCAGTTCAGATATACGCAAATTCGATTACCGAAAATATTGATTTATGTGCATTTGTGTTGTATTATAGTGTTGTCGAATTCGATATATAGCTTAATTCGGAGGTTTTTCTTATGTTTATGGAAGAACGGCAACAGGAAATAGCAGACATACTCAAATCAAACGGTAAGATTACAGTTTCTGAAATAACCGATAAATACGGAATATCCGATGAATCTGCAAGACGTGATCTGCGACTTTTAGAGCAAAAGGGAATATGTAAAAGAACCCACGGCGGTGCTATGCTTTTAGGGCAAGTAAGCGTTATACCGCCTATGAACCGACAGTATGATACTATGCCCATTTTTGATAATTATAGGAAAATAGCGGAAATTGCAGTAAGCAATATAAAAGAGAATGACATTGTTTATATTACAAGCGGTTCCTTCGGACATATTATAATATCTCTTCTGCCGAGAGATAAGCACTTCACTGCAGTTGTGAATTCTGTTGATTTTGCGAAAAGCTTGAGAGATTTTGAAAACGTTGACGTTTATATTGCAGGCGGCAAAATGCGTAAAAGCGGCTCTCTTGTTGATACCTTTGCAATTGATTTTGTCAGCAAACTGCATTTTGACGTTTGCTTTATTACAGGTTCAGGCTTAACTGCGGATTTCGGACTTTCAAACGGATCTGATGAAACTGCAACGTTTCAGAGGACTGTTCTCAAAAACAGCAGACGGAAATATCTTTTACTTCCGAGCTCTAAGATCGGTGCAGATTCTTTCGTCAAGGTGTGTAATGCAAATGAATTTGATACGATTATCACAGATTGGGACTGTGCTGAAGAGCTGATTTCTGCACTTGAAGACACTGGTGTTAATGTAATTGTTGCAGAGGAAATAAAATGAACAGGGAACAGAAACTCAGGAATTTGATATTGGACAGATATCCGAGCCTCAGACAGTTTGCAATTGAAAGTGATATTCCGTACAGCACGTTAATGACGTTGCTCTCACGTGACGTTGGCGGTGCATCCTTCGATATCGTTGTAAAAATATGTAAACAGCTTGATATTGATCCTATTAATCCATTGGTCCAACATTGGTCCAGATACATAATCACACATTATAAATCCTTTTTCTGGTACATGCTTTTCTTCTTTCTTTATGACTTCACCACGCTGTACAAATTCCTCTATTTTGTCTTTTTGTTGATTAACATTCATTCTCATTTTGCTCTCAATTCCTATTTTAAATATTTTATTTTATTATATCATATCTTTTCACATATGCAATACCATCAAAAAAGTGAAAACAAACAAGAAAGGAGTGATGTTATTTGTTTGTTTAATAATTTTGAATCAGTAAAAATTAGACTGGAGAATGTGAGAAAACTTAAAAAAAGAAAAATCCAAACCCGACAAAAAGTCGAATTTGGATTTTTGGTCGGAGTGACGGGATTCGAACCCACGACCTCTTGGTCCCGAACCAAGCGCACTACCAAACTGTGCCACACCCCGTTATTTGATTTTTTGACTCAGTAATTATAGCAAATCTTTATTCTTATGTCAATGATTTTCGTATATCGGATTTAATTATTAACTTCATCTTGCTATGATTTTTTATGTGTGGTAAAATTGCGGTATAAAATACGGTATGCATCACAGGGGGATTTTATGTATAAGCACATTTTAGGAATGAATGCTTCTGAGGAGTTCGGCTGTCCTGTTGAGGAACAGATTGTTATGCTCAGAAGAATTGGATTTGAGTCATTTTTTACCGGCTGGAAGAAAGAATTTCCGATTTCTCAGTGGGCAAAAATTGCAAGGGAAAACGGTATGATATATCAGTCAATTCACGCTCCCTTCGGCGGTGTTGCTGATTTGTGGCGGGATGATGAAGATAAAGCAAAAAAGGCTTATGAAGATATTGTTTCCTGTATTCACGACTGCAGTGAGAACGAAGTCGGGCTTATGGTTTCCCATTGTTACATAGGCTTTGACGGTATTGTTGATATAACCGAAAAAGGTCTTTCAAGGTACGAAAAAATCATTGACGAAGCTCAGAAATTCGGAGTGAAAATTGCCTTTGAGAATACGGAAGGGCTCGAATATCTTATAAAATTACTTGATGTTTTTTCTGACAGAAAGAACGTAGGCTTCTGTCTTGATACAGGACATGAGATGTGCTACAACTTTTCAGAAGATCTGCTTCAGCGCTGGGGTGACAGGCTTATTGCCACACACCTTAACGATAATCTGGGAATAAAGGATTATAACGGAAAAATCTTCTGGCACGATGATCTTCATTTGTTGCCCTTTGACGGAATACGTGACTGGAAAGCTCTTGCAGAAAGATTAAAAAACTGCTCTTATGACGGAATTCTTACCTTTGAGCTTTGTAAAAAATCAAAGCCCCAAAGACACGAAAACGATAAGTACGAAAGAATGAGTCTTACGGAATATTTTACGGAGTGCTATATCAGAGCCTGTAGATTTGCTTCAATGCTCGGATAAGCTTTATGTTCTGAGGTGAAAAAAAGGCATCTAATAAAAAAACTTTTGCTAAAGCATTTATTACAGCTTCATTAATGGCTTGTTTTGTTTTATTTTTGTATATTTTAAGTGATAAGAGATTTAATGCTTCACTGACCGTTCTTGTAATTGCAGTTATTACGGCATTTGTTTCAGAGGTTATTGTGCTTTATTTTCTCAGAGGAAGAAAAGCTGTTAAGAAAGTAATCAAGCTGTTTCTGGTAACTGTTATAAACGTTTCCGTTTTCTCCTTTGCCGTAATTTACGGATTTTCTTCTGCGGTAATTCTTCAGCCTCATTCTGATGAAAATTCTTCTGTTATGCTTGAAAGCATTACAGGAGCTGAAAATGTTTCATTTGAAGGCTCAGAAGGAAGAATTGACGGTTGGATTTATAAAAATACGAGTGAAAATACATCTGTTATTTTATACTTTTACGGAAATTATGAAACCGCCGCAACAAGACTCAATATGATACTGAACAGTTCCTGGAAAACGGTATATGACGGTTATGATATAGCAGTTTTTGATTACCCGTCCTACGGCAGAAGTGAAGGCAGCTGCAGTGATGAAGGCTTATGCACGTTTGCTGTTGATGTTTTTGATGAACTCAGTAATACTTATGATGACGTTACTGTTATCGGCTATTCTGTCGGCACGGGACCTGCTACTTATCTTGCCGCAAACAGAGATATTTCCTCGCTTACTTTATATGCTCCCTATGCAGACGGATATGACCTTTATAATAACGTGATTGACGTTTTTCACGGTGTATTTGAGCATCTCGTTTCTTTCAATATAAATTCAAAGGAATTTGCAAAAGATGTTGAAGAAAACGTTCTTATTTTCGCTTCTTCCGATGATGAAACCATACCTTTGTCCTCTTCGTTGAAGCTTAGTGATAGCTTTAATAATATGCAATTTGTAAGATTGCAGGGGATAGGGCATAACGATTTCTTTTCTTCCTCAGAGGTGCTTGAAAAAAGCCTCAGCTTTCTCAGAGAGGTGAAAAATTATGAATAAGGAATTTCTCAAAGCAATAAGAATAGCTCTGATATTTATCAGTATAGGTCTTCTTTCTTCCTATTGTATATTTTTCCTTCTTTTCGGAAAAGGACTTCAGTTTTTCCTTCCGTTTATCCTGTTTTCCATTTTCTTTGTTTTTGTTTTTATTGCAGAAAAAATCAGATTTCTTTCTTCTCACCCTGTAGTAAAATGGATATTATATCTGATCATCACTGTTTTGGTTTTTATAATTTTATAGAAAAATAACCCCGAAGAGCGTAACGGCTTTTCGGGGTTTTGTACGGTTATGAAGGCTCGGTCTTTAAATCATTTTCGCTGTCATCGGATATGTCAAGAGTTCTTCTTAATGACAGTATTGCGGAAACTACGGAAAGTGCCGCTATAACGTCAACGACTGTTAAAATCATCAGAACTATTAACAGTATTTCGTTTTCAGCTGCAGACATCAGTACGGAAGAGAATAGTGATACAGCCGTGAAAGCAGAGGACAGAACGGTAAGAATGTTTCTCCTGATTTTCAGCTTCTTGTCAATTGTATCGTTTTCCTTCTGATATTTTTCTGCAATTATGCTGATATCTGTTATAAGCTGGAAGTTGAAATAAATGTTTATTATACTCATTATCAAAGTTATTACAGTGAATATACTGCTGAATTCTGCGGATACGTAAATGCTGAAAATTGAAATAACAGACCACACAAGAAGAACCGTGCAGAAG
This sequence comes from Acutalibacteraceae bacterium, assembly GCA_045591285.1. Taxonomy (GTDB): domain Bacteria; phylum Bacillota; class Clostridia; order Oscillospirales; family Acutalibacteraceae; genus RUG806. The sequence continues at coordinate 61,826 of JAZNSP010000016.1, forward strand.
GGCTTGATAAGCGAAAGGCTTTTTACTTCATCTTTAAGCTTGTTAATTCCCGACAGTATCAAAAAATATCCTATAAAATCAGGCAATATATCAAAGAATGAAATTTTTATATGAACAAGAATAAGAATGTAGCCTATGGCTATCTGTAAAAGTCCTTTTTTTAATAATTCACTTTTATTCATTAAAAAGCTCCTTTCTTGTCAGTACAAAATCAGTAATATCAATATTGTCTGATTTTAACGTACACAGAATTTTTTCGGGGAAATTCATCGCCTTATCGGAAAACGAACCTGACGTGCCTCCGCCAGAGCCTTCGTGAATGCGGCTTTCGTCAAAGGTAAGGTCACCGCCGCCTCCCAAGGCTGTGAATAGGAAGTTTTTTGCATCATCAGGCAGAACAAAGCTGTAACGGATATTAATACTCTCAGTGGGCAGTTCTTCACCGAGATAAATATATCTTGCACGGTCGTAGGTTGAAAGCGTTGAAAACTGTGCACTGAGTAAAGGCAGATAGCCTGAGGAGTCTGAGGCTTGATTTGTTTTTGCAGACGTTGTTATGAGATACTGTATTTCTACGTCATTGTAAATACCGCTGTAGCAGATAGCGGGTATGTCAGAACAGGGAATAGAAAAAACAGAACTTGTTGAGGATGTTCTTATAAAATCACCGATAGGCATTACAACGTATCTGTTGTTTTCTTTGAAAATTTTAATTTTCTGATAGCAGTAGGTGAACGTTCCTTCCTGTCTTTCAGAGGCTCGTTCAATCATTTCAATGCAAAGATATGCTTCGTATTCGTTTTTTTCTGTTTTTATTATGTTTTGTATTGTGTATGAGCTGCTGTCACGGCTCTGACCGTCAAGAGAGGAATCCCAATACGGAAAACAGTCATTTGATACGCTTTCTTTGATTTTTTTGAAAATTTCAGAATGCTCACTTGTAGGAGCGCAATAAGCTCTGAAAATACCGTTGTCCTGCATAATTGATTTTGCATACGTGTCGGCTGCTCCTGCCACTGTTGTGCAGGGGTTGCTTCTTGCAACAGCCATAGCATATACTATTCTTAACGGGTTACTGTTTTTTAAGTTTATATCGTAAGAATATATTGCAGTGTTACCTATAAGAAGATAACCTGCAAGGATAAGAAGGATACAGACCGATACAAGTTTTGTTGCGGTCGGGTAAAGCTTGAAACGGGCGATTGTTTCAATTCTTGAACGGATATTTTTCCCTCCGTTTGATATGTTTGACGTTCCGGGAAAAACAGCATATTTTTCGTTTGTCATTGAAAGGAGAATATTTCCGTATTCACGGCGCTGTTCACCTTCAAGAAGAGATAAAACTCTTGAATCGCAAAGCTCCTCGGCATCGTTATTTATTTTATTGAAGCAGTACCATAAAAGCGGATTACACCAATGTATTGCACGGAAGAAGCATATAACAATGCCCCAGAATACGTCATTGTATTTCAGATGAATAAGCTCGTGAAGAATAACCTTTTCATCAACGTCATTTGCAGGAACCGCAAGCACAGGCTTTATAAGTCCCGACACAAAAGGCGAGGAAATGCCCTTTAATTCAGCAGATTTACACTCAGGAAGGTTATATTCAAGGGCTGTTTTTGTGATTTTGTTTTTTGTTTTCTGTGAGGCAGAAGGTGAGTTCTTAATGAGTACTTTCAGTTTTAAATATGAAAAAATATATTTTACGGAAAAAATAACTACCCCTGTAAAATAAACCGCATACAATAATTCAAAAATATCCGAAGGTATGCTGAAGAAAGGAACAGGAAAGAAAAATGACGGTTTAGTAACGGAAAAATCATCTGTCAGGAAGGTTTTTGCCGTTTCCACAAGGTTTGCAAAATTATATATCGGATATCTGCCGAAAAAATTTGCAGGTAAAATGAGAGAAATTCCGAGAATTCCCCAGATTCCGAACTGAAATGTCGGAGGGAGCTTATCTCTGAAAAGTCTTTTTATAATGAGAATAACGACGGCAACTGCGGATACAGTTAATGTCTGCAGTAAAAATTCCCATATATTATGCATATCTAAACCTCCATTTCGTCAAGAAGCTTTTTTAGCTTTTCTTTTTCTTCAGCCGAAATTTTTTCTTCCTTCAGGAAAGCGGTAATAAGATCACTTGCGCTGCCGCTATATACCCTGTGAAGAAAGCTTTTTCTTTCGTTTCTCTGACATTCATCTTTTTTGAGAGCCGCTTTATAGGTGTGCGGTGTGACAGATTTATCAATATATACGATTCCTTTTGCTTCCATTCTTGTAAGATAAGTGTGAACTGTATTTGCAGACCAGGCATTTTTATTCTTCAGCCGTTCGGTAATTACACCGAGCTCAGCATCAACAGTATCCCATAATACCTCAAGAACGGTCCATTCCTTATCTGAAAGCTTCATAAATTAATCCCCCTACAACTGTAGTAATCAATTATATACTACAACTGTAGTAATAATTTGTCAATAGCATTTTTGTTTTTTTATGATGAATATATTCTGTTCATTGACATAATTCGTATTTTAATATAAAATCTGTAATGATATTTATTGCGTTCGGAGAGAAATAAATGAAAAAGATCAAAACAAAAAAAGTAAGGCAGAAGGCTTATGTATTTAAAAATACAGCTTTTATGTTAGGCTGTGCTTTTAAGTGTGCTCCCTTTTCGCTGATTCTGATATACTTTGCATATATTGCCGAAAATATTTACTATTCGGTTGTAGTCAACGTTATGTTTCTTGAAACGGCACTTTCTATAATTGAAGGTAACGGTACGTGGACAGATTTCGTAATAAGAATGTGTCTTATTGTTTTAGGAAAGCTTCTTATTGATCTTTTAGGGTATATAGATTTTTATACAATAAGGACAAAGTTTGAAATTAAATGCGAAAGCTATATTAACAGTCTTATCTTTAAGAAAGCACAGCAGGTGGAGCTTGGCTGTTATGAGGATCCTGATTTCTTTGATAATTACAACAGAGCCACCTGGGTTGTTGACAGGGGCGGCTTCAAGAGAATTATTGAAGGCTCGGCGTGGACGGTAGGCTCACTTGTCAGCTTTGTTTTTCTTGTTTCCTATCTTGCATCTATAGATCCTTTCCTTCTCGTATTTATTTTCTGTCCTGTTGTTGTTTTTATTTTCAGAATAGTAAAAAACAATATGGAGCTTGAGAAAGAAAAGGAAATGACGCCTTTTGAAAGACAGAAGGATTATATAAGAAGAACTATTCTTCTCAAGGATTTTGCCAAAGAAATAAAAACCACCAACATTTTTACTGTAATAGACAGAAGGTTTCGTGAGGCTATCAGTAAAAATATTGATGTTATAAAAAAGTACGGTTGGCGTATAGCAATACTCGAATGTATTTCAGACTATTTCGGTGAAATTATTCCCGTAACCGGCGGTTTTCTTTATGGCTGTTACAGGCTTATGGTATCGAAAAATCTGCCTGTATCGGAGTTTTCAGTTCTAATTTCAGCTATTACGACAAGCAGAGATAAGCTCAATCATCTTGCACGGTATTTTGCTATGCAGCAGAAGCACTGCTTATGGGTGCAAAATCTCAGAGAATTTCTTGAATATGAGCCTAAAATCCGGGACGGTGAAAAAGAGGCCGATGAATTCAGAAGCCTTGAATTCAGAAACGTATCCTTCAGATATAAGGATGACAGTGATTATATTCTGAAAAATGTGTCATTTACAATTGAAAAAGGTCAGACTATAGCTGTTGTCGGTCATAACGGTGCAGGAAAAACCACACTTTCAAAGCTTATTATGCGTCTTTATGACGTAACGGAAGGTGAAATACTTTATAACGGTATTAATATCAAGGAATATATTGTTTCCTCTTACCGTGATAAGTTTGCAAGTGTTTTTCAGGACTATAAAGTATTTGCGATGACGGTAAGTGAAAACGTTCTGACAGAGGAAGTAACCGAAGAGAACAGGGAAATTGCAGTGAATGCTATGAAAATGGCTGGTATTTATGACAAGATAAGTACTCTCCAAAATAAAGAAAATTCAATTCTCACAAAGGAATTTACAAGTGACGGTGCACTTCTTTCAGGCGGAGAAACTCAGAAGCTTACTATTTCAAGACTTTTCGCAAAGGATTTTGATATAGGTATTCTCGATGAGCCATCATCTGCACTTGATCCGATAGCGGAAAGTAAAATGTATGATGCTCTTATGGAAGGAACAAAGGGGAAAACGGTAATTTATATATCTCACCGTCTTTCAAGTGCAACCAATTCCGATAATATCCTTGTTTTTGAAAAGGGTGTTCTTAAAGAGCAGGGAAGTCACGAAAAGCTTATGAGTGACGCAGGTATATATTCTGAAATGTTTACTCTTCAGGCATCAGGCTATAAGGAGGAGGGTGAAGATGAAAAAGAATAAAACGGTTAAAAAAGAAAAAGAGCGCTCAAATGCGCTGAAAAATTACATCTATATGCTGAAATTTATCGGAAAGCATACTCCTTATATGCTTTTCGGTTATCTGTTTTTTGATGTTCTTGCAAATCTTCCGTGGACAATTTCCAATGTGGTTCTCCTTAAATACATAATTGACGTATTTACCGAAGGTGAGGATTTCTACAGAGTTGCCGTTGTGCTTATATGCTTTATTGTGTTTGTTGTCGTGACTAATCTTCTTGTTACGGTTTTCTATGAGCATTCTCTTCCCAAGCAAAGAGAAAAGTTTTATTTCTGTATGTATAAGACAATATATGAAAAAGCGGCAAAGATGGATTATGAGTCTTATGATAATCCCGAATTTTATAATGACCTTGTTCTTGCTATGACATCTATGTGCGAGAGAGCTAATACGTTGCTTTCAAATGCACAGGATATTATTACGAATGTGGCAAGTGTTCTTACCATAGGAACGGTAATTCTGACAATTGATCCTGCCTGTTTTATTTTTGTTGTTTTATGTGTTTCAATAATGACACCAATAGGCAGACTTATAGCAAAGGTCAACGTTGACAGAACTGAGGCTATGACACCTCTTGACAGAAAAAATCTTTATTTCAGCCGTGTTTTCTATCTTCAGGACTATGCAAAAGAATTAAGGCTCAGCGGTGCGGGAAAAATGATTGAGGCAAGATATAACAAGAATATCTATGACCGTATAAGCACGATAGCTCCTTATCTTACGAAGCAGTGGAAACTTTATTTCTGTCAGGAATCACTTCCTATGACTCTTCTGATTTATCTTGGTATTACTCTGTTTATGGGGTATAAGGCGATTGTTACAAAGGAAGTCGGTATGGGTGACTTTGCGGCAACCTTCAACGGTGCGGCTTCTATAAGCAACAGTGTGTTTGCCATTACCAGTTGGTTTGCTATAAGCTTCCGTGAAAACGGCCTTTACGTTGAGAAATTCAAAAGGTTTATGAATGCCAAGGAAAAAATAATAAACGGAACCGTAAAAGAGGTTTTCAGTGAACCCGTAACAATAAAATTCAACAATGTTTCCTTTAAGTATCCCGGCTGTGAAAAATATGTTCTCAAAAACATAAATCTTGAAATTTCTCCCTATAAGAAAATTGCTCTTGTTGGATATAACGGTGCAGGTAAAACCACACTTACCAACCTGTTGCTTCGTCTTTATGACGTAACGGAAGGCTCAATTACAATTAACGGCAGAGATATAAGAGAATGGGATATTCATTCCTATCACGAAAATTTTGCCGCAGTTTTTCAGGATTTTTCTCTGTTCGGTGCTTCTGTGGGTGAAAATGTAGCTATGGACAGTAATCCTGACTCGGATAGAGTCAATACGGCACTCAATGCATCAATTTTCAATAAAGAATTGCCTGAAGGTACAGATACTATTCTTCTCAGAGAGTTCGACGAAAACGGTTTATCTCTTTCAGGCGGTGAGGCGCAGAAGGTTGCTATAGCCAGAGCTTTTTATAAGAACTGTCCCTTTGCGGTGCTTGATGAACCCAGTGCCAATCTTGATCCTATGGCTGAATATTCATTAAATCAGTCCATGGCAAAGGCGGCTGAGGATAAAACGGTTATTTTTATTTCCCACAGACTTTCAACTACTGTTATGGCAGATGAAATATATATGCTTGAAAACGGCGAAATTGCCGAACACGGCTCCCATGAAGAGCTTCTTTTGAAAGACGGAAAGTATGCATATATGTTCCGCCTGCAAGCAGAAAAATACAATGAAAGCAAAAATTCAAAAAATGATTGATTTATGCTGTCAATTTTTATATAATGATAGTAAAGTTAATGACTTTATTCTATTGAAAGGAGAACTCTGATGAAAAAGTTAATAAGTGTTGTTCTTATTCTTGCGGTATTCGTAACTGCATTTGCTGCATGTACTCCCGTTGAAGAAAAGCTTGTGGGTACATGGACTTATACAGAAACAATTCTTTCTGTTGTAACCGAAAAGAAGTTTGTTTTCAATGCTGACTTTACAGGTACAGCTCCCGGAGAGCTTACAGGTCTGTTTGATCTCAATATGACCTGGTCAATTTATGAAAACAACCTTACTGTTGATACAGACCTTTACGATCCCGTAATTTATAAATTCGAGCTCAAGGGTGATACTCTTACCCTTACAAAAGCAGACGGCACAGTTATTACATTGACAAGAGCCGTAGCTCAGTAATATCAGATTAAACTAAACAGAGAGAGGCATAAGGGCTTCTCTCTGTTACATTTTTAAATAAAGGTAACCTGTGTTTTTCAAGAAGCACAGGTTATTTGTTATTATTAAGAAAAATCTTATATATAATTTTAATTTGCTTTTGTTGATTTACACAAATCAAAAAAATAATTGGCTGACAAAATACACAAAAATCCTCCGCATATACTCTATATATTGACAATGTTCTATAAATAGAGTATATTTGTTAAAAAAAGGACAGAAAGGATGATTTTTATGAAAGAAATGTTTGATCTTGATTATCTGGGAAAGGATTTGACCGGGAACAGTGAAATTCAGTCGGCTGTTGACAGAGTGCTCACGTTTATGAAGCTTGAAAAATGGGATAAAGCTCTTGAGGTTAGTGAAGCGTTTATTGATGCGCATCCCGAATCACCTTGCTCATGGTTTGTAAAAGCAAGACTTGTAACTCAGGATTTTACTTTCTTCGGATTATCAAAAAATGCCGATGGAAGAATGTTGGTTGCACGGGCTTCCGAATGTCTGGAAGCGGCTGTAAAGCTTGTTGATGAAGAAAGAAAAGAAGAATATAAAAGATTGTATAATACTTATTCAGACTATCTTAAAAAGGATTTTGCGGATTTTTATACCGCAAAATTTACTGAGCTTGTCGATAGCTACAAAAAGCTGGTTGATGTAGCAAAAATGAAAAGCAAGAAAATAGATTACGGTATGTTTATGGTTTGTGAGGCTTTCAGCAAAAGTTCTGCAAATGAGAACGGCGGATTTGATGAAAACTCATTTTACGGTATTCCCGTTGAAATAATCAATGAAATAGGAACTGTCTATCCGTCAGTAAGATTTGCTTCTTTACATATTCTTTTCTTGGTTGAATTAATGAAGCCGTATTTTAAGGCACAAGAAAAGCGTAACCATGCACAAAGAGTGCAGGAAGCAAGATTTGAGCAGAGAAAGGGCTGGAATCAGCGTCAGGGCTTCGGCTATTCTCTTGATTCCGGTGAGATAAAAAAACTCAGTAAAGAATGTCCCGTTTATGAACTTAGCTATTATTATACAAATGAGCTTTCTTCCGATTGGTCACTGGCAAAGCTTATTAAGGATAATTCCGCATTTGTTGATGTTCCTGAAGACGATGAAAGAGTAAAGGAAGTATTTAAGGCATACTTTAAGTTCTTCGGAATGTTTGAGCTTCCGTTCGGGGATTTGAAAAACGCAGGAATACCGAGTTCTTATCTTGATGAAATTGTTCCGATAATTGAAGAAGTTGAGCAGAAAAAGGCTCAGGAAGAGAAAGAAAGAAAAAGAATAGAGCAGAAAAAGGCTCAGGAAAAGAAAGAAAAAAAAAGAATAGAGCAGGAAAGAGCCGCTGAACAGGAAAAGGAAAGAGAAAAGCAAGCAGAAATTGAAAGACTGCAGAATAAGGGAAAATATTTGAATTTTGTTTTCCTTATAATAGGCATTATTTGTGCTTATTTTTCATTTAATTTTTTTGGAGCAGGAGATGCGGTTACGGGCGGAATATTGCTTATAGGCGGTATTATACTTGTTATTATATTCCGTGTAAGAAAAAGCAGTAACGGATGGTAAACGTAACAGAATAAAAAATCCTTTTTCTTTAGCCGAGTGTTCGTAAGGAAACTCGGCAGTTTTATTCGACTTTCGGCGAGTGATATTGCTTCGCAGTGATATTGTGCTTTGCACAGTGCTATTGTCCTTCGGACAGTTTAAGGCGAATAAAATAACACTGAAGCCGTAAGGCTTCAATAACACTTTTGATTTATCAAAAATAACACTGCAAATTTTAATTTGCAATATCACTTATACACACCGAAGAATATATTTTCAGATTAATATAATTGCTTTCAATGCATTCTTTTTGTATAAAAAATTGGGAGCACTTCATTACAAAGTGTCTCCCAATAATTATATCTGTCCTTAGCAACCCCGCGCATTACGGGAAGGAATTTTCTGTAAAGATATAAAAAAAGCAGGAGTCCGATATGAAATCGGGTTTCTGCTTTTTTTGTTAAATATAATCTCAGATGCTTTTTGCAATTTCTACTGCTTTTTTGCATTTATCTGCAATTTCATCGGCTGAGCCCTTCATCATCCAGCTTCCGCCGACTGCAAAAATCTTGTCCCACTTAAGATATTCGGCAAGATTTTCGTCGGAAATACCGCCTGTGGGAAGAAATGTTACCTGAGGGAATGCGGCAGATAGCGCCTTCATTGTGGGAAGTCCGCCGTAGTTTGAACAGGGGAAGAATTTGATAATTTTACAGCCGTAGGAAATAGCTGTCATAACCTCTGTAGGAGTTACGCAACCGCCAAGATAGGGGATATTCTTTTCGTTACAAAGGGTTGCTACCTCTTCTGAAAAGCCGGGAGAAACGATAAATTTAGCACCGAGAGAAATTGCTTCTTCGCACTGAGCCTTGTTAATAACTGTTCCTGCGCCTACAAGCATTTCGGGGAATTCTTCAACAGCAATTTTGATTGCTTCACCTGCACAAGCAGTTCTGTATGTGATTTCCGCAATAGGAAGACCGCCCTTTACCATGGCATCGAGCTTTTCTCTTACTTCATCAACGGAATTGAAAACAACTACGGGAACAACCTTATACTGACTTATAAATTCATTTGTGTTCATATTATTTTACCTCTTAAACACCGCTGTAGGCATTGAAGCCGCCGTCAACGGGAATTACTATACCTGTGATAAATCCGCTTGCATTGTCGTCACTGAGGAATAAAAGTGAGCCGACAAGCTCGCTTACATCACCAAATCTCTTCATGGGAGTACCTGAAAGAATTTTGTGTGAACGGGGAGTGGGGTTGCCGTCCTTGTCGAAAAGGAGAGCTCTGTTCTGATTGCCGACAAAGAAACCGGGAGCAATTGCATTACAGCGTATGCCCATAGGAGCAAAGTGAACTGCAAGCCATTCGGTGAAATTTGAGATGCCTGCCTTTGCTGCAGAATAAGCAGGAATTTTTGTAAGGGGGTGATATGCATTCATAGAAGAAATATTTATAATATTTCCGCCGCCTTCAAGCATATCCTCGGCAAAAACCTGAGTTGTAAGGAAAGCTGATGTGATATTAAGGTCAAATACGAATTTAAGACCTGCTTCATCAAGGTCGAAGAAGGTTTTTACCTCTTCGCCGATATCAGCAGTCATATATTCATTATCTGTTGTTGCCTTGGGATTATTTCCGCCCGCACCGTTAATAAGGAAATTAACCTTACCGAATTTTTCGTTTATAATCTCTTTTGCAGCCTTAATTGAGTCCTTTGAAAGAGCGTTTGTTTCAATAGCGAGGGCGTTTTCACCTATTCTGTCTGCAACTGCCTTTGCGGCTTCATAATTGATGTCAAGAAGTGCAACTTTTGCACCGCAAAGTGCCATAGCCTCTGCAAACTGGCTGATAATGGCACCGCCTGCACCTGTAAGTGCAACAACTTTTCCTGATAAATCTACTTGGAAGGGAAGTTTCATCTTATTTTGCTCCTTTTTCTATAGCTTCAAAAAGTCCGTTAATGTAACAGGCACCCAGTGCTCTGTCGAAAAGTCCGTAACCGGGCTTACCCTCTTCACCCCAGATATTTCTTCCGTGGTCAGGACGTACATATTCCGTAAATCCGCCTTCAACGAGAGCCTTTACTATGCCGTAAATGTCAAGGCTGCCCGCTTCGGTAAGATGTGCAGTTTCTCTGAAATCAAGCTCGTTTGAATAAGCGATATTCCTTATATGTGCAAAGTGAATTTTGTTTCTCTTTGAATATTCATAAGCCATTTCAATGAGGTCATTGTTTCTTCCTGCACCGAGAGAGCCTGTGCAGAAGGTGATGCCGTTTGTATCATCGGGAACGGCACTGAAAAGTTTTTCATAGTCTTCCTTACATGAGATAATTCTCGGAAGACCGAAAACGTCCCACGGCGGATCATCGGGGTGAATAGCCATATTGATGCCTACCTCATTACATACGGGGATGATTTTTTTAAGGAAATATACGAGATTGTCAAAAAGCTGTTCGTGAGAAACGTCCTTATAGCTGTCAAGAAGATTGTTGAGCTCATCTGCCGTATAGCTTTCATCCCAACCGGGAAGGGAAAGGTTTTTAGGATCAAGACTCATAATCCCTTCATGATTATAAGAAAGGCTGTTTGAGCCGTCTTCGGCAACAGTTTTAAGATTTGTTCTCAACCAGTCAAAAACAGGCATAAAATTATAGCAGATACATTTTACACCCGCTTCAGCGAGTCTTCTGATGTTTTCGCAGTAATTATCAATATAGAGATCTCTGTTTCCTCTGCCGAGCTTGATATCTTCGTGAACAGGAACAGACTCTATAACTTCCATTTCAAGATCTGCTTTGTCGCACTGTTCTTTAAGTGAAGCAATTGTTTCTCTGCTCCATACGTTACCTACGGGAGTATCATAAACAGCAGTTACAACACCTGTCATGCCGGGGATCTGCTTAATCTTTTCAAGTGAAATACTGTCCGAAGGACCGTACCAACGAAAAGTCATTTTCATATTCTTTTCTCCTTATCTGTTTACTCTGGCACTTCCGCCTTTTACAATATTTTCAACCTCTTTGAGATTTGCAGTAGAAGTATCACCGGGAGTGGTCATGGCAAATGCGCCGTGAGCAATACCGTAATTAACTGCAATTTTTGCATCGTCATAGGTCATCAGTCCGTAAATAAGACCTGAAGCAAAAGAGTCACCGCCGCCGACTCTGTCATAAATTTCAAGTGCGGGAAGCTCCATTCCCTTATAAACCTCGCCGTTTGCATAAACCATAGCACTCCAGTCGTTTACGGAAGCGGTGCGTACTGTTCTGAGAGTTGTTGCAATAACCTTGAAATTCGGATAAACCTTGGTTACTTCGCCAAGCATTTTTTTATAGCCGTCAATATTAAGCTCCTTGAGATTTTCATCGTTTCCTTCAATCTCGAAGCCAAGACAAGCAGTAAAATCCTCTTCGTTGCCGATCATAACATCTACGTAGGGGGCAATAGCCTTGTTTACCTGCTGAGCCTTTTCCTTGCCGCCTATAGCTTTCCACAGTGAAGGACGGTAGTTAAGGTCATAGGAAACAATTGTACCGTATTTTTTTGCGGCTTTTACAGCTTCAATTACCACTTCGGCAGTGCTTTCTGAAAGAGCCGCAAAGATACCGCCTGTGTGAAGCCATCTTACGCCTAAGGTGCCGAAAATATAATCCCAGTCAACATCACCGGGTTTCATCTGAGAAACAGCAGTGTTACCTCTGTCGGAAACGCCGTTTGCACCTCTTATGCCGTAGCCTCTTTCTGTAAAGTTAAGACCGTTTCTTACGTTTCTGCCGATTCCGTCATAGGGAACCCATTTGATAAAAGAAGTATCAACACCGCCCTGAAGAATGAAATCTTCAATGAGTCTTCCAACGTCGTTATCCGCAAATGCGGTTACAACAGCAGTTTTGAAGCCGAAGCAACGGCGAAGGCCTCTGGCAACATTATATTCACCGCCGCCTTCCCAAGCACGAAATGAGCGTGTTGTACGAATTCTTGTGTCACCGGGATCAAGACGAAGCATAACTTCTCCCAATGCTATCATGTCAAATGCGCAGTTTTCTTTTTTGCGAAGTTCAATCAAAGCTAACACCTCTTAATATTCAGAAATTATACGCAGTCTGTTTATTGCCGCGTATGCTTTTTTTACAAATTGTTCAAGTGAAAGATTACGGTATTTGCCGGAGTTTTCAGACGGAAGGTCTGTTTCAAGCATCAGGGTACCCTGATAATTATATCGGTTCAGCAGTTCAGCAGTTCTTCTGAAGTCAATGCTGCCGTCAAAGGGAAGTAAATGCTCATCCTCGTTATGACGCATATTGTTGTCATGAATATGAGTGGTTATACATCTGTCACCGAAAAGAGGCATATATTCTCTTCCGTGAGCAAAGCATTTTTCGTGGCCCACATCCCAACAGAACTGAACGTTGCTTTCCTTAGGATACTTTTCGAGAATTACCGAAATATTTCCCAGCTTTCTCTGATTTTCAAAAGCAATAACTATATTTTTCTTAGCAGCATGATTTATAAGTCTGTCAAAATATTTAAGACCGCAATCGTTGACGGAGGGACAGTTTTCTCCTGAACTCAGGTGAGAAATAATAATTCCCACACCGTTATCGTGTGCCAGATCAACGGTATGTTCAAGTATTTTTGTAACATCATCTGCACTTTCATTATGCCATATCCCGTTTATCATACTGAAAGGAGCGTGTATAGTTTCATACTTTAAATGATTTTCAGAGCATTTACGGCTTACAAATTTTATGAATTCTTCATCGTTACCGCAGGTGAAAACACTGTTAAAGCCCGTTTGAGCAACACAGTCTATATAGCTTTCTGCTCCGTAAATAATATCGGCTGAAATATTAATTCCTACGCTTCTCAAGTAATCACCGCCATTCCGTCATAATTAATATCATTTTACCACTAATCAGTGGTATATGTCAATTATATATAATGAGTGCGTAAGCAAAATTTATATAAATATGAATGTAAAAAAAATACGGGTAAGACCACTTTTTGTGTCTTACCCGATAAGCTTTTTATTTTATGATTTCGGATTGTTTGCTCTTTCAAGCCAGATAGCCGCAATATCCATAGCAGCGTAAAGGCCCTTCTTTTCACTCTTTTTTACTATTCTTTCTCTGGGACGAACATCAGGGTCGGTGTTGAGAAGCTGAACAAGAACCTTATCTGCAATTTCAGTGTCCCCTGCTTTTCTTGTAGTTGCTATCTGTATCATAATAATGAAGGGGTCATAGCTGTTGCCGTAGTAAATAGTTTTACCGCTTCTGACAAGAGGATAACCCTTATATGTGAGAAACTCTTTCTTAGCCATTTTTTTTCCTTTCTTGCTTACTAAACTCAGGCGTTGTCCGCATCAATATAATCTCTGAGCAATATCTGGAGAAGCTCAAAGCGATCAATATGTCTTATGAGATTACGGGCATTATTGTGTGTTGTGATATATGTGGGATCTTCCGTAAGGAGATAACCGACAATCTGACTTATGGGATCATAGCCTTTATAATTCAGAGCATCATAAACCGTTTTTATAACCTGTTTAATTTCGCTTTCGTTATTTTTTCCGATCGTGATGGGTTTTGTGTTGCCGTTCATGAGAACACCTCCGAATGAATATACTACCACACTTATTCTAATATTATATACAACAAATACTGAAAATACAAGAGGTAAAATAAAAATATTTCTGTAAAGTCAGTTTTTTATACTGTCTGATATACGAAAAACGGCAAAAACACAAGGTTCCTGCCGTTAATTGTAAAATTTATCAGCTTCTGAGAACAGCGCCGACCTCTGAGAGTGCCTTGATAACCTTCTTTACTGCTGAATCTGCTTCTTCATCAGTAAGTGTTCTGTCAGAAGCACGAAGTCTGAGGCTGAAAGCAACGCTCTTTTTATCAGAAGCAATATTTCCGCCCTGATAAACATCGAAAAGCTCAATGTGCTCAAGATTCTTTCCTGCAGCCTTCTTCATAAGCTTTTCAAGTCTGAGAACAGGCATATCACGGTCACAGACAAATGCAAGGTCACGTGTGAGAGCAGGATATTTCGGGAGCTGCTTATAGAGTCTGAGAGTATTCTTAATCTCATAAAGCATATCGAAATTAATTTCTGCAACGTAAACCTTTGTGCCTACGGAGTAATTCTCAAGCACGTCGGGATGAATTTCACCGAGAAGAGCAAGTCTTTTTCCGTCAATGAGAATTTCAGCGGTTCTTCCGGGGTGATATGAAGAATTGTCCTTAACGGGCTCAACATCATATTCACTTACACCTGCTGTTTCAAGAATTTTTTCTACCTTACCTTTAAGGGTAAAGAAGTCGCAGTCACCGTACATGCCGAGAGTAAGCATCTTTGTTTCTGTGGGAAGAGTATCATTTCCGTTAGGAGAATAAACTGTTGCATTCTCAAAGAGAGAAGCTGTGAGATTTCTGTTGTTGTAATTTCTTGCGATGATTTCCATCATAGAAGCAAGAGAAGTGGTTCTCATTATACTTGTGTCTTCACCGAGAGGATTGGTGATTACAACGCTGTTTCTGAGAGGAGAATTTTCGGGAAGGCAGATTTTGTCATAAGCCTTGGGGCTCATAAATGAGTATGTGCAGATTTCGGTAAAGCCGAGAGAAAGAACGGTATTTACAGTGAGATTTTCAAACTTCTGTTTGTCACTGAAGCCGCCGTCTGCTTCACCTGCAAGGAAATGTGTTGCAATTTTGTCAAAGCCGTAAAATCTTGCAATTTCTTCAGAAAGGTCGGCTTTATGCTCAACGTCAAGTCTGAAGGAAGGAACATAAACCTTGCCGTCCTTTACTTCAAATTCAAGCTCTTCAAGAATTCTCTGCTGTTCCTCGGCACTTACGCTTATACCGATGAATTCATTTATCCAATCGGGGCAGAACTCAAGAACAGTCTGAGTTTTAGGCTGGGGATATTCGTCAATAATACCGCTTACAATATCACCTGCATCGAGCATTTCAACAAGCTGTAATGCTCGTTCAAGAGATGTAAGACAGCCGTCAGAGTCAAGGCCCTTTTCAAATCTTGCGGAAGCCTCTGTTCTCATGCCGAGCTTCTTTGCGGTAATTCTTACTGAGGGACCGTTAAAGCAGGCTGACTCGAAAACTATTGTGTTCGTATCATCCATAATTCCCGAATATTCACCGCCCATAACACCGGCAACTGCAACGGGCTTGTTTTCGTCAGCAATAACGAGCATATCGGAGGAAAGAGTTCTTTCCTGACCGTCAAGAGTAGTGATCTTTTCACCTTCATTTGCGTTTCTTACGATAACCTTGCCGCCGTCGAGATATCTGAGATCAAAGGCGTGCATAGGCTGACCGTATTCAAGCATTACGAAGTTTGTAATATCAACGATGTTGTTAATAGGACGGACACCTGAAGCACGGAGTCTTTCACGAAGCCAGAGAGGAGAAGTCTTTATTCTTACGTTCTTAACTACGGCACCTGCGTATCTGTAGCACTTGTCGGGAGCAGCAATAGTAACTGAATGGAGAAGCTCCTTTATATCACCGCCTGCAGTTTTATATTCATTTGTGGGAAGAGTAAGCTTTCTGCCGAAGGTAACAGCGGCTTCTCTTGCCAGTCCTGTAACTGAAAGGCAGTCAGGACGGTTGGGAGTGATTTCAAATTCTGTAACTGTATCGTTAAGACCGATTGCATCCTTTATATCCATACCGGGAATCTTTTCACAGTCATCACCGAGAATGAATATTCCGTCTTCAATAGCATAAGGGAAGTCATGGAGAGTAAGACCAAGCTCAGCTACTGAGCAAAGCATACCGCAGGAAAGAACGCCTCTGAGCTTGCCCTTTTTTATTTTCTTATCACCTGCTACAACTGAGTTGTCGAGAGCTGCAGGAACGAAGTCACCGACAGTAAGATTCTGAGCACCTGTAACAATCTGTACGGGCTCCTCAGCACCTGTATCGACCTGACAAATCCACATGTGGTCTGAATCGGGATGCTTTTCGAGAGAAAGTATTTTACCTACAACGATATTAGAAAGACCGTGGCCCTCCTTTTCATAACACTCAACCTTTGAGCCTGAGAGTGTCATGGCATCTGCAAATTCCTTGTCGCTTATATCTGATACGTCAACGTAATCAAGCAACCATCTTCTTGATAAATCCAAAATCCTGCACCTCCTTAAAACTGTTCAAGAAATCTTACGTCATTTTCAAAGTAAAGACGCATATCGTCAACTGAAAAACGGAACATAGCAAGTCTTTCAACACCAAGACCGAAAGCAAAGCCGCTGTATTCCTCAGGATCAATGCCGCCTCTTTCAAGAACCTTGGGATGAACCATACCTGCACCGAGAATTTCAATCCAGCCTTCGCCCTTACACATAGGACAGCCCTTGCCGCCGCAACGGAAGCAGGAAACGTCAATTTCACAGGAGGGCTCGGTGAAGGGGAAGTGATGGGGACGCAGTCTTATTGCAGTATCCTCGCCGTAAAGCTTCTTAGCAAGAGTAAGAAGGTTACCTTTAAGGTCTGCCATTGTAATGTTCTTGTCAACAACAAGACCTTCAATCTGATGGAAAACGGGAGAGTGAGTTGCATCAACGGGGTCTGAACGGAACACACGGCCGGGAGCTATCATTCTGATAGGGGGCTTGTTGTTTTCCATATATCTTATCTGACAGGGAGATGTCTGAGTTCTGAGAAGCATCTTTTCAGTGATATAGAATGTGTCCTGAGTATCCCTTGCAGGATGTCCTTCGGGAATGTTAAGTGCTTCAAAGTTGTAGTAATCCCATTCAACTTCGGGACCTGTTGCGATTTTAAATCCCATACCGATGAAGATTTCCTTAACCTCATCAAGAACAATTGAAAGAGGATGTCTGTGACCTACGGAATTTTTCTTTCCGGGCATAGTAACGTCTATAGTTTCATTCATAAGCTGTAACTTTTTAGCTTCTGATTTAAGCTTAGCTTCTGTATCCTCTATAACCTTTTCGATTGCAGTTCTTACTTCATTAGCAAGCTGACCTATTACAGGTCTTTCTTCAGGTGTAAGCTTTCCCATCTGTTTGAGAATTGCAGTAAGCTCACCCTTTTTACCGAGATATCTGACTCTGAGAGCATCAAGGCTCACAAGGTCATTAACCTCAGAAAGAGCTTCAAGTGCCTGAACTCTTATGGCTTCAAGCTGATCTTTCATAAATTTCATCCTTTCAAAAAATAATAGCCTCCGTCCCCAAAATAGGGACGAAGGACGTTTCTTCCGCGGTACCACCCTGATTTTTTACCTGAACAGGTAAACACTCATTATCCTGTAACGGGGATATCACCGTTGCCGCCTACACTCCGTAAAGGATTTCAGGACACCGCTCCCAAGGGAACTTCAGACTTCTTTTCGGTGAAACTGCTTACAGCCTCGGACAGCTTCTCTCTGCAACCGTAAATTGAAGACCTACTTTCTTGTTCATTGCGTTTAATCCCTGACATATTATCACAAAGAGAAATAAAAATCAAGTAAAAATAACAAAAAATCTGCATTGTATATTATTCAATTTAAATATTGCATTTTCCGTCATTTTATTCTATCATAAAAGTAATTATAATTGATTGGAGTTATCAAATGAGTTGTATTAAAGAGCTTGAAGATATAAAATGCTTTATTGTGGATATGGACGGTACTTTTTATCTTGGTGACTCTCTTCTTCCCGGTGCAAAGGAATTTGCTGAATGTGTTGAAAAAAGCGGTAAAAAGTTTTTCTTTTTTACAAATAATTCATCGCATAACGAAGAAGCGTGTCTTAGTAAACTCAGAAGGTACGGTTACGATGCAAAAGAAGGCAGTGTAATTATTTCTTCACACGTAACAATAGACTTTCTTCAGAGAAACCGTGCAGGAAAAACGGTATATCTGCTCGGAAACGATAATCTTACGGGCGACTTTATCAAGGCAGGCATTCCGCTTACGGATGAAAATCCGGATATTGTTGTGCTTGGCTTTGATACTCAGCTTACTTATAAAAAACTGAACAAGGCTGCTAATTTTTTGGCAAGGGGGGCTGAATTTATAGCAACACACCCTGATGTCAATTGTCCTCTTAAAGACGGTTTTATGCCTGATGTCGGCGCAATGCTTTGCCTTTTTGAAAGCTCAACGGGAAGACGTCCCGATCTCATTATGGGAAAGCCCTATGCATATACTGTTGATTATGTGACAAATAAAATCGGCTGCAAAAGAGAAGAAATTGCTTTTGTCGGTGACAGGCTTGAAACAGATATTGCAATCGGTGTAAAAAACGGACTCAAGGCCTGTCTTGTTTATACGGGTGTTACTTCTCCTGAAATGTATGAAAAATCGGATATAAAGGCAACTGTTGCCTTCAATAATATCGGTGAACTCGGAAAAGCATTATTATGATTTGGAGGAAATAGAAATGGAAGAAATCAAAAGACATTGGTACAAAGAAATGGCCGTATATCAGGTATGGCCCCGTTCCTTCTGTGACGGCAACGGTGACGGTATTGGTGACCTTAAAGGTGTTTTATCAAAGCTTGATTATATAAAGAGTCTTGGTGTTGATGCTATATGGTTCTCACCGCTTTATGTTTCACCTCAGAAGGACTACGGTTACGATATTGCTGACTACCGTAACATTCAGCCTGAATACGGAACACTTGAAGACTTCAAGGCTGTTCTCGACGGTGCACACGAAAGAGGTATGAGGGTTATTATGGACCTTGTTGTAAATCATACTTCAGATCAGCACGAATGGTTCCTTGAAAGTAAAAAGGGTGAGGATAACCCTTATCACGATTATTATTATTGGAAAAAGGGTAAGGGCAAGAACGGAAAGCGCCGTCCTAATAACTGGATGTCAACCTTTGCGGGACCTGCATGGGAATATGACGAAGGACTCAAAAAGCACTATCTTCATCTTTTCGCTGTTGAACAGCCCGATCTTAATATGGATAATCCCAAGGTTCGTGAAGAAGTAAAGGATATTATGCGTTATTGGCTTGATATGGGCGTTGACGGCTTCAGAGAAGACGTTATTACCTTTATCTCAAAGCCCGCAGGCCTGCCCTCAAGCCCCTATTGGTTCCCTGTTGCAACAGGCTTTGAGCAGTATATGCACGGACCTCACCTTGATGAATATCTTTCAGAATTCAAGAATGACGTTCTTTCAAAGTACGACTGTATGACCGTAGGTGAAGCACCTATGATGACATATAAAAATGCTCTCAAGCATATTACCGAGGGCCCCGATCAGCAGCTTAATATGATGTTCCATTTTGAGCACATGGCTGCAGACTGCCTTTTCTACAGCTGGTTCAAGACAAGCTTCAATCTTAAAAAGCTCAAGAAGGTTTATACAAGATGGCAGGAAAATCTTTACGGTAAGGCTTGGAATGCTCTTTACATTGAAAACCATGACCAGCCCAGAATTATTAACCGTTACGGAAATCCCAAGTTCAGAAAAGAAAGCGCAAAGATGCTTGCTGTAATGTATATGTGTCAGTGCGGTACTCCTTTTATCTATCAGGGACAGGAAATAGGTATGCTTAACAATCCTCTTGAAAATATTGAGGATTATACGGACGTTTCAACCATTAATAACTACGGTGTTGCAAAGAGTCTTCTCGGTGAGAAGAAGGCTATGGAGCTCGCTCATTATGCTTCCCGTGACAATGCAAGAACTCCTGTTCAGTGGAGTGCTGAAAAGAATGCAGGCTTCACAACTGCTGATAAGGCTTGGTTCCATATTAATCCTAATTATAAGGAAATTAATGTTGAAGAAGCAGAGAATGATCCCGATTCAATTCTTAACTTCTACAGAAGGCTTATAAAGTTCAGAAAAGAAAATGACCTTATGATTTACGGTTCATATAAGGAGCATTACAAGAACAGCAAATCTCTTTACGTATATTCGCGTCATCTCGGTAATGAAAAGGCACTTGTTGTCTGCTCATTTGATGAGAATGCTGTTGCTTTTAAGGCTCCCGAAGGCTTTGATCTTACAAAGGCAGAGCTTGCAATAAATAACTACAATTCCTGCGGAATTATAGACAACGGCTTTACTCTCAGGCCCTATGAAACCAGAGTATATATCTGGAAATAAGTTTCGGAGGCGTTAATATTGGCTGTTATCAGAAAAGAGGCTTACTATACCTCCTCTAACGGTATCAATAAGGTAAGAACTCTTATATGGCAGGATGAAAGCGCTTCTCCTGTCGGCGTTATACAGATAGCACACGGTGTGTGTGAGCATATAGGAAGATATGATGATTTTGCACGGTTTCTTGCAGAAAACGGTTTTGTTGTCTGCGGAAATGACCATCTCGGACACGGAAAAACTGTTTTTTCGGAAAATGAGCTTGGATACGTTTTTGAAGGCGATCACGTAAATATGGTAAGGGATATGAATACGCTTCACAATATAATGTCAAAGCGTTATCCCGATATTCCTTACATACTGTTCGGTCATTCTATGGGCTCTTTTCTTGCAAGAATTTACAGCGCAGCTTTCGGTGAAAGACTTTCAGGTGCTATATATTGCGGAACAGGTCAGGTGCCTTCCCCCGTGCTTCTGTTTGAAGATCCCGTAAAAACCATAATGGACAGACTTCCTGAAAATTCACCTACTCCTCAGAGCATTGTTTCCATTTTTGAAAAATTCACAAAAAAAGTTCTTAAAAGTGATGACGATCTTTCGTGGCTTTCAAGAAATCAGCAGAATATAGAGAATTTCCGTAATGATCCTCTTTCAGGCTTTGATTTTACGCCTTCGCTTCTCAAAGAGCTTATCACTCTTGCAGTAAAAGCAAGTGATCCTTCGTGGGCGGCAAAGCTCCCCAAGGATTTACCCGTTCTTCTTGTATCAGGGGCAAAGGACCCTGTGGGAATGTTCGGCAGAGGTGTTCTTGAGGTATCTGACGCTCTCGTAAGCGTGGGCATTGAACCTGAGGTTATTCTTTATCCCGCTGACAGACATGAAGTTCTCAATGAGGAAGATAATGAGAAAATTTACGGCGATGTGCTGAAATTTGTCAAAGGAATTGTTCATGGAGCAAAAGAAACCAACTGAACTTAATAACCGCTATTATCTTCTGGATTCTCTCAGAGGAATTTGCATTCTGGGTATGATAATTTATCATACCCTTTTTGATGCTGTGGCTTTTTTTGGTGCCGATATTACGGAAAATATGCTGACGGCAGTGAATGTAATAAGAGATTTCGGGGCCTGTATTTTTATCTGTCTTTCAGGTATATGTATTCATTTCGGTAAAAAGCCGGTTAAAAGAATTCTGCTTATATCAGGTGCAGGTTTGATTGTGAGTATCGTTACTGCATTATTTATGCCTGAATTGCCGGTTGTTTTCGGTATTCTTACTTTTATGGGAATTGCGGCATTGATTATGTTGCCGTTAAAAAAAGTATTTATGTGTTTTCCGCCTCTGATATCTGCCGTAATATGCTTTTTACTGTTTTTGCTGACATTTGAAGCAAATGACAGATATGTTGGGTATTACGGACTGTATATCTGCGATATGCCTGAATTTTTGTATCAGAATTATTTGACTGCATTTTTAGGCTTTCCGTTTTATGGCTTTAAGTCATCGGATTATTATCCTTTATTTCCTTGGATATTTATGTTTTTCTTCGGTTTTTTCTTGTGGAGAATACTTGCTTCAAATGAAAAAATTCTTAAAATTCTTGATTTCAGAATTAAGTTCCTTGAAAAAACAGGGAAATACAGCCTTTATATCTATATGGCTCATCAGCCCGTAATTCTCGGCGTTTTTATGCTGATTAATCTTATTATGAAATATGTCGGTTCTGTTATGTGACTGAAAATGAAAATATGCTGTAAATTTTATTGATAATTCGTTTATATTTGTCGCAATTTAGTATTGCAAAAATATAAAAAATGATTAAAATAGTAATGTAGTGTTCAGGTCGATTCCCCGAATACTGAATAAATAAACTTGACGTAATAAAAAGGAGCGTTAATTATGCCGGTTTATACTGACGAATTTACAACCATACCTTCAGGTTCTCTCGGAATTCTTGCACTTCCCGGTTGTGAGGAGCTTGCAAAAAAGATTGATTCATATCTTGTGCAGTGGAGAGATGAAAGAGAAAGCGAACATAAGAGCACTCTTGCTTTTAACGGCTATGAAAGAGATTCCTATATTCTCAAGGCCAATTTTCCCAGATTTGGAACTGGTGAAGGCAAGTGCATGCTCAAGGAATCCGTAAGAGGCTATGATGTTTTCATTCTTTGTGATTGCTTCAATTACGGAATTACTCATGAGGTTTACGGACATGATGTTCCTTATACACCTGATGAGCATTATGCTAATCTCAAAAGAGCAATTGCGGCTATGACAGGTAAAGCAAGAAGAATTACCGTTATTATGCCTATGCTTTATGAAGGAAGACAGCACAAGAGAGCTGCAAGAGAGTCACTTGACTGTGCAGTAATGCTTCAGGAATTATTTGATTATTACGGAATAGATAATATAATCACGTTTGATGCTCATGATCCCAGAGTTATGAATGCAATTCCTCTCAAGGGCTTTGAAAATGTATATACAACCTATCAGATGATAAAAGCGATTGTAAACAATATATCCGATCTTAAAATAGACAAGGATAATCTTATGATTATCTCACCCGACGAAGGCGGTGTGAACAGAGGTGTTTATTATTCCTCTGTTCTCGGTATTGACCTCGGTATGTTCTATAAGCGCCGTGACTATTCAAGAGTTGTAAAGGGCAGAAATCCCATTATTGCTCACGAATTTTTGGGCTCAAATGTTGAAAATAAAGACGTTATCGTTGTTGATGATATGATTTCTTCAGGTGACTCAATGATAGATGTTGCCAAGAGATTAAAGGCTATGGGTGCAAGAAATATTTACGTGTGCTGTGCATTCGGTCTTTTCTGTAACGGTCTTGACAGCTTTGATGAGGCTTATGAAAAGGGCTATATCAGCCGTGTTTTCACAACAAACCTTATTTACCGTTCTCCTGAGCTTTTACAGAGAGAATGGTTCTGTGAGGTTGACCTTTCCAAGTATATCTCACTTCTTATTGACGCACTCAATCACGATATGTCTATAAGCTCACTTCTTAACCACGCTCAGCGTATCAAGCCCTTCCTTGAGGAACACGGCTTTGATATCAAAATCAGAAGCGAGGGTTAAAAATAAATTGATACAAAACCCGGAGAAGTAATTTTTCCGGGTTATTTTTGAAAGAAGGTATAGTATGTCATTTTCCGACTATGTAAATATAAAGCAGGGAAGTGCTTCCGTTCACCGTTTTTCCAACGGTAACACACTTCCTCTTATTCAGCGTCCCTTTGCAATGTGTGCTTTTGCAGCGCAGACATCAAGTGAAAACAGCTGGTTTTTTCATCCTGATGCCAGAAGTCTTGAGGGGGTAAGAATTACCCATCAGCCTAGTCCGTGGATTGCAGATTACGGTACTGTTGTGTTTATGCCACAGAAGAGAAAGCCTATTTTCAGTGCAAACCGTTGGTCAGGCTACAGGCCTCAGGAAGCAGTTATGACTCCTTCATATATGAAGCTTAACTTCCTTAAAAGCAGAAGTGTATTTGAGGTAACTCCTTCTGAAAGAGGCGGTGCGGTAAGAGTCAGGTTTGATGATGCCGAGGATAACTGGTTTTCTGTTTTACCCTTCAGGGATTGGTGCAGTTATAAGTATGTCCCTGAAGAAAATATGCTTTATGTCACAGTGACAAATTGCGGTGATGATAAGGCAGTCGATTTTAAGATGTTCAGCGTTGTTAAATTCAGTGAAGGACAGATTTCTTCCTGTGAAAATCTTGCGGGAACAGATAAATGTGTAAGTAAATCCAATAACGTTTCAGGTGATATGACGGGAATTCATCTTAAGGTTATAGGGGAAACGGTGGATGCATTTATTTCAACGTCATACATAAGCTTCGAGCAGGCAAAGCTTAATCTTTCTCAGGATTTTAACGGAAAATCATTTGACTGTATAAAAGCGGAAGCAGAAGAGCTCTGGGAAAACTATCTCTCAAGAATTGAAATAGAAGCTGTTGATGAAAAACAGATGAAAACCTTCTATTCTTGTATGTACCGCGCATTTTTATATCCTCATAAGTGTTATGAGATTGATGAAAACGGAGAAAAGGTGCATTATGCTCCTTCAAGCGGAAAAATCCTCAAGGGTGTAAGATATACGGATAACGGCTTCTGGGATACTTACCGTACCTGTTACCCCTTCTATGCACTTGTTGCTAAGGATGAATATAAGGAAATGTGCCGCGGCTTTGTCAATGATTATCTTGAATGCGGTTGGCTTCCCCGTTGGCCTTCAATCGGCGAAAGAGGCTGTATGCCCAGCACCCTTGTTGATGCCGTTTTGTGCGATGCCGCAGTAAAAGGACTTATGGACAGAGAAACCATGGAACAGGCTCTTGAAGGTATGCTTAAACACGCAAATGTAAATTCCTCAGACGACGATTACGGCAGAAGCGGTGCGGAAGGCTATGTAAAACTCGGATATGTACCCATAGAAGCACACAGGGAAAGTGTAAATCTTACGCTTGATGCGGCTTACGGCGACTGGTGTATTGCAACTATTGCAAGGCTTCTCGGAAAAACTGAAATTGAAAAGGAATATCTAATAAGAGCAAATAACTATAAAAATCTCTTTGACTGCGAAACCGGCTTTATGAGAGCAAAATTTGAAGACGGCACCTTCCGTCCCGATTTCTGTCCTATAAGCTGGGGCAGAGATTATACGGAAGGAAGTGCATGGCAGAATTCCTTTGCAGTTCCTCACGATATGGAGGGGCTCAGTGAGCTTTACGGCGGAAAAGAAAAGCTTCTTGAAAAAATTGATGAGCTTTTCAGTACTCCTCCTGCTTATGAAAATGCAGGTTACGGCTGTGAAATACATGAAATGACTGAAATGGCGGCTGCAGATTTCGGTCAGTGTGCAATTTCAAATCAGCCCAGCTTCCACCTTCCGTATATATATTCTGAGCTTGGTGATGTTGAAAAGACATCCTATTGGGTAGAAAAGATGTGTCTTGAAGCATTCTCCTATGAAAATGACGGCTTCCCCGGCGATGAGGATAACGGTTCTATGGCATTATGGTATGTATTTTCCAATATAGGAATTTATCCCTTCTGCCCCGGAAAAAATGAATTTGTAAGAACAAAGAAGCTTGTAAAGAGTGTTAAAATTCTCGGAAAAGAATTTGATGCAGATAAATTCAGCGGTAATAAAATTTCTTATAAGGAAGTAACAGACTGAAAGCAATTTTGGTGAAAAATATTAAAAACAGAGGATTTTTTGGCGAAAATCCTCTAAAATTAATATTCGTTGCGATAAAACATACTTGCTTATTTGTGTAAATTATGGTATTATTGTGTTCAGAAAAAGTAAAGGAGAAATATAATGAACGATAATTTCAATTACGAAGAAGAGATTGTTGAAGAAACACAGGATGATACAGTAAAAGAGAAAAAGGGTGGCGAGAAGGTACTTAAAATAGTTCTCGGCGCAGTTATTGTTGCTCTTATTGTGGTTGTTGTTCTTGTTTCTCTGCTTCTCGGAACAGGCGCAGGAAAAGATGATGAAACTACTTTACCCGAAGAAACAACAATAAGTGCCGGCACAGAAGAAATTACTACTTCTGCTGCAGAAAAATATAAGGCAGGTCAGTACACTGTAAATGTAGGAGAAAACGGCAGACTCAATCTCCGTAAAGAGGCATCAAAGGATGCTGAACAACTTATAACAGTGCCCAACGGTCAGCTTCTTACTGTTACTGAAGTAATTTACGATGCAACAGCTGAAGAAGGCTCACAGTATTGGGGTAAATCAAGCTATCTCGGTTGGGAGGGCTATGTTGCAATGGTTTATCTTGCAAATGCCTATTCTTCAAGTATTGTGACTCCCGGTGAAGTAACAACTGCTGAAACAGAAGCTACTACAGGTGCGGCTGAAGAAACAACAACGGCAGCTTCTACCGAAACTACAACGAAGAAGCCTAACGAAACCACAACAGCAGCAAGTACTTCTGAAGCAACAACAGCAAAGCCTGCTGAAACCACAACAACTGCTAACAGCTCTGTGACAGGAGCTACTACTCCCGGTAAATATACAGTTGATGCTCAGCCCTATCTTAATATGCGTGATGATCATAATGTAGGTGCTCTTGCAATTGCTCAGATTCCCGACAAAGAAACTGTTACAGTTGTAGAAGTGTATCACGACTCCAAATCTACTGACAAATATACTCAGTATTGGGGCAAGATAACTTATGCAGGTATTACAGGTTGGGTTGCTATGGGTTATCTTGAATAAATTCAGAATAATAATCTCTCAATAAAAATTATCCGGACTGTTTGTAGCAGTCCGGATGTTGTTTTATCTGGTTATTTTATCTGCAAATCTCAGAATATCATCAAGTACGGTCGTTCTTATGTCTTCATTGTGAATTTCGTGGCGAAGACCTTTATAAAGCTTAATTGAAACCTCGGTATGACCGCTTTCCTTCAATTTGTTATATACCTCACTAACGCCTTTGCCATAATTGCCGACGGGATCCATATCACCTGCTATCAGATAAACGGGCAAGTCTGACGGAACGGCATTATACCATTCTTTTGAGGAAACTGATGCGAGAAGAGAGAATAAATCCTTAAATCCTGCGGCGGTAAATTTGTAGCCGCAAAGCTTGTCTATGACATAGTCTTCTATATTTTTACTGTTTTTTGAAAGCCATTCAAAGCCTGTGTTGCCTGTAAATTTTTTGTTATATGCACCGAATGCCATAGTATCAAGAAGGTTTGAACGGTGTCGGGGGCCTAAAAGCTTTACAATAAGATTTGCTGTTGCTATTCCTGCTGCAGCTGCAGGATTTGCACCGCTGGTTCCGCAGAAAACTGCACCGTCGCAAAGCTCGGGATATTTTGCCGTGAAGCGTCTTACAACGAACGAGCCCATAGAATGTCCCCATAAAATAACGGGAAGAGAGGGGTATTTTTTCTTCACGACAGAAATAACTTCCTTCACATCATCAACGATTTTTTCGTTTCCGTTGTCATTTCCGAAATAACCTAAATCGTCATCGTCCTTTACGCTTTTTCCGTGTCCTGCATGGTCGTGCATAAAAACAGCATACCCGTTTTCACAAAGGTATTTTGCAATGTCAATATATCTGTCGGAGTGTTCAGCCATACCGTGAACAATACAAATAACCCCTTTTGCATCATTTATATCCGAAGGAGCAATGCTCTGAAGGAAAATATCGGTAATTCCTGTATTTGACGGAAAAGTGTATTTATTACGGTCAATATTCATGCTGTTATCTCCTTTTTTATGTTCTCAACCGAATTTTATCATATTTATATGATAAAGGGAATAAGAGAAAACTGATTTGTTAAAAAATGTTTGTTATTAACAAATATTGAGTCGGTTTTGTATGCAAAAAGCATAATGCAAAAGATTATAAAAACGTCGTTTTATGTGTTTTTTGTGTGGACAAAAATTGTAAATTATGATATTATATATTGAAAAATATAAGGGGAGGTGTTTTGCGATGATAGGGCTCAGAATAGGAATTGACTTCGGTTCCACCAGCTTTACTGTTTTTGTCGAAGGTAAAGGTGTTGTTATGTGTGAACCTTCCGTCATTATATGTGACAAGTATTCGGGGAAAACTCTGGCAATAGGAACGACGGCAAAAAAGATGTGTGAAAAACTGCCTGATTCAATGGAAGCAAAATACCCCATAAAAGACGGAATTGTAACAGACAGAGAACTTGCAAGTGTTATGCTCAGAAATTGCTTCAATAAAATCTGTTACGGTAAATTGTTTAAGCCTAATGTACTTATGTGTGTGCCCAGCACCGTAACACCCCTGCAGAGAAAAACCGTGTTTGATACGGTTATGGCGGCAGGGGCAGGGCGCGCTTGTTTTGTAGATGAATCACTGGCTTCGGCAATAGGAGCAGGCGTAAGCCTTACAGAGCCGAGAGGTACACTTGTATGCGATATCGGCGGCGGTGTAACGGATTGTTCTGTTGTAACTATGGGAAATATTGCAGTTTCGGAATCGGTAAAGGTCGGCGGAAACGATATAACAAAAGCAATCGCAGAATATGCAATGAGAAAATATAAGCTTGAAATCGGTATGCCTACTGCTGAAGAAATAAAAACCACAGTGGGCGGTGCGTTGATGAGAATGCATGAGGTTGCAATTATTGCCTGCGGAAAAAACTGTGATAACGGCTTACCCTTTGAGGCGGAATTTAATTCGGATGAAATTAATTTTGTGATTATGCCTAAAATAGAGGAAATTATTGCCTGTATTTTACGGGTGCTTGAAAGAACGCCGCCTGAACTTTGCGGCGATATAACAGAAACAGGTATTATTCTTACAGGCGGAAGCGCTAATCTTTACGGACTCAGTGATTATATAAGGCGTATTACAGGTTTAAAAACCGTAGTTGCAGATTATCCAGAGGAATGTGCCGCAAGAGGAATAGGAATTTTGCTGAAGGATATGAAATATCTTGACCGTAACGGTTATGTATTCAGAGCGTCAGCAAACGAAACAGAAGAAAACGGAGAATAAGCTATTTATTCAGATGAATACACAGATATCAGAGGAAAAAATAACGGGAATAGTAGAAAATGTGGTTTTCTATAATTCTATGAATTGTTATGCCGTTATTGAACTAAATATTTCAGGCGAAATCTTGACAGCTGTCGGAACCGTGTCGGAGCCTGCACCGGGAGAAGAAATGGAACTTCTCGGTACGTGGGGCGAGCATGATGTGTTCGGACGGCAGTTTCGTATTAGCTCATATAAAAGGTCAATGCCTGATACAACAGCAAAGCTTTACAGATATTTAGCGTCAGGTGCAATAAAGGGAATAGGACCTAAAACTGCACTTAAAATTATTGAACGCTTCGGTGAAAAAAGCTTTGATGTGCTTGAATTTGAGCCTGAAAAGCTTGCTGTGATCAACGGGATTTCAAAGCAGAAGGCCGTTGATATTTCCAATGAATTCAACAGATTAAATGCCATAAGAAAAATAATGATTGAATTGGAAAATTACGGAATTACACCTTCTGAATGCACATCAATTTATAAATATTTCGGTATGAATGCCGTGAAAATTATCAGAGAAAATCCTTATGCCCTTTGCGGTACGGTGTCGGGTTTTAATTTTGAAAGAGCAGAAAAATTAGTTCTGGATATGGAGCTTTCCCCTGAGCCGATTTACAGAAACTGTGCAGGAACGGTACATATTATACGTCATAATCTCGGGAACGGACATACGTGTATTCCACGAAGAAAAATGGCAGGCCCCGCATCTAATCTTCTCGGTATAAGCGAAGAAGAAACACAGAGTACAATAGATGAACTCATTAAAAGAAAACAGCTTATTGCCGATTTTATCTGCGGAGAAGAATTTTTATTTTTGCCAGATGTTTACCTTGCTGAAAAGAAAATTGCCGAGAGAATGAGCAATATTCTGAAATTTCCGCCTTCTCTTATAAAAGCGGTAGAGTCAGATATTGAAAGAGAAGAAAGTGTAAACGGAATTTTCTACGCCCAAAAGCAGAAGGAAGCAATAATTACTGCCGCAACAAAAGGTCTTCTTATTCTTACAGGAGGTCCCGGTACGGGAAAAACCACGGTAGTAAAGGGAATAATTGATATTTTTGAGAGAAAAAGAGTAGAGGTGCTTTTGTGTGCCCCTACAGGCAGAGCCGCAAAAAGATTAAGTGAGGTTACGGGCAGAGAGGCTAAAACCATACACCGGCTTCTTGAGGTTGAATGGGACAGCAGTGATAAGCCTGTTTTTAGAAGAAATACGGAAAATCCCCTTTGTGCAGGAGCTGTCATAATTGATGAAATGTCAATGGTTGATACACAGCTTTTTGCCAGTCTTCTTGATGCAATTCCTATGGGGTGCAGAATTATTCTTGTGGGTGACTCGGATCAGTTACCGTCAGTCGGTCCCGGTAATGTATTAAGCGATCTTGTTGAAGCAGGAGTGCTTCCCGTTGTGTGTCTTACGGAGATTTTCCGTCAGGCGCAGAAAAGCCTTATTGTTATGAATGCTCACAGTATTATGGCAGGAAAAAATCCTGAGCTTACAAGAACAGATGCAGACTTTTTCTTTATGCAAAGAGATGACGTTATGAATGCATCCGATACGGTGCTTCAGCTGATATCAAAAAGACTTCCCGATGCTTATGGCTTTTCAGCTTTTGATGATATTCAGATTCTTTGTCCTTCAAGAAAAGGAGATCTCGGAACTGTTAATCTGAACAGACGTATTCAGGCTGTGCTAAACCCGTCTGACAGAACTAAAAATGAACTGAAAACCTCAGGCGGAAGAATATTCCGTGAGGGTGATAAGGTTATGCAGACAAAAAACAATTACAATATTCCTTGGACAAAGGGATATGAAGAGGGCGAGGGTATTTTTAACGGTGATATCGGTATCATCAAAAAGATAAACTATGCCGCAGGAACTATGAGGATTGAATTTGATGACAGGGATTCGGATTATCCTGCTGATAATTTGTCAGAGCTTGAGCTTGCTTATGCGGTTACGGTTCACAAAAGTCAGGGCAGTGAATATCCTGTTGTAATAATCCCCGTGCTTGATGTTCCGCCGATGCTTATGTACAGAAATCTTCTTTATACTGCAGTTACGAGAGCAAAAAAAATTCTTGTTCTTGTAGGGAATGAAGAGAAGATATTTTCTATGGCTGCCAACAATAAACAGAATAAGCGTTATTCCGCATTAAAAGAATTCCTTATTAATTAAATATATATATTTACAAAAAAGATTTTTAATGTTATAATATATCAGTTAAGAAATCGAAACCGAAAAAGAGGTTATTTAATATGAGTAAAGAACTTGAAAAGCTCTACGATCCGAAAAATGTAGAGGACAGAATTTATAAGTCATGGCTTGACGGAAAGTATTTCCATGCAAAATGTGAAATGGACAAGCCTACATACACAATCGTTATTCCTCCGCCCAATATCACAGGTCAGCTTCACATGGGCCACGCACTTGATAATACGCTTCAGGATATCCTTATCCGTTATAAGAGAATGGCAGGCTTCGATACCCTCTGGGTTCCCGGTACTGACCACGCTTCAATTGCAACGGAAGCAAAAATTGTTGAAGCTATGAGAAAAGAAGGTATCTCCAAAGAAGATCTCGGCAGAGAGGGCTTTCTTGAAAGAGCTTGGGAATGGAAAAGACAGTACGGCGGAAGAATTGTTGATCAGCTCAAAAAGCTCGGCTCTTCCTGTGACTGGGACAGAGAAAGATTTACGCTTGATGACGGCTGTAATAAGGCTGTTAAGGAAGTTTTTGTCCGTCTTTATGAAAAAGGGCTTATTTACAGAGGCGAAAGAATTGTAAACTGGTGCCCTGTTTGTCTTACATCAATTTCCGATGCAGAGGTTGAATATGAGGAACAGGCAGGACATTTCTGGCATCTCAGATATCCCCTCAAGGACGGCAGCGGATATCTTGAGCTTGCAACCACACGTCCCGAAACAATGCTCGGAGATACAGCTGTTGCAGTACATCCCGATGATGAAAGATATAAGCATCTTGTGGGAAAGACTCTCATTCTTCCTATAGTTCACAGAGAAATTCCCATTGTTGCAGACGAATATGTTGAAATGGATTTCGGAACAGGTTGTGTTAAAATTACACCTGCTCACGATCCCAATGACTTTGAGGTCGGTCTTCGTCATAATCTTCCCGTTATTGATACGTTCACCGATGATGCTCATATTGCTGAAGGCTACGGTAAGTATTCAGGTATGGACAGATTTGAGGCAAGAAAAGAAATTGTGAATGACCTTGAAACTGAGGGTGCTCTTATCAAGACAGAGAATTATTCTCATAACGTCGGTACCTGCTACAGATGTCATTCAACAATTGAGCCTAAGGTTTCTAAACAGTGGTTCGTTAAGATGGAGCCTCTTGCAAAGCCTGCAATTGAGGCTGTAAGAAGCGGTGAAACAAAGTTTGTTCCCGAAAGATTTGATAAGATTTATTATCACTGGATGGAAAACATCAAGGACTGGTGTATTTCCAGACAGCTCTGGTGGGGACACAGAATTCCCGCATGGTACTGTGCTGATTGCGGAGAAATTATTGTTTCAAAAGAAACTCCCGAAAAATGTTCAAAGTGCGGTTCCTCTAATCTTAATCAGGATCCCGACACTCTTGATACATGGTTCTCATCGGCACTCTGGCCCTTCTCAACATTGGGCTGGCCCGAAAATACCGATGAGCTTCAGCACTATTTCCCCACAAATACACTTGTTACAGGTTATGATATTATTTTCTTCTGGGTTGCAAGAATGATTTTCTCCTCTTGCGAACAGATGGGTAAGGCTCCCTTTGATACTGTTCTCATTCACGGACTTGTACGTGATGCTCAGGGAAGAAAAATGTCAAAATCTCTCGGCAACGGTATTGATCCCCTTGAAATTATTGATAAATACGGAGCTGATGCTTTAAGATTTACTCTTGCAACAGGTAACAGCCCCGGAAACGATATGCGTTTCTCTGATGAAAAGGTTGAAGCATCAAGAAACTTTGCTAATAAGCTCTGGAATGCGGCAAGATTTGTGCTTATGAATCTTGAAGGTGATGAACCCGCACCCTTCATTCCCGAAAAGCTTGCTCTTGAAGATAAGTGGATTCTTACAAAGTTCAATAATGTCATTAAAGAAGTTACTGAAAATCTCGATAAGTTTGAGCTTGGTATTGCAGTTCAGAAGCTTTATGACTTTATCTGGGATATTCTTTGCGACTGGTATATTGAAATCTGCAAAATCCGACTTTCTTCCGAAGATATTGAGCTGAAGAAAACAGCAAGAGCCGTGCTCGTATATGTTATGAGCAATACTCTCAAGCTTCTTCATCCCTTTATGCCCTTTATTACGGAAGAAATCTGGCAGACACTTCCTCATGACGGCGAATCTATTATGGTTTCACCCTGGCCCGTATATGACGAAAATTATGTATTCCCGAAGTCCGAAGAGGATATGGAAAGCATTATGACAGCGGTGAGAGCAATAAGAAACCGCCGTGCGGAAATGAATGTTCCTCCCTCAAAGAAGGCAAGACTTGACATTGTTACAAAGGATGTTGAGCTTTTCGCAGACAGTGCAAAGTATTTCCAGAGACTTGCTTCCGCATCTGAAATTCAGGTGTCCGACAGTGAAGATGTATTCAATCTTGACGGCAGCGTAAGTGTTGTTACCGATGTTGCAACAATTTACCTTCCCATGGCAGAGCTTGTTGATTTTGAGGCAGAAAGAAAGCGTCTTAACAAGGAGCTCGAAGAGGTTGAAAAGAAGCTTAGTCAGATTAACGGTAAGCTTAACAATCAGGGCTTCCTTGCGAAGGCTCCCGCTAATGTTATTGAGGAGCAGAAGGCTAATCAGATAAAGCTCAACGAAAAAGCTGAGCTTCTCAAGGCAAGTATTGCAAAGCTTGGTTGATATGACACTTACAGAAGCGATAAATTATTATCATTCACTTGAAAAATTCGGGATAATGCCGGGACTTGAAAGAATTTCACTTCTCTCGGAAAGACTCGGCTCTCCCCACATAAAGCTTAAATTCATACATGTTGCAGGTACTAACGGAAAGGGAAGTACCTGCACGGCTTTAGCTTCGGTGCTTCACGAGGCAGGCTACAAAACGGGACTTTATACCTCGCCTTATGTTATAGATTTCCGTGAAAGAATTCAGCTCGGTATGAAAATGATAGCTCCCGAGGACCTTATTTCCTGTACCGAAAAGGTGAAAAGTGCCATTGAAGAGCTTTCATCCGAGGGCGTGAAAATCACAGAATTTGAGGCTGTCACTGCGGCGGCATTTCTTTATTATGCAGAGAAAAAATGTGATTTTGTTGTGCTTGAAACCGGTCTCGGAGGCCGTTTTGATGCAACAAACATTATTGAAGCGCCATTGTGCAGTATTATCACATCCGTGTCCCTTGACCATATCGGTGTGCTGGGAGACACTCTCGGAAAAATTGCTTACGAAAAGTGCGGAATTATAAAGAACGGCTGTCCCGTCATTACGGGTACCGAACAGCGCGGTGAAGCTCTTGAGGTCATTAAGGCTGTCTCTGAAAAAATGAATTCCTCGCTTATGCTCAGAAATTCCCGTGAGCTTTTTGAAATTGAAAACGAAAGCATTACGGGAACGGCTGTAAAAAGCCGTGAGGGTAGCTTCCAGATTCCCTTTTCGGGAAAGCACCAGCTTGATAATATGGCATTGGTTACCGGTGCCGTGGAAATTCTCAGGGGAAATGGTGTTAAAATCAGTCCTGATGCGGTAATAAACGGTATTGAAAATGCCCGTATTCCCGCAAGAACCGAAGTTATTTCCCGTAAGCCCCTTGTGATTCTTGACGGCTCGCATAATGACGGCTCAACTGCTGCTCTCGGTTACCTTGTAAGAAATCACCTTAAGAATAAGAAAATTCTTGCGGTTATGGGAATGATGGCTGATAAGGATGTAAGAAAATCTCTGGGGAATTTAGTGCCTGAATTTTCTTATGTTATAGCCGTGGAGCCCTCGAATCCGCGTAGTATGAATTGTGAAGAGCTTAAAGGTATTGTCGGTGAATTCGGTGTTAAGTGCAATGCCTATAAAGACCCCTCAGAGGGTATAGAAAGAGCATTTTCCGTTCTTTCTCAGTTTGATGCACTTATTGTATGCGGTTCTCTGTATCTTGCAGGGGATGTGCGTGAAAAATTGTTAAAAATGTGCGGCGATATGCCGTGTTAGAATAAAGGAGGTACCCTTATGCCTATGAAGGTAGAAGCCGCTATAGTAACTCAGAAAAGAGCTTCGGCGGTTTATAATACCGACAGCGTAAATGTCAACGGTAAGGTTATGCCCCGTGAGGTTATAAAAAACGGATACAAGGGTTCGGGTGTTTTAAGCGGAAATGTTTATTTTGCCCTGACTTCTTCCGATGTTGAAGGCTTTGCAGATGCATCTGTTGCCGCTTTCAATGAAAGGGCAGAGCTTTTTGCCCGTTCGGCAGACCCCATGAGTGTGTTCAGCGGATTTTTTGAGGATTGCCGCGGTGTGATTCTCAATATGAACCGTTCAGCCGATGATCTCGTTGGTGCAGGCTTTTTTGCAGGCGGCAGAAAGGCTGTTATTGCCCATAACGGTGACACAAAGATTTATTTACAGCGTCTCGGTGTATCTTCGCCCGTTACAACCGAAAAGGTTCAGAAAACAACAGCCGATTTCTCCGGAGCTGTTTTTGAAGATGTCTGTGAAGGGGATATTTTTGTTCTTCTGAGCCCCGGTGCAGCTTCTGTGCTCGGTGAAAAAGAAATTGAAGATATACTCAGAATCTCAGACGGCTCCGTAAAGCGTATCGTAAGCTACATACTCAAGGCAGCTCTTGCCGCTGAGGGTGACAAAGCAGTAAGTGCCATTGTCGTAAAGGTGCTTGAAACAGCTCTTCCCGAGGAAATCACAGCTCCTGCCTTTGTTCCCGATTTCGGTGAAGAAGCAAAAGCTGAAGAAGCAGCAGAAGCAGTGACTGAAAGTGAGCCTGCCGTGATTGCTGAAGAAAAAGAAGCTACGGTTGAGGAAATTTCAGCTCCCGAGGCTGCAGAAAAAGCAGAATACAGCTCTCAGAAGGATGATATCACAAGTGCATTTGCAAAAAGTGCCCTTGATATGTTTGAAAATTCTGATATTGCCGTTACTGCCGATGAAGCAGCAGCCCAGCTTTATACGGAAGAAATTGAAGAAACAGCTGAGCCCGAAGAAGACATGGCAGAGGAAAATCCTGCCAATGAAAAAGAGGATACTAAAAAATCGAGAACACCTCTTTTTGTGATTCTCGGAATAATGCTTGCTGTTTCGGTAGCGCTTATTATTGCTTTTTTTGTTGTTCCTGCATTTTCCGGTAACACGGAAGAAACAACCTTAGAGGAAACAACCACCGAAGAGGAATCAACTGAAGAAGAATCTACCGAGGAAGAGACCTCAGACGAGGAAACAACCGAGGAAGAAACAACTGAAGCCGAAACAACCGAAGAAACCACAACAAGAAAGCCTGCTGAGGAAACAACCACGAGAAGACCCGTAAGTGAAGCTACAACTGCGGCTCCCGTTGTGGCTCCCGAGCAGACAACCGCACCTGCCGAAGAAAGTGAAGCCACTACTGAGGCAGAGGAGGGAACAACTGCAGA
>JAZNSP010000017.1:0-53612 GCA_045591285.1 Acutalibacteraceae bacterium
GTAAACTACTTCGTCGTATGAGCCTTCTGCATAACAAGTTGAATCGTTGAAGTTTTCTACTTCTGCTTCACCTTCTGTATGAGCTATCTTTTCTACTGTCTTAGGTGTGCTTGAAAGCTTTTCTTTACATTCTGCTACTGCACAATATACTACTTCGTTGTAGCTTCCTTCTTCATAACAAGAGGGAGCAACGTAATTCTCTGTAACTGCTTCGGCAGGAGTATGTTCTTTCTTTTCAATTGTCTTTTCTGTTCTGCTGATAAGAGCATCGCAGTCTGCACAATTGATAACCTCATCATAAGTACCTGTCTTGTAGCAGGTGGAATCCTTGATGTTTTCCTGAATTGCTTCATCAGGTGTATGAGGAAGTGTAACGCCTGTTACTGTTTCTCTGTTAAATACATCATTACATACTGTACAGTAAGTAACGTTATCATAAGAACCGGGAGTGGTACAGGTTGCGCCGACGACATTTTCCTGTCTAACGTCTTCCTTATGTCCGGGAGCAACATTTACCATAGGTGTGCTTGAAAGCTTTTCAGTACATACTGAACAGTAAACTACTGAGTTATAGCTTCCGTTTACGGTACAGGTTGCAGGAACGTTATCTTCAATAACTGCTTCTGCCTCTGTATGTCCGAGAGCACCTGTGTATGCATCAACGTATTCATCATCACAAGCAGAGCAGGTATGAGTTGTATAACCGCCGGTTGTGCAAGTGGGATATGTGATAACTGCTGTATAAGAATGTCCTGTTGCAGGGATTACAAGATTTGTTACTTCATTCTTTTCTGCGTCAAATGTCTTATCACAAGCTGAACATTCATAGTGAGCAATTGCACCTTCGCCTTCGCAGGTTGCGGGAACCTCTGCTATAAGCTCGCCGTATGCGTGGCCCTTTGCTTCAATTACAAGGTCAGTTACTTCTGCCTTTTCAGAATTGAACGTCTTATGACATACTGAGCACTCGTAGTAAGCGATTGTACCTTCGCCTTCACAGGTTGCGGGAACCTCTGCTATAAGATTACCGTAATTATGACCTGTTGCACCAATTACGATTGTTGCAACTTCATTCTTTTCTGAGTTGAACTTCTTGTGACATACTGAACATTCATAATGAGCAATTGCACCTGTTCCTTCGCAGGTTGCGGGAACCTCTGCTATAAGTTCACCGTAGTTGTGGCCCTTTGCTGAAATTACAAGGTCAGTTACTTCTGCCTTTTCAGAATTAAACTTCTTGTCACAAGCTGAGCATACGTAATGAGCGATTGTACCCTCACCTTCACAGGTTGCGGGAACCTCTGCTATAAGCTCGCCGTAGTTGTGGCCCTTTGCACCAATTACTATTGTATCTACTTCTGTCTTGTCTGCATCAAACATCTTGTCACAAGCAGAACATTCATAATGAGCGATTGTTCCTGTTCCTTCACAGGTTGCAGGAACCTCTGCTATAAGATCGCCGTAATTATGACCTGTTGCACCAATTACGATTGTTGCAACTTCCTTCTTGTCTGCATCAAACTTCTTATCACAGACTGAGCAGATGTAATGATCGATTGTACCGTCTTCTTCACATGTTGCAGGTGTACCTGTCTGAAGAACACCGTAGTCGTGACCTGCTGCAGTAATTACGATTGTTGCAACTTCCTTCTTGTCTGCATCAAACTTCTTATCACAAGCTGAGCAGATGTAATGGTCGATTGTACCGTTTTCTTCACATGTTGCAGGTGTACCTGTCTGAAGTTCACCGTAGTTATGACCTGTTGCAGTGATTACGATTGAAGCTACTTCTTCCTTGTCTGCATTAAACTTCTTAGTACAAACTAAGCAGATGTAATGGTCGATTGTACCGTTTTCTTCACATGTTGCAGGTGTACCTGTCTGAAGTTCACCGTAGTTATGGCCTGTTGCTCCAATTACTATTGTGTCAACAATATTCTTATCTGTATCAAAATAGTTATAACAGGTTGAGCAAGTATAATAGTCTATTATACCTGTATCCTCACAGGTTGCAGCATATCCTTCATTAAGCTCGCTGTAGCTGTGTTCCTTCATAGGAATTTCTTTTGTTTCAAAAGCCTTATTACATCTGCCGCAATAATGAGCTTCTCTACCGGCTGATGTACAGGTTGCGGCAGAAACAGTTTTCCATTCGCCGTCAATATGACCGAGTGCGGCAACCTCTGTTTCCTTAGTTACCTGACAAGCGGTACACATTTCAAATATTGAACCGTCATCGGTACAGGTTACTGTTCTGTTTGTTTCAACCCAGTTGTGTCCTGTTGAAACAATTGTTTCCTGATACTTAAATCCGCAGACCTTACATACAAAAGCATCTATACCGTCTGAAGTACAGGTTACGCCGACAGTCTTTTCGTTATCCTCAACAAACTGATGTGACACTGCTTCATAAGAAGCTGTGAATTCTATATCGGAGGTAATTACGTTAACTGCATTTTCCCAAGCAACGAAAACATAATGAGGATCATTCTTAGTGCTTCCCTCATTATAATAATTCACTGCATAATCATCGGGAATTATTGAAGAGAATGCTGTTCCGTAGGGAACATCTACCGTAACAGTCTTATTCTCGCCAAGAGCAAGCTTATAATTGAATGTTACCGTGAATACATTTATTTGCCATTTAGCATAAAGAGTTACTTCACCGCCGTCAACAGCAGTAAGATTTGAAACCTCTTCGCCGTCAGCATAAGCAACATTTCCGTCAGCTGTAGTTGCCCAACCGATGAAATTCCAACCGGCCTTTGTAAAGGAGTTTTCTGTAAGAGCCTTAGTTTCATCGAACTTGAAGCTCTGAGAAGCCATTGTTCCGTCTGTTCCTTCAGAATTCGCATTAAATACTACAGTGTAGGTATTTGCTTCCCATACAGCGTAAAGTGTAATAACGTCGCCGTCTGCTGTACTGAGAGCTGAAAGTCCGCTTTCGCCGCCTTCATACTTAACTTCGCCTGTTGCACTTTCTGCCCAACCGACAAAGTGATAACCGGTCTTTGCAAAGCCGTTATTCTGAAGAGCAACTGCATCTGAATAATTGAATGTCTGTGAAGCAACCTCGCCGCTGTCGGCACCGTTGCCGTCATACTTAACAGTATATGCATTTTCATTTTCAACAGCTTTAAGAGTTACACTGCCGCCGTTTACCGTAACAAGAGTGTCATAGTTATCAGCAGTAACCGCTGTTGACGTGCCTGTAACTACCCAACCGCCGAAGGTATAACCTGTCTTATTGAAAACTGAACCGTCGGGAAGTCTGTTTGCATTTTCATTATAAGTAACTGTAATAGGATCTATCACAGCACCTGCGATATCAAAATTAACAGTATAAGTAATGGGAGTCCATTTAGCTTTAAGAGTAATTACGCCGCCGTTTTCTGTTGTAAGATTTTTAACTGTCTGACCTACGGTGTAATCATTTGTGCCGTCTGTCCAACCGCTGAAAATGTAACCTGTCTTGCTGAAGCCGCAATCACTGATTGTTGCATTTTCATCATATTTTACGCTCTGAGGTGCTGTATTTCCTGTTGCACCGTCGCCGCCGTCGTAATTAATGGTATATGTATTCTTTGCCCATACTGCATAAAGAGTTACTGTTGAAACAGTATTGGCAAGCTGAACACCTGCACCGTTTGCATATTCGGCAGAAGAAGCACCTGAAGAGATTGCCCAACCAACGAAATTATAACCTGTCTTCTTGAATGAGTTGGAAGGAAGAGTATAATTTTCACCGATATTTGCCTTTACGGTAGCCATTTCACCGCTGTCGGCACCGTTGCCGTTAAATGCGATGTAATAATTTGCATCTGTCCAATGTGAATATAATGTTGTGGTAGCTGTGATTTTTACAGTATCGCCTGTTGAAATCTGAGTACCCTGACCTGCGGGCTCTGTGAACCAGCCGAGGAATTTGTAATTCTCTCTTGTAGGAGTGGGAAGAGAATATGCACTGTCATAGGTTGACTTAACAGCCGTATGATATGATACACCGTCTGCAACTGCGCCAACCTCATAAATTCTTATATTTTTGAATTTTACGGTGTTGTTAGAGCCGTTTGCATCAAGTCTGATTACAGCCTTTGTTGCACCTGCAGGAGCTGTAAATACAGCGTTGTCCTCAGGAACACCTGTGGTGGCACCTGCAGAGTATCTGTTTGTTGCACCGTCCTTGAATTCAATACCTGTTCCGCCTGTAGTTTCATTACGGAAGAAGATATAAACGTCCCATGCAGCACCTTCAATATCTATAGCAATCCTATACTGCTTTCCTTCTGTAACAGGGAATTCAGGTGATTCACTTGTGCCTTCACCGACACCGTCATTTGAAGTAAGTGTAAATTCCGTATAAGTATCGTTAATAGAAAGCTGAGCATTACTTGCTGATGTTGACCATTTTGTAACGTCTATAAGATTATCGGGAAGAACAATATAGTCATTAGCTTTCCATACTGCATATACAGTCTTATTATGACCGATTACAAGAGGATCTTCGGGAGTTGTGGCATTCTTATCAAGTGACCAGCCGAGATGTGTATAACCTGTTCTTGATGCAGAATATGAACTTAAAAGAAGGTCCTTACCGAATGAAGCTGTATCGTTTCCGCCAATAACGAAATTAACAGAAGTAGGTGCAGTACCAAGCACACCGCCGTTAGCATTAAAGTATGCCGTTGTTTCAAGAGCAGCTTCTTTAGTTGTAAGAGCAGATGCATCTGTTGCAGAAGATGTGGGATTACCAAGGTTGGTAGCCGCAGTCTTAAGAGCTGCATAATAAGCATCCCAAGTAGCAGATGTGTAATTTTCCTTAGCGTAGGTTGCACCCGCCTGAACAGCTGTACGAAGAGAAGTCTTATTTGCACCTGTTACGCTGATATTAACGAAGTTATTGTTCCATGATGTTGAGGTTATAAGTGAAGAACCTGTACTGTTACCCTTTTCACCTCTGGCAGCGGATTTAAGTCGGAAGTTAGCCGTTCCTGATATTGCTTTATTCCATGTCTGCTGATTTACCTTGATACCGCTGGAAGAATCGCTGTCACTGGACCAACCGCTTATTACAGAGCCTTTATCGTTATAATCACTTGTATATTGGCTGCCGCTTCTGGCTGTACCGTTATAATAACTGCCGCCGTTGCCTGTTCCGTAGTCTGAAACGTACCAAGAACCGCTCTGTGCATTCTCACGGTCAGTAACCATAAAGCCTACTCTGAAATTAGGAATCTGATTAAAGTTACTGTAACGGCTGGTATCAACCGTAAGATTAGCCGTGGGGCTGATTGTATTCGCACGGGCATGGTAGTTAGTACCG
Organism: Acutalibacteraceae bacterium; assembly: GCA_045591285.1. Lineage (GTDB taxonomy): Bacteria > Bacillota > Clostridia > Oscillospirales > Acutalibacteraceae > RUG806. Next base: position 5,324 of record JAZNSP010000017.1, read on the forward strand.
CTTTCACTAATTGTCTGATATGAAATTGTAGCACCAAGAGCACTGGAGCCGTCCTGAATCCAGTTCGTTGTAGGATCGTTATTATCGGGAGCCTTGAGTGCACCCAACATAGGAAGGAAGTTACCGGTCTGAACATATTTCAGATTTGTACTATCACCGGTCGAATAACCGTGAGCACCCGACACCCAAAGAATTGAGCTCGTATAAACATTGTGATGAGAACCGACAGCTCTTGCAGCCGCACCGACAGGCTGATACCAGGGTGCGTAGGCAACAGTATAAGCATAATGAGTCTTGGTTTCACCGCCAACGTTGAAAACAAACGTCCATTCAATAAGTGCTGTGCCGCCGGCAGAAAGACCTGTACCGAGAGCAAAGGTACCTGTTGCACTTGTTACATCGGAGGTGAACGTTGTGCCAACAAGCCCTGTTATTGAAGAGGGCAGTGTTATATTAGACGAAGTTTTAGCGCTGATACTCGTAAGAGTAGCACCGGGGTATGTAATATAAATCTTCGCCGTCGTATCCGTAGCACTGTTAGCAGAACCGTTAGAATTATTATTTACATAATACTGTACTGCTGTTTGTGTACCTGAACTCGGAGTAAGATAGACTGTTTCGGGAACAACTATCTTGATGCCTGTAATTGCGGCATCTGCCTCTATTGCACCGAGGTCAAGAGGGAAGAAACAAAATGTTGTGAAGAGCATTACTAAAGTTAAAAGAATACTCAGAGATTTTTTCAACTTATTCATATTCTCACATCTCCTTCATTAAAAAATTTTTTAGCCCGACTGCCGATTTACGATAACCTGAAGGCATCTGTAAATACCCCACGTTAAACAAAAACCCTCCGCAACCGCAAATCCGCCGTCACACCGTTATTCTATAAAAAGACATTTATAGTTATAATAATTTTATCATTAAAGAATTATTTATTCAATAAATTCCCCCAAAAAAACAACCAATCACTTTTCACAAATTTTCCATAAATATTTTATGCACTTTGAAATTTTTATATATTCTACACAAATACACAAAACAAATGACAAACAAATAACAAATTCTCCCCAAAAAAATAAAACGACGGCAAAGAAAACTTATTGTCCCTCTGCCACCGTGAGCATATATGAAAATATATTTTCATCTTATTTTTTTGTTATATCCGCAACGCCTTACGAAACAGCAGACTGACGTGCTTCAATATAAAAATCTATATCATCAACAATATAATTTCCACCTGTAGTATGCAAGGCTTCAAAGCAAGAATAAATATAATCCCAGACATTATAACGAGTGAACAGCTCCGAAACCTGCTTACCTGTCAGCTTCTTTGCGGATTTATACTGCTCTGTGCAATAAACCATAAAATCTCCTTGCCTACTCATATTTATTCCTCCGGAAACGTAATATTACCTGTCTTTTGTTCCTCGTCATACATATTAAAAAGTGTCAGAGGACTAAGATGCCATAGCTTTGTTTCTTCCTTTTCCAATAATGAATATACCTTGGATGAATAAAAAGCCTTTGTAGCAGATACTTCATCCGTTCCATTATTCTGAACAATAAGACCAATCACCATCGGAACAATCAGAACAAGCATAGCATCAAACTTTTTACTATCCATTAAAATTCCTCCTTAGGAACCGTTCCGATAAATTTCAGAAATGAGAGTGCCTTTTCTGAGGTTAGCACCAACTGATTATACAGCTTTTTTACCTTCAGAGCTTCTATTGTCTGTTCCTTAGTCAAAACACCTGCCGTATAAAGAGTAAAGGTAGTATAGACATCATCATCAGCAACAGGACCGTATATAAAATCGTAAGCCTCACCGTTATATTTTCCTGCTCTGTTATCTGCAACAAATTCCAGCCATTCCTCATTCGGTGCATCAAATTGCAACACTGAACACCGGGAGAATGCCTTCACTTCATCAATTTCATAAACACTGACAGTGGGAATTCCGTCATTACGGCGTTTTGTCACCTTATCTGCAAAACCGACTGCCTGAAGCTTGTTTGTCGTTGTATAAAAACCGTATCCGAAATCAAGAAAACGATTTTGTGCCACCAGCTTCGGTGCTGATACCGTCATATTGCTTCCGTGATATAAAATCATAACGCATCCTCATATTTTATGTTTTGTTCAACTTTATTATACACAAAACACAGATATTTTACAATAGTTTTATTATATAGGCAAAATTATGCAAGTCCGCACAATATTATCACCTTATTATTCCCTATGCTCACCGTTTTTTACAATGAGATACGTTTTTCTGAAATCGTCTTTATTCCAGCCGTTTTCCACACCTTTTCCCAAAGAGCTTCTTGCGGCATTCATTCCGGGCATATAAAAACCCTCGTCATCTGCGATTTTATTGCAAATGGAAATATCCTTATACATATTCTCCATTGAAAATGCGGTTGTCCAGTCTTCATTTTTAAGATTATCTCTCTGCACCGCCATATATGCATTCTGTGCACCGCCTGCCGCAACGGCTTCGGCAAAATTATCAACGGAAATACCAAGCCTCTGCGCCAATAACAGCGTTTCATTAACACCGTTCTGAATTTCGGCAACAAGGGTGTTATGACAAATTTTTGCACAAAGTCCCTTGCCGTTTTCACCCATATAAATTACTTTACTTCCCATATAGGATAAAATCGGCTCGATAACAGGGAATAATTCCTCTTGGGAGCCTACAAGCACTCCGAGAGTGCCCTTTATTGCATCGGCTTTTGAACGGACAACGGGACAATCGGAAAACTGTGCACCTGTACTTTTGACGATTTCTGCCACTTCCACAGAAACCCAAGGCTCAATGGTGCTCATATCAATACAGATTTTTCCCTCTTTAAGAGCAGGGAGCATTTCGTTATAAGCTTGTCTTACGTGATTTCCCGTAGGTATCATTGTAATTATGATATCCGCCTTTTCGGCAATTTCAAGATTTGTCTTACAGCCGACACAGCCGGATTTCTCTAACTTTTCAATCTGTGACTGTTTGTGGTCGTTACAATAAACGGTATCGCTGTGCTTTTTAACAATATTCTCACACATACTCTCGCCCATAATTCCGAGTCCGATAAATCCGATTTTCATATTCCGTTCTCCTTATCAAGCTTCTTGTTTCTTACGTATAGTAAAAGGTCAACACCAACCATAGTTATGTTGATAAAATAAAAAACCAATACGTACCACTTCTGAGAAAACTGCGCCATATAGGCTTCATTCATAAATTTAGAAGCAATACCCGCAATATAACCGAAGAATATCAGAAGAAGAAAAGCAAGACTCTTCCCCTTAGTTGTTCTCGCCTTATAAGACTTCATAACGTTAAGCGGCCACGAAGCACCGAAGGATAATATCATAATAATCTCAAATATCTCAGCCATAATATAAGAACTCCTGACAATTCTGTTTTCTGTAGGACAAAAGAAATAAATTCATCATCTGACAGTCGGATAATGAGCCGTTTTTGTAAAGACACTGCGAAGTGCAGTCTGAAAAGCACGGAATTCCTCAGCACTGCTGAAAGCACGGTAAGGAATAACGAACGCCTTTACGTTATTATAATAAACGTAGAAGGCTTTATCCGTTTCATAAACCGCCGTAACGTTTTCAAAGCGCACCCGCACCTCTTCTTTTGGGGAAATATCAGAAATAATACCGCCGTTAAAATCAAAGCTTATCTCGCTGTCGCCCATCATATCCTTGAGAACGTCCTTCTGTAACTTCATCTCCAGTCTGAATACTCCCAAAATAATACGGTAAGCATTGAACCACAGAACAAGACCGACAACGGTAGAAAGCACTGCCTCCACAATCAACATAGTAATATCTGCACCGGAAAATACAGTATAAATAAATACAGCGAGAAAAGCCACAATAATAACCAACCGTAAAAACATTATAGCTTTTTTACCCACAGGTGTTTCAAGCAGATGATGCCTGTTAAACTCAAAATAATCTTCCTCTGAAATGCTGCTGTTAATACGAAAAGTATTCATACCGGCCCTCCTGATATTTTTTTGGATTTCTGATTACATAATACAACAAACGGTTAAATAGTGCAATAATGTAATTTAAAGGTGATTTAATGAAATATTGCTACGCAATATGAAATAATCCACTTCGTGTATTATGAAATTTTCTGCTGACGCAGAAAGTGAAATAAAATTCGCCTTTTAACATTTGCGAAGCAAATATTTCATAGCGTAGCTATTTCATATTACGAAGTAATATTTCACTCGCCGATAGGCGAATTTCATTGAAAAAGGGGCTGTTTTTTTACAGCCCCTTTTTCTTTGGCCCGCCCGAAGGGATTCGAACCCCCGATCTTCAGAATCGGAATCTGCTGCGTTATCCAGCTGCGCCACGGGCGGATATAAGACATTTTACAATAATTTACCCCCTCAGTCAAGCAAATCCATTTTTTTTGACAAAAAAAAGAGCATAGGTCTGCTTTTTATGCAAACCTATGCTCGTTACATTTTATAAAGTATCTCTCACCGAAAAATATACCTTACAGCTTCATCTGCTCGTTTATCTTCTTCATAAAGTCAACGTCAACCTTTATGATTTCTCTGTCATAAGTGAGAAGTCCGTTTGTTTCGTCTTCAACGTCGCTGACTTCGGTATAAACGAGAGCAGAAAGTCCCTTCTTATTGATAAGAGGAAGAAGTCTTTTAATGTAGAGCACCTCAAGAGCCTTTTCGAGAGCCGCCTTTGACTTGTAAATTCTGTAGCCGAAGGTCTTGTCGGTGTTAAATCTGTGACCGTCAATGGACATTGAATATCCGCCGAACTCCGTAAGACAAACGGCTCTTTCGTCATTCTTTCCGTATTTGGGGAAGAAGAAGGGTGTGAAATAAATATGGAAGCTGTTGATATCACCTGCACCCTGATCGTGCCAGCCGCTTGCGTGGTCGATAATTCTTGTGGGATCGTTCTCTCTGAAGAACTTTGCAGCCTTCACCGAGTCAAACTGTCCCCAGCCTTCATTGAAGGGAACCCACAGGCAAATGGAAACAACGTTATAAAGTCCGTCTATCATTCTCTTTGCATCAGTATAATATTCTTCTCTGCCCTTCTTATCCTCACGTGAGAAAAGCTTATAGTTTTCCTTTGTATCCTTGATACCCAAGGGCTTTTTAAGACCTGTTGCAAGTGAGAATGCAGGAAGAATTGTGGTAGCGGCATTGTTATATACGTCACCGCCGTTAATCATATCCTGCCATACCAGCATTCCCAGTCTGTCACAGTGATAATACCAACGAAGAGGCTCTATTTTGATATGCTTTCTCAGCATATTGAAGCCCATATCCTTCATAGTCTGAATATCGTAAATAAGAGCTTCATCAGAGGGAGCCGTGTACATACCGTCACTCCAATAGCCCTGATCAAGAAGACCGTTCTGGAAGTAAGGCTCGTTATTGAGCATAAGTCTTGTAAAGCCCTTATCGTCCTTGCCCACAGAGAACTTTCTCATACCGAAATAGCTCTTTACTTCATCATCCTTTGTCTTTATAACAAGGTCATAAAGCTTGGGATTTTCAGGTGTCCACTTTTCATAAGCTGAAAGCTTGATTACCGCTGTATTTGCAGTAGTCGTTACACTGCAAAGCTCCTTTTCTCCGTCAAAGGCAGTAAGAGCAACCTCACCAAGCTCACCCACACCGTCAATTTCAACCTTGAGAATGTCGTTGTCAATATCGGGAGTAAGCTTGATTGAATTTATATAATTTTCGGGCACCTCTTCAATCCATACCGTCTGCCAGATACCTGACTGTGTGGAATACCAGATGTTACCTCTCTTTGAGGTCTGCTTACCTGAAGCCTGAGAGGACATTTCTGAAGGATCGGTAACCTTGAGAGTAATTTCGTTTTCACCGTCTTTTACAGCCTTTGTTATATCCACCTTAAATGGATAATAACCGCCCACGTGAGTACCGAAAACCTTACCGTTTACCGAAACCTCACACTTGTAGTCAACTGCACCGAAATGAAGAATAACTCTGTCAGAGCTTTTCTTAAACTCAAATTTTTTTCTGTAATATAAGGTATCCTCAGGGGTAACCGTTCTGTTTACACCGCTGAGAAGACATTCGGGACTGAAGGGAACGACTATATCACCCTCATATCCCTTGAATTCTGTATTTGAAGGGTAAATTGCATATTCCCATATACCGTTAAGGCAGATAAATGAATTTCTCTGCATCTGCGGACGGGGATATTCTGAAAGAGGCATTTCCTTATTAAGCTCTCTTCCCCAACGTGTAAGTAATTTTTCCATTATATTTCTTCCTCCAGACTTAATACTGCTTGTACTACTTCACCAACACGCCTTACTTCTCTGTCGGCGCGGTCAATTTTTTCATCCCAGAAGCCTGTGGAATTCATCCACACGGTCTTCCAGCCGGCTCCTCTTGCGCCTTTTATATCATTAAGAGGATTATCCCCTACGTAAACCATTTCCTCAGGCTTAAAAACAAACTTATTACGCATTATATCGAAAATCTCTTTGTCGGGCTTATGTATATCATAATCCCCCGTTACAATAATTTCATCAAAATACCCCGAAAGTGAAAGCATTTTGATTTTGCTGTACTGCAAAGAGTGGTCACCGTTTGTTATAAGACCTGTTTTATATCCCATTTCACGAAGCCTTTTAAGCATAGGCTTTGTTTCGGGAAAGGGTACTGCCGTTACTGCAAAATATTTATAGATAAACGAGCGATATGCATCGAAGGTGACTTCCCCCGTAAACACACCCTTATCCTTCAGATATCCCCATATATTTTCCCAGCCGTAATAGACGAAATTATCGTCGGCATAGCACCAGTAATCCCCTATTTGCTCATCAGATATATTTTCATTTACCGGAAATTCCCTTCTCAATGCCTGAACAAGACTTCTGAGTGTGCCGTGACGGTCGAAAAGAGTATGGTCGAGATCAAATATTACTGCTCTTATCATTTGTCAAACATCCCCTCAAAAACCTTACCGGCGCATTTTCCCAAAGGTATTTTTACAGGCATACCCGACTGTGAGGATTTATAAATTGCAAGAACAGCCTCTAATGCACGTTTTCCGGCAAGGGCGTCAACATAAGGCGGTCTGTCATTCTTAACAGCATCTGCCATATCTGCAAAAAGACTTGTGTGCCCGTTTCCATATACGTTTACGGTCTTTTCGTGGAAACCGTCCTTTGTATCAAGGGGATCATCCGTAAATCTCCATACGTCTATGGCATTAGCACTCGTTCCTCCGAGCTTTACAACACCGCCGCTTCCTATAAGAGTAAGATGCTCCTCAAGGCTGTCACCGGGTACGTTTACCGTGCCCTCAACCGTTGCCGTAACACCGTTTTTAAAGCGAAAAACCGCAGTTCCTATATCCTCTGCTTCAATGTACGGATGAAGCTTTCTGTCGGTAATGCCGTAAACCGTGTCAAGCTCTTCCCCGCACATCCACAAAAGAAGGTCTATTCCGTGGATACACTGATTCATAAGCGTTCCGCCGTCACTTTCGAACCTTCCGCGCCAGGAGGCCTGCTCATAATATTCTCTTGTTCTGCCCCAGCGCACTGTGATAGCACCGTTTGAAAGCACACCGAATCTGCCTTTTTCCAGAGCACCTCTCATTTCCTGAACAGCCTTGTTGAAGCGGTTCTGATGACAGGCGGCAACCTTCACCTTATATTCCTCCGAAAGCCTTATTATCTCATCAGCATCCTCTGTGCTCATAGCCATCGGCTTTTCGATTATAACGTTAATTCCCCTCTTAATCGCCTCAATAGCGGCGTGGGCGTGAAGACCGCTGGGCAAAGCAATACTGATAAGCTCAGGCTTTTCCTTATCATACATTTCACAGTAATCGGAATATCTTCTTATCCCCTCGTTACTTTCAAGGATACTTCTGTCGAACATATCATCAATATGACTGTCGTCAATATCGCAGACTGATAGAATTGTAAAGCCGTTTTCTAAAGCCGCTTTAATATGATTTGGTGCTACTCTTCCGCACCCCACAAGTGCATACCTCATAAGCCTTTTCTCCAAAAAAAGTTATATATAGTATATTTTAATATTATTGCCCTTCTCTGTCAACAAAAAAAAATTCCCTATAGCCGAAGCTATAGGGAAAAAGCTTATGTAACTGTTAAGCTTTCAGCAGATTAATACTGGAAGTTATAGAACTTACAGTAGTTCCACATGTGACCTGACTTGTCCTTAATTTCGAATACAAGGATCTTTGCGCTACCGATAATAATATCAACGTCAGCTGTGTGGTCGATAGAAACGAACTTTCCGTCGGGAGTCATAACAGCTTCAATCTTGTAGCCCTTGTAAATAACGTGGATACCGTCATAGGAAGTAAGAATCTTTGTAACTGTGGGGTCAGTTGAAAGAGTGTTATCAATGTCTTCCCAGTAAAGAAGAGCACCGGTAACCTGACCGAGGAATGAGCCTTCCTTCTTAGGTGTATCTTCATCAGCCATGATGATAGTAAGCTTGTAGTTGCCGCCTACTTCTTCACAAGTTGCAGAAGCAACCTTTGAAAGATCTGTAAGTGTCCAAGCAGCAATTCTTCTTTCTGCATCTTCTGAGCCCTTAGCATTGATCTGTTCCTGAGCGTCAGCTTCAACAGTCATGAAAGAACCGAGAACGCTTGTAACAGCAGAGTTAACAGCACTTGCACCGATGTTAACCTGGTCAACATTCTGCCATTCCTTCTTTGTATAACCTGCAGCGCCTGCCTTTACTTCGTCAACGCCCTTCTTATACATAGCAACGATTTCTTCCTTTGTGGAAGGCTTGCCTGTAGAAGCTGCGGGAGCAGAAGTTGTAGCTTCGGGTGCATCCTGAGAGGGAGCAGCTGTTGTAGCTTCGGGAGTAGTCTGAGAAGGAGCAGCTGTTGTAGCTTCGGGAGTAGTCTGCTGAGGAGCAGCTGTTGTAGCTTCGGGAGTAGTCTGTGTGCCTGACTGGCCGCCGTTAACTGCCACTGAACCGCCGATAAGACCGCTGATATCAACATCGTTACCTTCACTGTCAACAAAACGAACGTGAATTTCCTGAGTGCAGGAAGCAAAAGAGAAAAGCATACCTACAACAAGAACAAGAGAAAGAACTCTTAAAACAGTTTTCTTCATTAGGTGTAAACCCCTTTCAATGATGATGCGGCATCAGCCGCTACTTTTGGTGCTGCACACTAAAAAGTATGCAATACATACATAATTTACAACATCTCAATAAAATTGTCAAGTCACTTTATGAAAATTACACCTGACAAAATATACAATTTTGTAGCTTTAAGTTGTTAATATGTGAAATTTGTATATTCCGTTGTGGAAACAAGGGTAATCTCAACATCAGTGTTGATTGTAACCACCTTTTTTACCGTTGCATCAACAAGAGCCATAACACAGGTTACATAAGTATAATAGCTTTCAACCCTTCCGTCAGCAGAAAAAACTGCCTTTGCATAACAGCCTGAATAGTTTACCTTGATATTATTCCTTTCAACCGTAGCACCAACCTTGGGAGCATAAGTATTCACAACGTCGTCAACGGTAATGAAATTGAATATCTTGGCATAGGCACTGTCCGTCTTATTGGGATTGAGTGCATCGTTAAGCGTTACGGTAACCTCATAAGAGCCGCCCTTATCGGTCACTGTAATATCCTTTATATCGGCATCAGCAAGCTGAGAAACAAATCTTTCGCCGTCAGGTGACATAATTTCAATACAGGATGAGCCCTTATCGACGGGGGTTTCTTCAAGCTCCTCGGAAAGTAGCGCACCCTTTACAAAGCCTACAAGAGTATTTGCCGCAGAATTTGAAAGCTTGATATCGTTTACAGTGGTAAGCTTTGCCTTCTTGAATGCGGGCATCTCTTCCTTTACATTATTGAGGTGAAGATTGAAATACTCCAGCAGCTCCGATTTTGTCATTTCCGTGAGCTTTTTCGCTTCCTGAGGCTTATTTGTAACAGGCTCATTTACCGTGGGAGCATTTGTAACAGCCTCCTGTGGAGCAGAAGTAGTGCTTTCAGGTGCCGTGGTCACAGCATCAGGAAGGATTATCTGATTTGTTGCAGTTGTATTTTCCGTAACGGCATTGTTATTTACAGCACCGCTGCCCACGCTGATGTTTGAGGAAGGAAGCACAACCTGTACCTTCATACATGAACTCATAACAAGCATCAACACCGCAAGTAAAAGTGCTGAAATTCTCCGTATAGTCTTTTTCATAGCCCTTTTCCTTTCAACTTGTATTTAAGTTTAATTTACAACATCCGATGTATTTTGTCAACAAAGAAAAAAGCTTTCCCCTCTGCAATACACTCCCCTCATTTCCTTTTCTTTCTTCTTGACTTGTAGCGGTGAATAAATATATAATGATATTAAATTAATAAGGAGGTAAAAAAACGTGAAAAAGCTGCTCATATCCTTTATTTGTCTGACACTCGTTTTTACATCTGCTTTTCCCTCCTATGCTATTGACCTTATGCAAGATTCCGTAAAATATAATGTAAGTGCCGCAAGGGTTACCGATACCTCAGTCACCGTTACCCTTAACGGTGCCGATTTCGGTTTTACATACAAAACGGGGATAACTGAAGCAGAAGCAATACGGCTTACCCTATACGACTTTGCACTTTCGGAATTAGGCACACACGACAAGGTCCTCAACTCCAAAAGCGGATATCTTTGCTATAAGACAACTGAATTTCTGGAAATAAGTGCCGACGGAAATAACTGGTTTTATCTCAAAAATCTTACAGAAGAAACGGTAAAGCTTTCTTTCTACGGGGAAATTCTTCCCCTTCTTTATAAAAACGGCGTTGACCTTACACCTCTTACCGACGGCTTTACTCTTTACGGAAGAATTACAACGGCTTCGGAAAATCATAATGCAAAAAGTCCGAAAAATGTTTTCTGCTACAAAAAAAGCGAAGCCTTCACTTTTGATGCCCCTTCCTTCTGCTTTATTCACGTAATTTTGCCCGAGGGCACCGAAACTGACCTTCAGATAACGGAATATTTCCCCTTCCCCACTGAAGAAGACATCATTCTTCCCGACGGACTCAATGTGGGAAAAATTTCAAAGGAGGGCTTTATTTTCTACGGCTGGTCGCTTGACGGTGAAACGAGAATAAATAAAATCCCCGCCGGCACAAAAACTGCTACTTTGTATTCTCACTGGAATGCAAGAGAATACAAAATTAATTACGATGCAAAAAACGGACACAGCTTTACATTCGGAACAATAAAAAACCCCAACCCGAAATCCTACACCGCAGGAACGGAGGTTGTAATCACGGACCTTCAGTCCCCCATAGGCTATATGTTCGGCGGTTGGTATCTCGATGAAAAGTGCGAGGGTGAAAAATTCACAAAAATCACCTCTGATATGACAGGTGATATCATTCTCTATGCAAAATGGACTACGGCTCTTGAACTTCAGGAGCAGACACAGGCACAAAGAGAGCAGATAATAAAGGAAAGAATGTACGGCGATATAAATTCTGACGGAAAAATCACGGCAGCCGATGCAAGACTTGTCCTCCGCCACGTTGTAGAGCTTGAAATACAGCCCGACGAAATAATACAAAGGGTAAACTATTACGGTACAGCAAAAATAACCTCGGAAAATGCAAGAACCACTCTCAGAATTGCAGTTGAGCTTGAAAATCTCACGGACATACTTCTGGAATACAAAATAATCGAATAAATTTACGGGAAGATGAATATGAAAAAATTGCTTTGTCTTATTCTTTCAGCAGTCCTTGTCTTTTCGGGAAGTGCCACTGCCTTAGGTGCGTTTCTCGGAAATCACATTGTACTGAGAGAAATGCTTCCGGTGTATGAAAGGCCGGACATCACATCAAAAAAAATAGCCGAAGTGACAAAGAATACGGTTGTGCTTGTTACAGAAACAAGAAATGATGTTTTCGGGAAAATCTATCTCCATAAGGACGGAATTTACGGCTGGGTTCAGCTGGGTGCACTTCAGGCAATATACAGTCCCGTAACGGACACAAGTGTAGATGGTATAAAAATAACCTCATTACCCTCAAAGAGAACCTATGTTGACGGAATTGAAGAGCTTGATCTTACAGGACTTACGGTTTATACTACAAAAAACGGGAGTAACGTAGAAAAGCTTCTCACCTATAACGTATATGCTCCCGAAATGAAGGGGCCCGGTGAAAAGACCGTAAAAATAACATATTCCCCTGACGGCAAAAATCTTTATTCCGACTCTTTTACCGTGACGGTTGAAAGAGTAAAGGTAACAAAAATCAGTATTGTGGCTTTACCCACTCTCAGGCATAAGGAGCACGGCAGACTTGACCTTACAGGACTTAAAATCAGCACCGAATTTGAAAACCCTGCCCTTAACACAGTAAAAACCTATGCGGAAATAAAAAACGATCCCGATTACATTATAAAGGGCTGTCATAACGAGCAGAACGGCTCAAGACTTGAAAAAGGAACGCATACATTTACTGTAGAATATAAGTATCCCGACGTTTTCTGCGCCTTCAAAATTGAAGTAGCCCCAAGAAGCCTTGCTTCAATAGCTCTTAAAAACGACGGTGCGGCAGATAATTTAACCGTATATTCCAACACTGCACCGCCGTCAATTGACAAGCTTACATTCATAGCATCCTATGATAACGGTGAAACGGAAGAAATTTCAGGAAGCGACTGTACGGTAAAATGTAACCCGTCAGAATTCAGGCTCGGTCCCGGAAATGAAGCAGAGGTCTGGTTCGGTGATAAATATACAAAGATAAGCTTCAGCTATTCTCTTGTCAGCGAAACCGGAATAAGAGCTGTTCCCCCCGCAGTTCTCAGTTTCTTTTACGGCGAAGAAGCCGACCTTTCCGCCCTTAAAGTATATCTGTGCTACAATGACGGCGAAGAGGTGGAAATCAGAGATTTTACAATTGATGAAATTGATTATACCCTGAAGGGCGATCAGAGAATTTTTGTTAGGTACAAAAATTACTCGACCTTCTTCACAATTAATATTGATCCCTACTGTTCAAAGGGTGATGTTGACAGCAACGGCAAGGTTAATGCCAAGGATGCACGTCTTGCATTAAGGGCAGCCGTTGAGATCATCACACTTTCGGGTAATGCATTCTTTGCCGCAGATACGGACAGAAACGACAAGATATCTGCAAATGATGCAAGACGAATATTAAGACACTCCGTAGGTCTTGATAACGTTTATATAACCGTAAAAAATGAATTACAGTAAATAATTAAAAGGAGAATATAAAAATGAGCAACAAAAAAAATCCTATCCCCGAAGAAGAGCTTCAGATTTTTGAATTTACGGATGACGAAGGTAACGTTGAAAAATTTGAGGTATTGGGCTTCGTTGAATTTGAAGGCAGAGATTTCGCAGCACTTCTTCCCGTAACCGATAACGAGGACGAGCCTGTTCACATTCTTGAAGTAATCGAGGAGCTTGACTCCGAATACGACACTTATGTAGGAATAGACGATCAGGAGCTTGTTGATAAGGTCTATGCCGTATTTATGGAGCAGTACAAGGACGAATTCAATTTCGTAGATTAATCCCTACAAAAAAACGGTTCAGGCTTTTTTCCTGAACCGTTTTAAAGTATTTATCAGCCTCTGTATTTTTCCATAAGTCCCGAAAAGAGAATTTTGGCAGAAGGCGGTGTATAGGTAATTGCATTGGCACCGGCTTCAACCGTTGCCCTGATGCTTTCAGCAGTAGGACCGCCTGTTGCAATAATGGGCACGTCAGGGAAACGGCTTCTGATGCTTTTTACAAGCTGAGGCGTCCTTTCAGCAGCTGCAACATTGAGAATTGCGGCACCTGCACGAAGCCTTGCTTCAATATCCGTATCCTCACTTACGACGGTAATTACAACAGGCACATCAACCGCCCTTGCAACCATTGATACGTTTTCGTCGGTAACAGGTGCATTGAGAACTACGCCGCAGGCACCCTGAGCCTCAACGTCCTTTGCAAGTGCCACGGTTCTTTCACCCTGAGTGGTACCGCCGCCCACACCGCAGAAAACGGGAATATATGCACCCTTTATTATAGACTCGGAAATTGCAACCTGAGGCGTAAAGGGATAAACGGCAAACACCGCATCGGCATCACAGTTTCTGATTATTGCAATATCAGTGGAAAAAATGAAGGTTTTTATCTTTCTGCCGAAAACACTTATTCCGCTGCATTTTCTTGCTTCTTCAGGAACTCTTATTATATTATGTCTGAGTCTGCTTTCATACTCCGGCACCTTTATTTTATTTTCATAACTGTTTTCCATTTTTCTTCCTCCTTTATGTAATTTTATCAGATTTATGTTTCACAGTCAAACAACAAAGGAAGTCTTTTATGTATAGAAAAGTATATCTTGAAATAACCAATGTATGCAATCTCAATTGCAGCTTCTGTCACAAAACGAAACGAAAGAAAAAATTTATGACCGAAGAGGAATTTTCTCTTCTATGTGAAAAAATAAGACCGTTTACAGAGTATATTTATTTTCATCTTATGGGAGAGCCTCTTTTGCACCCTGAAATAAGCAAATTCCTTGATAAAGCTCACTCTCTCGGCTTTAAGGCAACCGTCGCAACCAACGGTTTCCTTATAAAAGACAGAGGAAATGAGCTGTTGAACTCACCGCCTTATAAGATGACCTTTTCACTTCATTCCTATGAAAGCAACACTACCGGACTTCCTCTGGGCGAGTATATTGAAAATATCATTTCTTTCTGCAGGGAAGCTGAAAAAAAGGGAACAATATGTGTACTCAGACTATGGAATGAGGGCGGTGAAAATCTTCTCAACGAGAAAATTATTTCCATATTAAAAAATGAATTTACCTTCAGAGAAAACCGCAGGGGCTTTACTCTCTCAGACAGAATATATCTTGAAAAGGCAGAAAAATTCATCTGGCCCGACAAGTCTGCACCCACACAGAACGTACGCTTCTGTATGGGGCTTCGTGACCATGTAGGTGTTCTCTGTGACGGAACGGTGGTTCCCTGCTGTCTTGATGCAGACGGAGAAATACCCTTGGGAAATCTCTTCAATGAAGAGCTCGGTGATATAGTAAAGAGTGAGAGAGCCGTAAAAATCTATCAGGGCTTTTCAGAAAACCGCTGCGAAGAAAATCTCTGCTCACGCTGTCAGTATGCCACAAGATTTTAAGCGGTGATTTTTCTGAGTCTTCTGCTTTCGTTTCTCCAGGAAAAAATTACCTCGGGATTTTCACTTATCTCATCAAGCTTTTTCATAAAAGGAGTAATTTCACCGAAGTCAAGTGCCCTGTGGTCGAAGGCAATACAGATAGGTAAAATGCTTCTGACTTCAATTCTGTCGTTTTCCGTCACAACAGGCTTTTTCTGAACGGCACCCACACCGAAGGCACAAACCTGAGGAGGAACAATTTCAAGAAGTGCCATAGCACCCTTCTGTCCGAGATAGGTCGAGCCAATATTTGAAACAGTAACCGTACCTTGCTCAAGGTCAAAGGCTGTAAGTCTTTCCGTTTCGGGAATAGACTCATATTCACGCTTCTTCTTTCCTGAAAGAGTCTTCACTCTGTGCTTACCTGTTTTTGAACCTATTAATCTGTAAAGTGCTTTTATAAGATGTCCTTTTTTCAGTGACTTCAGAGTGTCGTGCAGTGAAACGGAAAAAAGTGCTTCGTTAAGATCTGTATTATTTGCCCTTCTTGTGATATCCTCAATATATGCGGTCATTTCATCAAGATTACGGCTTTCAAAATTTCTTAAATTCAGAGTCATCATTTTTCCGTCGGGAAGAATTGTGGGCATAGAAATATTTATATTTTCAAAAGTATCTGTTTGACCTCTGACCAATCTTCTGTTAAACTTAATATGTGAGTTCATTTCAGGTGCAGCTTTAAGACCTTCTGTAATGACCTTCAGCATAAGCGTGTTGAAGCTTATCTTTACGGGATATTCACGGTTCATTTCCTTATAAAGACTGAAAAGCTCTGTTACGTCCATTTCATATATAAATGATACGTGAGGAATTTCTCTCCAGCTTTCGCTTGTCATATTTGCAACTATTTTTCTCTGTATTCCGAAGTGTTCTGTTTTTGTTAATTTCATAATTAAATTCTCCTGTCATAATTTTGCAGAGCCTGTCGTCTGCTACGGTTATTAGTTTATCCGTCGGGAGAGCAAAAAAACACCGCTTCGGGTTTACATTCACGGTTTACATTATCTACTTCAGTTTGCAGTTTTTCCGCAACCAACAGCGCAACTTGTAAATCGTTTCAGTTTTATTAAAACAAATCCTTATAAACTACACTCAAATACATACGGGAGGAAAATTATGGATCTTTTTACAGCAAAAAAAATTACGGCACTGAGAAAACACTACGCACTTTCTCAGGAGGCACTTGCAGAAAAAACAGGTGTCAGCCGTCAGGCAGTATCAAAATGGGAAAGAGCAGAGGCTTCTCCCGATACGGAAAATATCCGCCTTCTTTCAAAGATTTTTGAAGTTACTATTGATGACCTCTTAGGCGAAAAAAGTGCTGAAGAAATTATAAAAGCGAAAACCGAAAAAGCTCAGACCGAAAATGTGTCAAAAACAGAGGAAACCGCCGCAACCGTTGAAAACAAAGGCTTCGCAACCGAAGGTAGCAACAAGGCAACCGAAGAAAAAGCCGAAAAAACGGAAGTAAAAAAGGCTCTTTTCTCAGAAACAAAGAAGGACACCAAACCCATTGAAAAAGAAAAAGACCTCCGGAAAATCGGAACGTCCATGCTTAAATTCCCCTATGCTATTATAGCCGTTATTGCATATCTTATTATCGGATTTTCAGCAAAGCTCTGGCATCCGTACTGGATAATTTTCCTCACAATACCCGCCTACTACGTGACCGCCGCCGCACTGAAATCCAAAACAAAAAAAGGAATGCTGCTGAAGCTTCCCATATATCTCTACATAATTATTCTCTACATCCTTATGGGATTTACAGCAAACCTCTGGCACCCGATGTGGATACTCTTCCTTCTCATACCTACTTACTATTGGTACGTAGCAGTAAACGTAAAAAAAGCGTCGTGAAAACGACGCTTTTTTAATGATATTTTTTGCTTCGAAAAAAGTGATATTCATTCCATCGGAATGAGTGATATACGGCGTTGCCGTATGATATATTTGCCGTTGGCAAATATGAAGGAAGACTTCGTCTTGTTCCGCTTCGCTCTATATATTTCCGACTTCCGACTTGGCTTCGCCCCGCCCGACATATTCATTATTCATTAAAAAAATGCCCCTTTTGAAAGGGACATTTTTTATTTACGCTCTCATACTTTGATTTCTTCAACCTTATTGAGCTTATACTTATCCTTGTACTGGCTGTACTCGGCATCAAATTCGTCGTTGCCGCTTTTGATGTTGCTGAGATAATTGTGAGCCTCGAATTCGTCCTTCTCTGCTTCAATAACCGCAACGGCTACGTTTGAACAGTGGTCGGAAATTCTTTCAAAGTTATTGAGAATATCTGAAAGAATGAAGCCGAGCTCAATTGTGCATTCACCTGCTTTAAGACGGTTGATATGTCTTTTTCTCACCTTTTCCGTAAGTCTGTCAATTACCTGCTCAAGAGGCTCAACTCTGGAAGCGGTGACAATGTCATTCTTTGCATAAGCGTCAACCGTTATAGTGATAATTTCAATGAGAGCATCTGTAAGAACTGTAAGCTCCTTATATGCATCCTCAGAGAAAACCACGTTCTTTTCCTTGATTTCTTTTGCTGTTTCAAGAAGGTTAAGTGCATGGTCGCCGAGTCTTTCAAAGTTACCTATTGAATGAAGCATTCTTCCTGTTCTTCTTGAATCGCTGTCAGAAAGTGAAAGACCTGAAACCTTTACAAGATATGTACCGATATCATCCTCATAAGCATCAAGCTTTTCCTCCTGCTCGGTAATCCACTGAGCAGTTTTTTTATCGTAATCGCAAAGAATTGAGAATGTTGAAAGAAGCATCTGCTTTGCATCCTCTGCCATTTTTGCAGAATAGTTATCACATTCTCCCACTGCAATTGAAGGCATAGCAAGAAGTCTTTCGTCCATAACGAATATATGACGGTTGCTCTTTCCCTCATCCTTATCCTTGACACAAACTTCAGTAAGTCTGATAAGGGGCTTTGCAAAGGGTGATAAAACAACGGTAAGTGCAACATTAAAAATAGAGTGAACAAGAGCAATACTCCACACTGTTGCAGGCTCGCTGAATACGGGGATATCAAAAAATCCGTCTGCAACACAGAACACGGCAAGGAACAATACCGTGCCTATAACGTTGAGCGCTGTGTGAAGGAATGCAACTCTCTTAGCCTTGGAGTTTGTGCCGATGGCAGATAACACGGCCGTAATACACGTACCGATATTCTGTCCCATAACAATAGGAATTACCATACCCACGTCAATAAGCCCCGTAAGTGCAAGTGCCTGAAGCATACCCACAGATGCGGCAGAGGACTGAATAACCGCAGTGATAACAGCACCGATTATAACACCGAACAGGGGATTGTTGAATCTAATAAATACGTTCTCAATTCCCTCAATATCCTTTATGGGATCCATAGCAGCTCCCATAAATTCCATACCGTACATAAGAACGGCAAAGCCTACGAAAACCGAGCCAAGACTCTTTCGTTTAGAATTCTTTGAGAACATAACGAAAACAATACCGATAAAGGCAAGAATGGGAGAGAAGTTTTCAGGCTTCATCATCATCATTCCGATGCTGTCGCTTTCAATACCTGAAAGAGAAAGTATCCACGCTGTAAGCGTAGTGCCTATGTTTGCACCGAAGATAATGAATATGGTCTGAGAAAATGCCATAATACCTGAGTTTACAAGTCCTACAAGCATAACGGTAACAGCCGAAGATGACTGAACTGCTATCGTAATAAGAGCGCCGAAGAAAATGCCCAACAGAGGATTTGCCGTAAATTTCTTGAGAAGTCCTTCAAGCTTACCGCCTGCTAACTTTTCAAGGTCACCTGACATTACATTCATACCGAAAAGGAAAAATGTAAGTCCGCAAAGCATCTGAACAACAGAGGTAATAATCTGAGTGGTATCCATATCTTTTCTTTCCTTTACCCTATTATTTGAAATACATATATACCTGACATTTTATCATGCCGTTATATAACTTTCTGCGCTTGTCTGCTTTTCTGCCAAAGGCTTTTTCAAATTCCTCATCGGCAGTGATTACGGTATAGCTTCTGCCCTTAGCTGCAGTAAAACGCTGTCCCATAACCTTATAAAGCTGTCTTGCGTTATCAATATCAAGAAGTCTTTCACCGTAAGGGGGATTAACAATAACCGTTGCTCTTTCCGTTTCAGGCTCAAAGTCCTTTATGTCACGCTGAGTGAAGGTAAGATATCTGTCAACTCCCGCTTTTCTCGCATTTTCCTTTGCAATTTTAAGTGCCTCAGGATCAATATCATAGCCGTAGCCGTGGAAATCAATATCGTGCCGCTGAAGGCTAACTGCTCTTCTTCTTTCAGCCTGCCATATTTCCTGAGGAAGCTGCCGCCAGGTTTCTGCTGTAAATCTTCTGTAAAGTCCGGGGGCAATATTGAGTGCCATAAGCGCACCCTCTATAAGAATTGTACCGGAACCGCACATAGGATCGTAAAGCGTATGATAATGACGAAGACGGGATATCTGACAAAGAGAAGCGGCAAGTGTTTCCTTGAGGGGTGCCGCATTGGCATCAGGTCTGTAGCCTCTCTTGTGAAGACCTCTTCCCGAAGTATCTATAAACAAAGTAACCTGATTTTTCATAATTGAAAACTGCACCTGATACAAGGCACCGGTTTCCTCAAACCACGGTATTTTATACTTTGTTTTAAGTCTTTCAACCATCGCCTTTTTTATGATTGACTGACAGTCGCTTACACTGAAAAGATCAGAATTAAGAGAATAGCCTTTTACTGGGAAGCGGTCGGTTTTTCCTATCCATTCTTCCCAGGGAAGAGCCTTTGTTCCCTGAAAGAGCTCTTCAAAGGAATGAGCCTCAAAGGTGCCCACCATTATAAGTATTCTCTCTGCAAAGCGTGAGCAGATATTTGCTCTTGCAAGTATATTTTCATCACCGGAAAACAGAACTCTGCCGTTTTCAGCCTGAACGTTTTGAGCCCCCATCTCACGAAGTTCATCGGCAATAAGCCCCTCAAGCCCCAAAAGACAAGGAACACATAGATTAATTTTCATATAAACACCACTCTCTGCGAGGTCGGAAGTCGGAAGTCGGAGGTAACGAATATTTATCTGTATTCGTTTCTCCCCCATTTATTTCTTCTGTCTTCGCTTTCTCTGACCTGTTTTCAAACTTATTTTTTTCTATTTTCATTTTCTGCTTTCTTGTTGCTGAAACAAGAATTTTTATCAATTCATCACAATCAGCGTAAATACTGTCAAACTGATTTTCTGAAATATAGTCACTTTCAAATAATAATTCCAACCAATAAGCTGACTCCTCTGCCTCTTTTAAGGCAATAGTCAGTTTTGCATAAAAATCCGAATCTGATTGTGCACGCCTGCTCTCTCGAATATTTGCACCGACACTTGTAGCAGAACGAAATAACTGTTTTGATATCAAAAACTCTTTCTTTTCTTCTGTCAGATATTTATACAGTTTTATTATTCTCAATGCAAACTCTTTTGATTTATCTGCAAGTATGCTATCATTCATTCACATAAAACCAATCCTAAAATCTTAATCGTCTGTCCGTTCCCATATCACACAAAAAAACAGCGTAATACCGAACACAAATATTAATGTCGTTTCTCATACCGGATAGTTTATGCCTTACTTCCGACATCCGACTTCCGACCTTCAGACTGCGAACGCAGTGAGCAGTCTGATTGTGTTTTCCACGCCGTCAATGTGGCTTCTCTCATAACCGTGAGAAGAATACACTCCGGGGCCTATGAGAGCGTGGCGGAAATCGTAGCCGCCTCTGAGAGTAGCCTCTGCGTCACTGCCGTATCTCGGATATACGTCAACGGCATAATCCACACCCTCTCTTTTTGCCGCCTCAATAAGACGTGTGGTCATTTCGTAATTATAAGGACCGCCTGAGTCCTTGGCACAAACGGAAACCTGCCTTTCCGTACAGGAAATTCCGTCACCCACACAGCCCATATCAACAGAAAGCACCTCTGCTATATTGTCAAAAGGAACTGATGAAGCACCGTGTCCAACCTCTTCATATACGGTTATATGAACGTAAATCTTTCTTGAAGGAACCTTGTTTTCCTCTTTAAGAAGCTTTGCAAAAGCCATAACAGCGGCTACACTCAGCTTATCGTCAAGAAAACGGCTCTTTATATAACCTGATTTTGTCACAACGGTTCTCGTATCAAAAGCAACTATATCGCCGTTACCGATACCGAGCCTTCTCACGTCATCGGCATTTCTTACGTCCTCATCAATGACAACCTCCATATTGTCAAAACTTCTGTCCTTGGTATTATAGTCGCCGTTTACGTGAATTGAAGGGTTATTGAGAAGAAATGTTCCGTCGTAAATATCGCCGCTTCTTGTGATAATACGGCAGTTTTCTCCTTCCGTATTATGTCCGTTAAGACCGCCGAGAGCTGAAATTTTCAGTCTGCCGTTACTTTTTATCTCACAGACCATACCGCCGAGAGTATCAAGATGTGCCTCTATAAGAAGAGCATCATTTTCTCCGCCAAGGTCTATGGCAACACCGCCTTTTGCAGTGATAAAAGCCTCATAACCCATATTGCTGAATGCATTTTTTACAAATTCAGCCGCATTACGGGTATAGCCTGTGGGAGAATCTATTGCTAAAATTTCCTTCGCTGCTTCTACAGCAAAATCAGAATATTTTTTATACATTACACATCACCGATGTTAATAATAACATAAACTCAGGTCAATTAAAAGAGGAAAAGCAAAAATATAAAATCTCTTATTTCATAAAAACAATTGAATTTAGATATCCGTGTGTGTTATTATGTAATAAATATAATTAAAATAGGGAGAAATCACTATGCAACTTACAGGCAAAATCAAAAGCTTAGTATCTGATATTTTTACCTACTGGAATACTCCTCCCGAGGGAAAGTATATTCCTTATAAGGGTATTTTCGGTTATTCCTTCGGCGGTATCGGTGCTTATATGATAATCACCCTCGGTACAGCCTGCCTTCTTTCAGCAAATAACACCCTTCTTACAATGACCTTAGGTGTTAAGCCCACTCACATGTACTTTATGTATGTTATCTGCGTTATTGCAAATATTCCCCTTACGGGCATTAGAGCGAGTATCATAGATAACACCCGAAACAAAGCGGGTAAATACCGACCGTACATACTGAAGATGGCTGTTCCCTCTGCTGCTATCTGTCTTGCTATGGTATGGATTCCCTACGGAAAATTTGCAGAAATACCCTTCCTTCAGGGTGAAATATTCGGTCAGACAAAGGCATACGTTCTCAAATGTGCAATTATCTTTGTGCTGAACCTTCTTCTTCATTTCTTCTACTATTTCTTCTATGATGCTTATGAAAACCTCATTCACGTTCTCTCACCCGACTCACAGGAAAGAGCTAACGTTCAGTCAGTAAAGAGTATTGTTTACTCCTTTGCTCCCACTGTAGTAAATCTTATCTCCCCTCTTATTGCAAAATATCTTTTCCAGTCAAACACAACCGATATCCGTGTTTACAGACTTCTCTATCCCATTCTTACCGTTTTAGGTCTTCTTCTTTGCATCGTTGTTTACAAAAACACCGAGGAAAAGATAGTTCAGGCAAGAACCCACGTCGTTCAGATCAAGTTTATTGATGCTCTGAGAGCCGTTGCAAAGAACAAGTATTTCTGGATAATTTCTCTTGCAGGCTGGATAGGCTTCCTTGAATCATCTTATTCAAATATCCTTGCATGGCTTTATAACTACGGCGGTGCCTGTGATGCAAACGAATACAGCATTATAGTTACGGTTTACGGTAACGCTTCTCTCTGGGGTATGCTTCTCGCTCCCTTCTGCATCAAAAAATGGGGTAAAAAGGCAGTTCTTATCGTAACAAACCTTTTCAATATTCTGTTCATTCTGCTGATGCTTCCCTGCTGTCAGGATATTACCGGTGCAACCATCTGGCTTGTCATGGGATGCTTGTGGCTCAATGCTCTCATGGGCTCCTTTGCTCACATCCTCAATCCCGCTATTCAGGCTGACATCCGTGACTATCAGCAGTACAAAACAGGCGAACGAATTGACGGTATGTTCTCTGCAGTTGCAACAATCGGTACGGTTATCACCCTTGCAACCTCCAGTGTACTTCCCTTTATTTATGAAAAAAGCGGTCTTACCGAAGAAAACGCTCTCAAGGTAACAAGCAACCCTGATATACTCAACCGTGTACTCGTTGACGGAAAAACCGTAGGCGATATCCTTGCTGCCCAGTTTGCAAACGGTCAGGACAACTATTCAAATGCTTCGTCCGCACTTTATGACACAAACGTTCTTTTAAGTCTTCTTCAGGTGCTCATCGTTCTTGCAGCCTTCGGTGCGTTGATGAATGTTATTCCTTATATCTGGTATGACTTCACCGAAAGAAAGCAGAAATCCGTTGTCCGTGTTCTTAAGGTAAGAGCTATGTTTGAGGACTACGGCAACAATATTTCCAACGACGAAAGCATCGTCGAAGGTATTGAAATCATCAGAAAATCACGTGAGCTTTGTGAAGCCTCTCCCAGAACGCTCAATAAAAGCACATACAAATCCGTGAAGGATAAGCTTGAAAGAAAGGCTGCAAAAAAAGCCTATAATGACGATAAGGAATATAACGGCGAAATCGAAATAGCAAAATTTGTATGTGAAGAGCTTGACCGCTTCTCTTCTCCCGTCGGCATGTTCGAGCTCAGAGAGGCACATAACGAATATGCAAAGGGCATAAACTCTATTCTCTCAGCTAACAAGGCAGACATCAAAGCAGAGCTTGCTGCTGCAAAGCGTATGCCGAGAGCATCAGCTGACGAAAAGAAGATGCGCTCAATTGCAACAGACAATGCAAAGAAAAAGCTTACTGCAATAAATTCCGTGAACAAGTATTTCAAGGATTTATCCGAGCTTGTTCAGCCCGACTTCAGTGCTCTTGACAGTCTTTATGACAGAGAAGAGGCAATTGATGCCGAAATGAAGGAGCTTTACTTAGCTCTCGATAAAGCAAAGAAGGACAAGACCATTGACAAGGCTTCTCTTAAGCAGTCCATAGCTTCTCTCAAGACAGAAAAGAAGCAGATTCAGAAGGACACCAAGGAAGAAATGAACCGTCACGCTTACTTCAACCGTGCCGCAAAGCCCTTCCTTGATGCCGAAAAGCTTGTAAAGCAGGCAGAAAACTACACACACCTTGACGATATTGCCGAAAAGTATGAAGAGGCTAAGGCAAGAAACGATGAAAGAATTGCCGCTGAAAGAGCCGAAGCAGAAAAATTAACGGCTGAAAAAATCGCAAACAAAAGAAAGTAAAAGATAAGGGGGAGAATTTTCTCCCCTTCATCTCTAAAGGAAAAAAATGAAATTAAAAACTTTTTACGAAAACATATATAATAAAATTTTTTCAGTACCGCTGTTCAGGAAGCTTCTGAAAATTCCCTTCCTCGAAAAGCTTCTGCAATATGAAATAGTTTCATATCTGTTTTTCGGGGTGCTTACCACGGTTGTCAATCTCACAACCTATATGGCACTGGGAATTTTTTCAGGTGAAAACTATGAAGCAAGGGTACTCTTTTCCATAGGCTCAATTGACATTTATTGGGTTATGTTAATGAATGCAATTGCATGGATAGTATCTGTTCTCTTTGCATTCATCACAAACAAGCTCTTCGTTTTTGAAAGCTCGTCCTGGAAACCGTCGGTTGCGGTAAAGGAGCTTTTATCCTTCCTCGGAGCAAGAATTCTTTCCTTTCTGATTTTTGAAGAGCTCATATTCATGCTTCTTATAAAAATCGGAATAAACGACCTTATTTCAAAGCTTATAATCGCTGTATTCGTGGTGCTGTTCAATTTTGTGGCAAGTAAGCTTGTCATTTTCAGAAAAAAAGGTGATAAAAATGCTTAATATCGCCATATGCGATGATGAAAAGTATATCTGCGACTTTCTGAAAAAATCCGTTCTTGACTGTCTTGCAAAGGCAGATATTGAAGGAAATGTAACGGTATTTGACGACGGGCAACCGCTGGTTGACATGTACCGTGAGGAAAAAGCAAGCTTTGATATCATACTTCTTGACATTACCATGAAAAAATGTGACGGCATGACTGCGGCAAAGAAAATCCGTGCCGTTGACTCTGATGTTATGATCGTTTTCGTCACATCATCTGCAGAATATGTTTTTTCGGGATACGAGGTAAGAGCCTTCCGCTATATACTGAAGCCTGAGCTTCTTCATGGCTTCACGGGAGTTTTCAGAGAATGCCTCAGCGAAATCACGAAATCCGACGAGGTAAGATTTACCTTTCAGAAAGCATCTGAAACCGTAAGCCTTCCCCTTAAGGATATTATCTATTTTGAAAGCGACCGCAGAATTATCATAATAAAAACCGTCAATGATGAATTTTCATTTTACGGAAAGCTTGATGAAATCGAAGAGCAGCTGAAAAAGCAGGATTTTGTCCGCTGCCATCAATCCTTCCTTGTGAATGCAAAAAAGATATCCGCAGTAAGAATTACTGACCTTACTCTCACAACAGGGGAAAAAATTCCCATAAGCAAAAGAAGAGCCAAGGAAACAAACGAAGCTTTTTTATGGGCGATGAGATAAAATGCTTGAATTGATCACACAACATTATCAGGATATAATACTCAACACCGCAAGAATTTTTTCTTCGGTGTTTGAAATTATGCTTGCCTTCATTCTTGTGAATAACTTTTTCAAGCCTAAAACTAAAATAAAAAAACACGACTACATTCCCTTCTCACTGCTTGCCGCACTTGTAATTTTCCTTCAGGAATATATGGGCTTGGGAAATATCAAATATGTACTTGTGTCGGTTGCCCTTTCCCTGATACTCGTTACAATGTATTCAGGCAAGGCTAAGAAGAAAATAATTGCGATTTTTACCTTTATAGGTATTATTGCCGTTTCCGTTATTCTCTCTGAAATACTTTATAATGTTGTTTCCGACCACATGGATATGAGGCCAGACGGTGACTCGGCATTTTCCGCACTGCTTAGAATTACCCTTGCAAATATAATTATGATACCAATAACCGTGCTTGTAAGCATTATGCTCAAAGGAAGAGAAAAAAGCGGAAGCACAATAAGAATATGGCTGACACTTCTTCTTGTTCCGGCCGTAACCCTCATAACCTTTTCGGTATTTCAGTACATCATTGAGATGTATAATCCCAATGAACAGATTACCGTATATATCTACCTTTCCTGCATAGGAATGATACTCATAAATGCACTGGTATTCGTGCTTTTCTGGTTCAATCAGCGTCAGGCAAGTATAAAAAGAGAAAATGACATTCTCACCTCTCAGCTTTCCCTTCAGGAAAGCTCCGTAAAAAATCTTGAAAACGCATATAACCGTACAAGAGCCTTCCGCCACGATATAAAAAATCATCTGCTTACAATGAATATCCTTGCAGAAAACGGCGACCTTAATGAAATAAAGAAATATCTCAAGGAAATGGGCGGCATCATAGACGAGTCCTCTTACGTAAGAATTACGGGAATTTCCTCTGTTGATGCCATACTCAATGAAAAGCTCTATGAAGCACAAGGCCATAACATTACCACAAGCTACGACGTTATGAATATGGAAAAGAACAGTATAAAGCCGCTTCACATGTGTATAATACTCAGTAATGCCCTTGATAATGCCATAGAAGCCAATCAGACAATAGAGGATCCCGATATGAGATATATCAAGCTGAAGATTTACGGCGATGAAACCTTTACCGTAATTTCAGTTGCCAATCCAACCTCCGCAATACCCGTAAAAAAAGCGGATAATACATATAAGACAACAAAATCCGATTCCGAAAATCACGGTTTCGGACTTAAAAGTATAAAAAACACAGCAGGAAAATATGACGGTGAAATGCTTACAAAATGTGAAGACGGCATTTTTACTCTTGTTATAAGACTCAACGCAACAGCATAGGGGGATTTTTTGAATGAAAAACGAAATTTTTGAAGAAATCAGAAAGCTTAAAGAAGAAACAGGCACAGTAATACTTGCCCATACCTATCAGCCGCCCGAAATCATTGACCTTGCAGATATTACGGGTGACTCCTTTGCACTTGCAAAGAAGAGTCTTGAAATGGGCGCAAAAAGAGTGCTTATGTGCGGTGTAAGATTTATGGCTGAAAGCGTAAAAATTCTTTCCCCTGAAACTGAGGTTATCTTACCTGCCCCCGAGGCTACGTGTCCCATGGCTGAAATGATAAGTCCCGAAACCGTAAGAGAATATAAGAAAAATCATCCCGAAGCGGTAGTTGTGGCATATATAAATACCACAGCGGCTCTTAAGGCTGAATGTGATGTATGTGTAACCTCATCAAGTGCACTTAAAATTATTTCAAAGCTTGATGCCCCCGAAATTCTTTTTATTCCCGACAAAAACCTCGGTTCCTTCGTAAAGAAAAGCTTCCCCGAAAAAAATATCGTGCTTATGAACGGCTACTGTCCCGTTCATGCGCAGATAACAGAAGACGATGTACTGAAGGCAAAGAGTGAGCACCCCGATGCTCTTCTTGCAGTTCATCCCGAATGTGATAAATCCGTAGTAAAGCATGCTGATATGGCAGGCTCAACAGCTGAAATAATCGACTATGCATTAAAGGCGGAAAAAAGTGTCATTATCGGCACCGAAAGAGGTGTTGCGGATTATCTTATCCCCAAATACCCCGACAAGAAACTCTATTATCTCTGTCCCGAAAAGCTTACCTGCCGTGACATGAAATATATCACCCCCGAACTTTTGCTGAAATCTCTTAAAAACGAAGGCGGAGAAAAAATAGAGCTTGACAGTGAGCTTATGAATAATGCACGTCACAGCATTGACGAAATGCTCAGACTGGGTTAATGAGGTGATATCCATGGAAAACAAAACCGCTGTAGTTGATGTTCTTGTTGTAGGTTCAGGCGTTGCAGGTATGTACGGTGCATTACAGTTTGACAGTGACACAGATGTAATGATACTTTCAAAGTATTCAAAGACTACATCCAACTCAAATCTTGCACAGGGCGGTGTTGCTGCTGTTCTCAACCTTGATGACGACAGCTTTGACCTTCACGTAAAGGATACCTTTATTGCAGGCAGGCACGAAAACGATCCCGAAAGCGTTGACGTTATGGTAACAGAGGGCCCCGATGACGTAAGAAAAATTATGGAAATGGGTGTGCGCTTTGACAGAAACCCTGACGGAGAGCTTGATATGACTCTTGAAGGCGGTCACTGCAAAAGAAGAATTGTCCATTATAAAGACTGCACAGGCGCAGAAATGGTAAGAGGACTTTTAGCTGAAGTCGAAAAAAGAGAAAATATAAAATATATGGAAAACACCGTGCTTATCCGTCTTGTAAGAGTAAGAAGCGGATTCAGAGCAGATTTACTTCATGACGGTGAATATTCAAGTGTTTTCTGCAGCTACTGTATGCTCTGCACAGGCGGTGTGGGAAGAGTTTATAAATATACCACAAATCCGAAATCCGCAACGGGTGACGGCATAAGAATTGCCTATGAGCTTGGCGCAAAAATCAAAAATCTCAGCTACATACAGTTTCATCCCACTGCCTTCAATTCCGAAAACGGTGAGCAGTTCCTTATAAGCGAATCCGTAAGAGGCGAGGGTGCATATCTTCTCAACTGTAACAAAGAGAGATTTATGGACCGCTACGATGACAGACTGGAACTTGCACCGAGAGATGTTGTTTCAAAATCAATTATTCTTGAAAGCAGAAGAACAGGCAGTAATAATTTCTATCTTGATATCACCCATGAGGATGCAGACTTCTTAAGAGAAAGATTTCCTGCAATTTCCGAGGGCTGCCGTCAGTACGGTGTTGATATCACAAAGGACCTTATCCCCGTTTTCCCCTGTCAGCACTACCTTATGGGCGGAATTGAGGTTGATATTGACTCTAAGACCACCGTACCCCGTCTTTATGCCTGCGGTGAATGTGCAAATACTGGTGTTCACGGAAAAAACCGTCTTGCAAGTAATTCACTTCTTGAAGCACTCGTATTTTCAAGAAGAGCCGCAGAGGATATAAAAAGATGTATGCTTAACGGCTTTGCAAAGGTAAGTGAGCTTCCCGTAACTCTTGATTTTTCAGGTGCTCCCCTTCCCGAAGGACTTCGCACCGAAATCAGAAGCATAATGCAAAGAGCATATTTCGTGCTTCCCGATGCAGGCGCAAAGAGAATAGGTCTTAAGCAGATTGATAACATTTTAAGAAGACTCAAAGGTGCAAAATATGAGCAGAACACAAAATATCTTGAAGCTCTCTCCCTTGCTACCTGCGCTTATATAATCCTCAAGGAGTCCGAGGATTAAATTAATTAACCGTGAAAGGAAAAAGCTATGTTGTTACCCCAGTTTTATATTGACGATATAATAAAGAATGCTCTCAAAGAGGATATAAATTATCTTGATACCGCTTCGTCTTATGTTATCCCCGAAGACACAATGACAACGGCAAAATTCGTTTCAAAGGCAAAAGGCGTTCTCTGCGGAATTGAGGTTGCCATGAGGGTATTCACTCTTCTTGATCCCGAATGTAAATTCACCGTATATAAAAAAGACGGTGACAAAATAGAAAAGGGCGACCTTATTGCTACCATGCAGGGTAAGGCTTCCATGCTTTTGCAGGGAGAAAGAACAGCTCTTAACCTTCTTCAGCACATGTCAGGAATTGCAACTGCAACAAACGAATGTGTAATGCTGACTGAGGGCACGGGCGTAAGTATTGCTGATACCAGAAAGACTCTTCCGGGCCTTCGGGCTATTCAGAAATATGCCGTTACCTGCGGCGGCGGAAAAAATCACAGATTTAACCTTTCCGACTGCGCCATGCTTAAGGATAATCACATTGATGCAGGCGGCGGAATTACATCAACAGTTAAAAAGCTTCGTGAAAAAATCGGTCACACAGTAAAAATCGAGGTCGAAACAAGAAACATGGATGAAGTAAAGGAAGCAGTTTCAGCCGGTGCCGATATTATAATGCTTGATAATATGACAGCCGAGGAGATGAAGGAAGCCGTCACATACATAGACGGCAGAGCACTTACTGAGGCTTCAGGCAATATCACGGCCGAAAACATAAAGGAAAAGGCTCTTTCAGGCGTTGACATAATCTCAATGGGGGCTCTCACCCACTCAGTTCAGGCATTCGATATCTCAATGAGGATTGACTGATGAAAAAGAACAGGCACTCAAAGAAATTACTTTTTGTTCATCTTTTGTTTTTTCTTGTTTTTGCTATAATATTCTCACTTTATGCCCACTATCAGAACACTGAGCTTTCAGTTTCTTATTACCACGCCGAAAGCGAAGAAATCCCCGAAAGCTTCGACAGATTTCTGATAGCACAAGTTTCGGATTTTCACAACGTAAAAACTGAGAAGCTTCAGAATGCTGTTCTCAGCGAAATAACTTCCGCAAAGCCCGATATCATTGTGATAACGGGAGATCTTATTGATTCGAGAAGAACGGATATCCCCGTTTCTCTCGCCTTCTGCGAAAAGCTTACGGAAATTGCGGAAATTTATTATATTCCGGGAAACCACGAAGCTGCCACAAGAAGCTACAGAGAGCTTGAAGCCGGTCTTATTTCAATGGGGATAAACGTGTTAAGAAATTCCCATAAAACCATCAGCATCGGTAATGATGAAATAAATATTTTAGGTATTGACGATCCCTTATTTACCGATAACGACGACAAATACGAGGTAACACAGCTAAATCTTGACAAAATAAGCTATAACGAGGAAAATTTCACCGTTCTTCTCGCCCACCGCCCCGAAATATTTTCCGTATATAAGGAAAATAAAATAGATCTTGTATTTTCAGGACACGCCCACGGCGGTCAGTTCGTAATTCCCTATCTCGGAGGACTCTTCACACCCACGGAAGGCTTCTTCCCCGAATACACCGAAGGCTTCCACACCGAAGACGGCTCATCCATGGCAGTAAGCCGCGGAATAGGCAACAGCAAATTCCCCATAAGACTCAATAATCCCCCCGAGCTTGTGTTTGTAACATTACATAGTAAATAAAAAAGGTATTGTGCCCGACTTGGACACAATACCTTTTTTATAGTGTAATTTTAATGAAATATTATTCCTTTGAGAATATTATTTTTCAATACACCTGTTTTTTCGCCAATTTTCAATAGCTTAGCACGAAAAAATCAGACCTTTATTTTAGTTCTTTATGTTTCAAAATTTTTAATCAGAAAATGTATATTTTGTTTATATGTTGCTATAATATCATTGACAACATCACGATACAGTGATATATTATAAGTAAAAGGAGAGATTATCCGATGCCTGTATTATCAAGATTTTACGGAATTGTTATCCGTATGTATTTTCAGCAGTCAGAACATAATCCGCCGCATTTTCACGCAATTTACGGTGACCACATGGCTGCAATTTGTATTAACGACGGTACTGTTTTAGAAGGAGAGCTTCCCAAGAAAGCCCTTGAAATGGTTCTCGAATGGAGTGCAATGCACAAGGATGAGCTTTTGAAAATTTGGGAAACACAGGAGTTTATCTCTCTTTCTCCCCTTGAGTAAGGAGGTTTTTGTATGTTTCATAAGGTTAAAAATGTGAATGCTCTGCCTGATTACAAGCTCAGCGTACAGTTCTGTGAGGGTGTAACAAAGATTTATGATGTTGCACCGCTTTTTGAAAAGTACAGCTTCTTTTTACCGCTTAAAGATTCACCCGAGCTTTTTAGTTCTGTAATTGTTGACCAGGGCGGTTACGGTATTATATGGAACGATGATATTGACATCTCCTGTGATGAGCTTTGGGCAAACGGCGAAGAAATTGACACACCCTTTGACGGACTTATGGCTTTCAGCGATGCAACATTCCTTTGGAATCTGAACGAAAGCACACTCCGCAAGGCTATTGCATACGGCAAACTCGTAAACGGTGTTGATGTCTGCAAATTCGGCAAACAGTGGATAGTTTCAATGGAAGCTATGAAACGTGAATACGGAGAGCCGAAAAGAGCATAATTTAATAACAAAAGAAAAAAAGCCCCGTTGGGAATGCAGATTTACTGCAATCTCAACGGGGCAATATTATTAATTATTATGACAATGTTTACTGTGTGATTTTTTCTGCAATTAGTTTATCCATACAATGTTTATGGGGAATACCGCTACTGTTGCAATCAAAAATCGTTTCTTCGGTTTTATGTAAAAGCCAATCGTGGTAATAGGTGAACAGTTCACCTGATTTCCAAATATCAGTCTGCAATTCTTCCTTTTCCATATCAGGGGCAGGAGAAATAAAAG
Source organism: Acutalibacteraceae bacterium (assembly GCA_045591285.1). Taxonomy (GTDB): domain Bacteria; phylum Bacillota; class Clostridia; order Oscillospirales; family Acutalibacteraceae; genus RUG806. Next base: position 37,928 of record JAZNSP010000017.1, read on the forward strand.
GCTTACTTACAAATACATTAATGACATTCAACCCGCCAGCTCTTGTATGTGCCTTCAAATTATCAATAATGCTTTGTCTTAAATTAAGAGGTATATAATGAAACACACCGCTTGAAAAAATAATATCATACTCAGCATCTATTCTGAAATCTTTTATATCTGCTTTAAAGAAATCAACTGTTACACCGTGAATTTCAGCAAGTGCCTTTGCTTTTTGTATTCCTATATCGGAAATGTCAAATGCTGTTACATCATATCCGTTTTTTGCAAGAAAAACAGCGTCCTTTCCCTCGCCGCAACCGATATCAAGAATCTTATATGGTTTTACCGGCGGTTTTCTCTGCATTATTTCATAACAAAGCTTGTTCGGTTCCAAGCCCCAATAGTATTCTTCGCCTGCATAGTGATTGTCATACTCTGTTATAGACTTTGTTGGATATCCGAGGAGTGAATCTATTGAAATATTTAGTGTAGATGCAAGAAGCGGCAATATTTCAATGTCGGGATATGATATTCCGTTCTCCCACTTTGAAATTGCCTGGAATGAAACATGTAACCTGTCAGCTAAAACTTGCTGTGTGATTCCGAGTTCCTTTCTTTTTGCAGAAATAACTTTACCGATATTCATAACCGAACCTCCTTATGGCTTTATTTTATCACTCATTCAAAGATAAATAAATAACTCTTTTATAGAAAACAGGTTATTAATTCAACTATATGTTGAAATTATCAGAAAACACAAAGGCAAAGGATAGCTCCGATTAAAGAGCTATCCTTGTTTTATAATATATCAAATCTTCTGTTTACAACCGTATATCCCAAATCATTAGAACTGAAGTTGCCGTGTGTTTTTGCATATTCGCCGTGCTGGAGGTCATCAAAGGGTAGTGCACCTTTTGACATAATATCATTAGTGACAAACTTAAATATTGTTTTAAAAAGTTTGTCGTTTTCCTTACCATCGGCAAAACGGATTGCACAGCAGTTGTTAAGCCTCATCCCGTGAACCTCATCAATACCGCATCCTGCAACGGCAATAAGATTATCCTTTTCAAAACCACCCTATTCAAGATTGTTTTCATCGAGATAATCCTGCTCGCTAAGTAAGTGCTTCACATAACCGTCTTTTCTGCCGTTTGCCCATTTTGTAATTGCCTTTTTATCTTTCGGGGTAAGCAGTCTGATTGAGATATTCTCGGGAAGTGAACATTCAAAAGGCTCACCGAAATATAATGCCTGCGGTGTGACCTTGAGGCTTTCCGAAACACCGAAAGAAGAAAGAATCTCTTTAACCTCTGCTTCAGTCTTATCTGAATAAAATGTTTTTTTGTGCGGAAAACGTTCTATCCAATCAGCCAACAGCTTGAAATCGTCTGTCATCATTTCAAGATAACAACCACCACTCAAATCATCACCTATGCCGATAAAACCGTTTTCATAGTTCCCGTCAGATGCAACAATTGTAAGACCGCAATACTTGAGTGTTGTGCAGAAATATCCGTATCGCTTTGCATCCTTTTCAAGAAGAAAATCAATCACTTCTGCAGAATCAACAACCTTAAAATCGGGATTGTTATGCACAAATCGGCTTGCAACAGATTTGTCTGTTATCTCGCCCATATACATCATTCTGCTTTTGTTACCGGCACGGTATTCACTCGGAGTAACACCGTACTTTTTCTTGAATGCTTTTGTGAAGCCTTCGTGGGAATCGTAGCCGATTTCAAGGGCAATATCAAGCACCGATTTGTCGGTAGTGCGAAGAAGAAAGGCCGCCTGCTTCAAACGGATATAATTTATATATGCGGTAACGGTAAAGCCTGTGTGAGAAAGAAAAATGCGGTTGAAATAGTCAATTGAAAAGCCAGCATTCTTTGCAACCTCTTCAACGGATATCCCGCTTTCGGTAGCGTTTTGCTTTGCAAAATTTACAGCATTGAAAATAAGCTCTGTATTTTCCATAGTAACATCTCCTGAATATAAAGTGTGTAAAAATCGACATTTACAACATCATTATATCTGCAATGAGAAATGTTTTCTTGAACAAAAACGGTTTATTAAATATGAAGTTTATAAATTCTCTGCTTTTCCATATTCTCACGATATGCAAAATAATCCTCGGGCGGTTTTGATGTTTCAATGAGTTCTGCACCAAGTTTTTCTATTGTTTTGTATGAAGCAATATTACTTTCATCGCAAGTGAGTATCAATTCACTCATATTGTGTGCTTTTGCTACCTGTAACACAAGCTTGCAGGCTTTATATGAATAATTATTACCTCGATAGTCCTTATCAATTTCATAGCCGATATGACCATTGTAATATGAATGATAATTATTTCCTATGCGGATACTTATTTTTCCGACAGCAGTATCACCGACAAAAATATCGTAGTAGTAAAATGGCAACAATTCATTATCCCCCGGATATTTTTGAGAGATTTTTAATGTCATTTCACCGTCAGATATAATATCAAATCTATTCAGAAATTCAAATTTTTCCATTTGTATCTTCCTTATAAATCACATCTATTTCATCTTCGCTCGGAGCTTCAAATATTGAAGCAAACTTCGCTGCAAGATTATTATCAACATAGTAAGCGCTTGTTTCTTCTGCAAGCACAGCATTGTTTCTCTTGTTCAAGCGATATTGCCAAATTTCGTCGTTGATGTCAATATAATAAAGCGCATATTCAATTCCGCGAGATTCAAAAAACTCTTTAACAGCCAACCGTTCTGCTTTTGTCCAGAAGCCCCAATCAAGAACGACATTAATATTATTCTGAATTAGCTCTAAAGATTTATTTAACAGATATTTTTCGGTTCTTTCCACATATTCATCGTGCTTATCACCGCAATGCTGACCGAAAAGAGCGAGTGTTATCTCATCAACTGAAAGCAATACTGCATTATTTTCAGAACAAAGTTTCTCTGCATAAGTAGTTTTACCGCAGATCAAAAAAACTTTTGCCATAAGCAACACCTCATCATTTCTTGTGCAGAATATGCCACACATCATCCCCGACAAATCCACATTTTCTATACAATACTTCAGGATTAGTCAGATTATCAACCTTGCCCGAAACGGTTGCGAAATCTGCAACATCTTTCATTCTGAACAGCAGTTCAGTTACAATCAACTGTCCTATTTTCTTGCCTCTGTATTGCGGTAATACCTGTATCCATTCAAGGATAAGCTCTCTTGTTTCTGTATCAAAATCAGCTATGCCGCAACCAACATATTTGTCCGTTGCTTTTTCTTTGACCATTATCCACAATGCCTCATTGTAAACAGGTGTTTTGGTATAACTTTTGATAAGGTCTTTGTTTACAGATATATCCGTATATGAATCGTTTATTATCTGCACGATTGATTTAATATCTTTTCGTGTTGCTGTGGTAATTTTAAAATCATTAGCTATGATTTTCGGTATTTCTTTGAGATTGTGATGCAACCGAAAGTATTTTTCATCAGTATAATCTGATAAGATATCTGCACTAAAATACTTATCATGCAAAATCTTCATTTCAGATGGTATTACAATATTTTTTACTTTCCAATACGGAATAGAAAGAGTACCGCAGGGGTTATTTAAATATTCGGGAAGTGTAATCATTTTCCTTAAATTCCTTTTGTATGCTCGTCAAAATTAGCTTTTGCAACTCGTCTTTCTGTGTCACTCACACTCCAAATGTGAATACCTGTATCAGCGGTATTAAAGAAAAACTTACAGTCAATAGGCATCTCAAACAGTGAACGGTACAACTGATTTATCATTCCACCGTGAGATACAATAGCAACAGTTTCATCTGCCTGAGATTCACTAATAACTCTTGAAAGTGCATTTTCGGCTCTCTGTCTGAATTCAACCTGAGACTCTTGTCCGTAAACAGCTTTATCAATCGGCAAATCAGGAATTTCAGGATATTTTTCTCTTACAACTGCTCTTGGCAATCCTGCAAGAAGCCCATTATTAAATTCCATAAGATTCTCATCAAAAACAATTGGAATACCTGTTTTTTCTGATAAATGCCCGGCTGTTTGTTTCGCCCTTGTTAAGGTGCTTGCATATATTTTTGAGATATCATAATTGTTGGCAACATACTTTGCCATCGCTTCTGCTTGTCTGTGTCCTCGCTCAGTTAATGCGAAATCCGCTCTGCCTTCGTGCACATCAAGCAAATCCGCTTCTGATTCGCCGTGACGGATAACTAAAAGTTTCATATTACATGCCTCCGACAAAAAATTTAAGGCACCTCCGAAAACATACGGAGATACCTGTAAGTTCAGAAAGATATAATATCAATCGCAAACGGACAAAACGGTTCTCCGGTTTCGGATGTTAAAATTCTTCAGCATTTTGTCCACCTGCCTTTCAGTGATTTATTTAATATTAATACGGTTTTTTATAATTGTCAATATTTTTGAAATTTTGATGCAAAAGTGTTGCTTTTAAATGCAAAAGTATTTCAAAATCACCTCAAAGGCAGATTTTTGCCTGCTTTTCGGGTATTCATTTTTATGAAATATTATTTCATCGCAGTTGAATTATTGAGGAGCACTGTGGAATAGAGGAAAAGTACGGTGTCGGCATTATCGAAATCTACAAGTCCGTCAAGAATTGTTGATGCGATATATCTTATATCCACCACTGTTATTTTTGAATAGGAACCCAGCATAAGAGGAGCAATTGCACTTCCGAAGGAGTCACGGAAGAGTATAAGCTCTCTTTTTTCTTTTGTCTGGGGATTTTCAATAACGGAAACCGCAACCGTTCCCGAAAGGAAAAATTCATATAAATCTGCACCCTCAAGCTTTTTTTCGTCATAAACAGGATACTCTTTTCCCACACCTGTGTCGTAATTTGTCACAGTTGCATTATCTATGGCATCATTTGTAAGATAGGTGATGCTGTCAGTAGGAACTTTAAGTCCCGACTGATTGTAATACACACCGAAAAATTCCTCACTGAGTTTATTTTCCTTAAATTCACCTTTGAAGGAAGCACCCATTGAAGTGCAGAGCTTTTCAGCAACGTCAATTATATTCTCCTGCTTCCAGTGAGTGTCCGTGGTGTAATAATCATCGGCACTGAGCAAAGGAAGAATGTCGATATATTCCGCAAAAGGTGTTTTTCCGCTGAGCTTTTCCGCAAATTCATTATAATCAAATGCGAGATAGCCGTTTTTCTCGGCAATAAAGCAGTTTTTATCGGGAATAACACTGATAAAAACATCTGCTTCGGTGTCCTTTATATATTTATCATATATAAAGCTGAATTTATCTGCGGCATTCTCTATCATGCTGTCCTTCATAGGATATTCGAGCTTTGAAAGATGACCGTCTGCAAGAAAAATCTTGTTGTTATCCATTTTATTGAAAATATATTCCGATGCATATGCCTTTATACTTCTGAATAAATCTCTCAAAGGAAACTGATCGGGAGAAGCCTCTTCAAAATCACTCATGAAGTCACCCGATACAATAGCATCAAGTGAAAATTCGGGAAGAAGAGAAAGAGCACGTCTTTCAGACTCGGAATAAGTGGTGGGTTCCTTCATGAGAAACCATGCACTGAAGCCGAAAATAAGGGTACAGCTTAATGCAATTGTAATTATATAAGTCAGTTTTTCTTTCAAAATTCTCACCTGCCTTAAAATCTGAAATAAAGGAACGGATTGAATGAGCCGTCAACAAGATATGCCGTACAGAGAACTATAATAACGGCAACGAATACGGGAGAAAGAACGGATACTGCCGTTTTGCCGTATTTATTCTCACTGAGCTTTCCTGCAATTTTTGCGGGTATGGGAGTAGCACCGATAAGGGCAAGAACCATAATAACGGCATAGCTTCTGAGATTATAAAACCACTCGGCACCTATAAGACCTTCGGCACCGATGCCGAACATACCGCCGATATACCTTAATGCCTCACCCATGTCAGCGGCATTAAAAATAACAAAGCTTATAACTATAAGGAAAAGAGTATAAATTCTTGAAAGCACCTTGCTCTTTTCAAGATATTTTCCGAGCCACATTTTTTCTATTGTAAGAAGCACCGCAAAATAAAGTCCCCAGACAATAAAATTCCAGTCTGCACCGTGCCAGAAGCCTGTTAAAAACCATACGGTAAAGATGTTTCTTAAATGCCTGAAGGTTGAAACACGGTTGCCGCCCATGGGGATATAAACATAATCCCTGAACCACTGTCCCAGTGACATGTGCCATCTTCTCCAGAATTCCGTAACGCTCCTTGAGATATAAGGATAGTTGAAGTTTTCCATGAAGGTAAAGCCGAAGAGCTTACCGAGTCCTATTGCCATATCGCTGTAGCCAGAAAAGTCAAAATAAATATGAAGTGAGAAGGCTATAGCATAAAGCCAATAATAAAGCAACGTCTTTTCGTCACTTGCTTTGAAGCCTTCACAAAGCTCACCAAGGGCATTTGCTATCAGTATTTTTTTACCGAAGCCCACACAGAAGCGGATAATTCCCTCATAAGTCTTCTTAAGAGTATGCTTTCTTTCACGAAGCTCTTTTTCGACATCACTGTAACGGACAATAGGTCCTGCAATAAGCTGGGGGAACATTGAAATATAAGCACCGAGATTAATAGGATTTTTCTGTGCAGGAACAGTACCTCTGTAAACATCAACGGTATAGCTTAAAATCTGGAAGGTGTAAAAGCTGATACCGATGGGAAGAGCAATTCTCAAAAGCTCTATTGAAAGTCCCGTTGCCCTGTTGAAGTTTTCAATAAAGAAATCCACGTACTTGAAATAAATCAACAGGCCCAAATCCACACATACGGACAGTATCATAAAGATTTTCGCAAGCTTCTTACCCTTGAATTTTTCAATAAGAAGTCCGAAAACGTAGCCTACAAGAATGGAAACTACCATTATAACCACGTATCTCGGCTCTCCCCAAGCATAAAAAACAAGGCCCGATACCAGCAGAACGGTATTTTTAAGCACCTTGGGTACTATAAAATACAGGATTAAAACAATGGGTAAAAAGAAATACAAAAAGGAAATACTTGAAAATAACATTCCTTATTCTCCTTAAAAAGAAAAGGTGCATATATATCAGAGAGATATATAAAGCACCTTCCTTATCAATTACAAAATTTAAGCTCTGAAATTAAGCAACTGTTGTTTCTTCTTCAGTTGTTTCTTCTGCTTCGGGATCGTAAGCAGCGATGCCGTCTTCTACAGCCATATCACCGTCAACGCCCATATCGTCTTCTGCAACACCTTCATCTTCAGCTGTTTCAAATGAAAGAGGAGCCATTACGAAGAATACGAAGTTGCCTTCCTGTTCAACGAGCATTTCTTCTGCAGCTGTGCAGATGTTCCAACGAAGGTCAGCTGTTTCCTTGAGAGTTGTAATGAAAGCGTCAGCATCAGCATCTTCAGCAAGCTCGAAAACATAGCTTACGAAGGGAATTGTGCCGATCATGGGCATAAAAGCTGTGCAAGCTTCATAGCCTGTCATTGTTTCTGCTGTAAAGCCTGTAAGCCAGGAATCCTTTTCCATGTCCTGAACCATAGGACCGAAAGCGATAACAGCGTTTGTTGAAAGAGCAGTTGCGATTGTGTTTGTTGTTGCATCTTCCTTAACAGCCTCTGCCTTGAATGCTTCAGCGAGAGTAGCAGCTACAGTTGCATCAGATGCTGCAGCAGTTGTTTCTTCTGTTGCTGAAGTTGTTTCTTCTGTGTTCTGGTTTGCAGCACAAGCTACAAGACCGATAACTACAACGAGTGCGAGTACGATTGCGATTACTTTTTTCATTTTGGTTTTCTCCTTTAGGATATGTTTTTTTGTTTTTTTATTTTGTCAGAGAAGCAGTCCACTGTCCCTCATCTCTGTCAAAGTACAATTTAATAAAGTAAGTGCTTTTTTCATCGGAAAGCTGAATTTCATAAACCTCATTTTCGTCTGCCATGGGAACTGTCCATTTTGCAGAGAACTTTTCAGAAAATTCTTTTGTTTCTTCAGGACTGAGAATTATTTCTCCCTGAGAATTGAAAAGAAAGCCGTCGGATAGTGAAATTTCGGTTTTCTTTTCTATTTCAAAGGTAAGCTCACAGTTTATTTCACCGAAGCTTCTTACGAGCATTATGCCGTCTGAAGCATTCTGAGTGACAGCAACCTCACTTGTAAGCATTTCAGAGCCGAGATAAACCACAGGCTCATTTCCTTTTCCGAAGAAAAACATAAGCGAAGCCACGATAATTGCAAGTCCTGCGGCTATGGAAGAAAAGCTTCCGAAATAAGCAATATTACTTTTCTTAGGAGCAGTAGCTTCGGAATTCATTATTCTGCCGTAAAGCTCTTCAGGTGCCTTTATGCTTTTATACTCTGAAATTATCTTTTCGTCAAACATTGAACTCCTCCCTCTCCATAATTACTTTAAGGGCATCTCTGCCTCTTGAAAGTCTCATTTTTACTGCGGAGACGGAAAGCTTCAGCATTTTTGCCGTTTCTTCTACAGAAAATCCTTCAAGATAATGAAGTATGATAACCGCCCTTATCTTTTCGGGGAGCTCTTCAACAGCTTCAAAAATCCTTACACCCTCTTCACCGAAATACTCCTTATAGGAAAGGGTTTCGACTGAGGATAATTCCTCATAGGTGCGGATTTTATTTCTTCTGTGAAGGTCGTGACAGCGGTTTACCGTCACACGTATAAACCACGCCTTTTCGTGCTCACCTGAAGCAAACAAAACCGTTTTTTCCGAATATTTAAGAAATACGTCCTGAACACAGTCCATAGCATCCTCGCTGTTGCCAAGCTCCATAAGACTTATTCTGTAAAGCATATCGGAATACTTCTTATAGACCGCTTCTATGTCCCTTTCAGGCTTCGGAAATCTGCCCACTTTTCGGCCTCCTGTCTGTAATACGTTTCAAAAATGAAAAAGGTCACATTTTTCTGAAAAAAATTTTTTTGCCCTATAAATTTATAAATATCGAAAGACGCACTTCGCCTTATATAGAGCGTAGCCGAAGGCGAAGCCTTTCCTTCACATTTTCCGAAGGCAAATATATCACCGCCGAAGGCGATATCACTCATTCCAAAGGAATGAATATCACTCTTTGCGGAGCAAAGAATATCACTGTCAGAAGGTGCGAAGCAAATTCTGACATTGTTACATTTCAATTATTTTCCGTATCGAGCCGTTGTCCTCTATAATTTCCGAGATAAATTCGTGTGCCCATACGTTGTGTCGGGGGCCCTTGCGGCTGTCATAGGCAAAATAAATTCTGCCGTTACAGCCAAGTTTCACCGCCGCCCAGTATGAAGGGAGCATATCCTCACTGAAGGCTGCGGGTACTGTAAATATTCTTTCCTCTTTTGCGGAAAGCTCAAAATATTCACCGAGCATACCGACTTTTCCCATTCTGTTTTCAAAGGGAACGGTACTTCCCCAGCTTTCAAAGGGCGAAGCGATATTAATTGTAAGTGAAAGCTTTTCATTTGTAGGATTATAAACTCTCACGGAAATTTCCTTTTCGTCTGCCGTCACACTCATCTGAGGCTCGAAGCAGCCGAATTCATATACGTCATAATAACAGATACCGTCGTGCTCATAGAAAATCTTTACCTGACCTTCTTTTTTATCACCCTTAAAGCCGACTTCAAGAGGAATTCTCTTAAAGCCTCCCTTTAATACAGTGATATCAATACTTTCGGTATCACAGAATATATTCTCTGAGCACTCAATATTTATAACAGAATTTATATCCTCATAAGAAGAATTATTTACTGCATTTATATAAAGGGTTTCCTTTTCATTATTGGTAAGAGGAAGCCTTTCAATACTGCACATAAAGGTAAGATTTCCCATAGGCATACTGCCCATATCGTGCTCCCAGCTTCTTATATAAACCTTCTGAGCCTTTTCCTTCTCAATTATTACCTCTTCATTATCGGCAATTTTTTCCGTAGAAGGTGCTTTGAGCTGAACGGTAACAATTTCGTGAGGGGAAGAGATAAAGCTGACACTGTCGTTTCCTGCCTTCAGAGGAACACTGTTTTCATCGAGAAGATCTGTTTTCTGAGCGCCGAAAACACTGAAGCCTGTTTTAAGCGTTACGTTCTTTGAAATGCCCTGATTTTCAAAGCCTCTCACGGTAAAGCCGCGGCTGAAGCAGTCCTTTTCCGCCCTTGTGAAATTGGCGTAGGGATAGCCCTTAGCCTTGAATGCGGTTATACTGAAGCCGTCGGGTGATTTAAGGAATGCCTTTTCCATAGGAAGCACTTCATTTCTCTTTTCCTTCACGTCGGAAATTGCGAAAAGAGAGTCATTGAATTCAAACGCCTTTTTATAGACTGATGCCTCACGGTAGGAATTCTTATGCGGATAAAGAGAATAGGTAAAAATGTGGCTCTTCTGTTCGGGAACCATTTCCTTTCCGCCTGTCACCTTACCCATATTGCCGTAAAAGCTTGCAGTATGGAAGAGCATCATATTAAGAGTGCCTCTTCCCTCAACGCTTGATGCAGGTGTGCCGTTATTAATAAGAACACAGCCGTAATCATCTGAAAACTCAGGCTTCACCGTTGAAATTACCCTGTCTAAATACAGCTTACTGCCGTTTTTAAGCATATCCTCAAGCTCTGAAACTGCCTTTTCAAGAGAAAGCCTGTCCTTACCAATAAGAAGGAGCACGTCCGTTTCCTTCTTGTACTCATTGTCACCGTCACGAAGATAAAGATATATGAAGCCGTATTTCTCAAGTGCTTTTTCAAGCTTTTCTTTTTCCTTCGTCTTTAACGGGGAAAGAAGCTTTTCTTTATATACGTTATTATCACCGTATAATGATACCACAATTCTCGTATCGGTGGAATAGATATCCTCATTAAAATGAATTATTTTCATTCCGCCGTGCTGTTCACGGTCGGGGTAAAGAGTAACGGGCACCGCCTTTTTCGTAAGTGCAAATAAAATTCTGTCGGAAAAATCCCTCACAGCATCATTTTCTTCTCTTATAATTGCGGTCATACCGAAATTAAAGGAGCCTTCGTTATTAATTACCGCAGTAACCGTAGGTCCTATGCCGAACCACTGATTAGTCGGTAATACCCTGCAGCCTGAGAAGGAGGCATACTGATGTGTCTGGAAGGACATATATTTCTTTGAGCGAGTGGAAACGTGGGGAGAGAAGCGGTCATCAAAAATAACCTGACCGCCCTTGATATCAACGGGGAAGGTAACTGAGAATAAATCGTCCTCTGCCTGATAATCCTCAACCGACGTTCTGAAATCAACGGTATCACTGTTTTTATAAAGAGTAATCTCACTTATAAGAACGCCTATAGTATCAAGCTTTACTTTTGAAATAATTTTCTGATAAAGAGCACTCTTTTCACTGGTAATATCTGCCTCATAATCAGAGGAAAGAAGCTTGTGTCCCGTTGTATATAATTCGTGCTGAGTTTCCATACGGTCGTGAATTTCCTTCATAACGTAAACCGTATTTGCAGGTGCAGGGGCAGATTTATCAATAATCTCACGCTTTTCCTTCTTATCGTAAAGCGAAACTATCGTGCCGCCCTTTTCCTTATCAACCCTCAGGGTAAATCTGTTATTTTCAATAACCGTATCATTACCTCTGATTATTTCCTCCTTACTTCCCTTTTCTATCTTAAATACGCTGTAACCCATAGACGGAAGGCGGGAAGCAATAAACCAACCGAAATTCCCCTGTCTTAATGCAGGATAAGTCCTGCCCTTCACGTCAGTAAGGATAAATGCATCTTCATTCTGAAGTCCTTCGGGAATATTAAAGTAGCATTTTCCCCCTCTTTCCCAGGTAAGAGGATTGAAAACGTAAATATATTCACTGCCCTCACCCGTCTTTATGCCTGAAGCAATAAAACGGCAGGACCTTTCAATTATATCAGTAAGTATCTCGGCACTCTCACGGTATTCAATCATCAGGTCAACAAAGGAAATTTCATTATTAGTTCCCGTAATTGAATCGTGATGCTGAGCACAAAGAAGCTGTCTTACCGCCTTGTCAATTGCTTTGTCGGGATATTTCATACCGTACATAAAGGCAACTGAAGCGAATTTTTCCGCCGTAACAAGAAGATTTTCACAAAGGCGGTTTGCCTGCTTGAAATCCGTTCTTGTGAGAATAACACCTGAATGGTGCTGAGTAATATCTCTTGAAGAATAGAGAATTTCCTTATCCTCACCCTTCTTCTTCAATTCATTTACGCTTTCATTGACAATTTTACCAAGCTGTGAAAAAACGGCAAACTCAGCACCTGATACGGTGTTTTTCATCCAGCTTGTGTCACATTCTCTCGGGAAGGCTTCAATATGAGAAAGATATCCCGACGAAGCGTCACAGCCCTTTACACCAAGGCGCTTTGCTGTGCTTCTGTTCATATTCTTATCGTGAAGAAGGCTTGTGCCGTCAGGTGAAACGTGACGGAAAAGACTGTCAACACCAAGCATCATTTTGCCCCACTTGATATAATCACAGCCGCCCTTTTTACATACCTGAGTTATCTGCGAAAAATGACCGAACACGTCACCGGGCTGATAAGTAGTGCTTATTCTTCCCAGCACATCTCTGTGATAAAGCTGTCCGTAAATTAGATTACGTACAAAGGCTTCACCCGAAGAAGTAAGGTCATTAGGCTGATTGTAAAAGCAGTCTGCTTCTGCTCTTCCCGAAGAAAAACAGCTTTTCAGCACTTCTCTGTGCTGAGGATAAAGTGAATAATAGGGATGAAGATAATCTATTTCTGAAAGTGTTGCCTTAAAATCGGGATTTGAAATAAGTCTTTCTATGAGAGATTTTGTTATGTGGAAAGCACCTAAAGCATAGGTCCTCTGCTCCTGATGATACGTGGTATCAAAATGAAAGTCTGAGAAAATATGCTCTGTTCCCTCGAAGCCGTCATAAACTGCGGTGGGGAAGAAATATTCCGCTTTTTCATTTCCCAGAGTCACAAAGGTCTTTACCGTAGTGTTTTCTTTTGCGGGAATTTCAAAACGAAGGGGTAAAATCTGCCCCTTTTTCATTTCGGGAACCCTGAGTGTACCTATAGAATAATCAATTTCTTTTTCCTCAGTATCCTTATGAGCCTCTATAAACACGGGGAAAACCTGATTTTCATTCCCCTTTTCTCCTGTATATGCAAAAGTGATTGTAGGTGTAGTAAGAGAAAAGTCCTCATTACTTAAAATTACGGGAAACACAGAACAATTTGATATTGAAATATCCATACTGTCTGCAATATAGCCGGGACGGATTTTGAACATAACGAGATTAAGTCCGTCATTAAAGGTAACACTGCACTGATACCCCAGTCCCCATAAGCCCTTAACTCTGCCGAAGGGCTTGAAATCAATCTGTTCACCGTTGACAAATAATGCTGAGCCTGAATTTTCGTAGCAGATAATTGCTTTTTTCTCACCCGAACATCTTACGTAAAATGCGGCATAATAAACGGCATTTCTCTGCTGAGTAACGTATAAAGCAGGATCGCAGGCAATCTCTTCATCATCAAAACGAAGACAGTTCCATTTGATACGCCCATTCTTCCAGTAAAGATATTCGTCACCGTAATATTTATTTCTCACTCTGCCGTCAAGCACGGGTTTAGCACAAGCCTCACCGCCGTCAGAGAGAAGATAGTCTTCTTCAAGTATCTTATTTCTTTCATACATATGCTCTGCTTCAAATGAACCGTCAGTATGAAGCACAAATGGACCGACAGTGAGAAATTTCATTATTCTGTTATCGGGAAATGCACATTCAGAAGAAGGAATAAAAGCCTCAAAATCATAAACGGGATATTCACCCTTCAAGCCGTTATAATCCATACTCATAAAAACCACCTCGTTATATTTATATCAAATAATAATTAAAAAGTAAACACATTTAAAATCCCCCATAAAATCTGAATTTTGTGGGGAATTTTTGTTTTTTATTAATATTTTGTAAAAGTGAAATTTGTCAATGTTACTTTTTCTTTTTTTGTAACTTATATATTGAACGGATAAGTTCGCTATTAATTATTAAAGAGATGATGCTTATGAAGTGAGGTAAACAGAAGAAATGATATTTATGTAAATTCAAATTGTATGAAAAAAGAACGGAGAGAATTTTATGCCAAGTAATGTAAAGAAAATAATTAAGGCAATATCAGTCTTTTTATGTGTAGTTTTAATTTTTCAGACACTTGAAATAGGTGTATTAGGTGCAAACGAGGCATATCTTGATTTACCGAAGTCCGAAAGTGATATAGAAGAGGAATTTGCAAGTGAGCTTACTGTGTATTCAGGTAAGCATTCAAAAAATATCGGAAGAGCAGGTATATTTTCCTTCAATGATTTTACGTTAATCCCAAAGCTCACATTTGATGTTATGAACATTGACTCAAATGTATATCCTGTAGAAATCAAAATGAATTTCAATTCACCTGAATTCAGATATCTCAGTGAAATTACAGGCATAACATCTGTAAGCTACGGAGAAGGTTGGCTTTTTAATTACGGAAAACTTATCTGTGAAGTGGAATACAGTGATGTGAGAGAAATATATCTTTTTGACGGTTACGGAAGCTGTGAGGTTTTTGTTCGGTCTGAAAACAGTGAAAAAGCCGATGAAACAGCTACTCCCGAATTTACAAACAGACAGAAATGGGTATCAAAATACGGTTATTCCGATACGGTTATATGGAAGCTTCCCGACAGATATATTGATTATTCAAACTTACCTCAATATGTGCCCGAACAGTATGCAGTAGTCGAGGCTTCAGGTGAAATAAGCCGATATGACGCGTTCGGAAGACTTTATGAAAAGAGAAACAGCATTACTAATGCAAGTCTTCATATTGAATATGTCAATGCGGAAAATGTTTCTCCTCTTGATTTTTCTAAAATTGTTGACGGAATGGGAAATGAATTCCGCTTTACCTACGAAAACGGTAAGCTTGCGAAAATAAAGGCATATACAAGTGACGGAACTGCCATAGTTGCCGGCGACGGTGAAAGTGCAAGACCTCTTGAAGTGACATTTTCATACACAGGGAATAATCTGACAGGCTTTACCTTCCCTGACGGAGAAAGCATAAGCTTTACTTATGACAGTGACGGTAATATGACATCAGTTTCCGATATAGATATGAGAAAGCTTGAATTCGGTTATGAAAACGGTTATATAAGTTCTCTGACCGAAAAAGCGTATGACAGCACAAACGAAGAATATATCACAGGCGATAGCCTTACAATTACAAGAAATTCAGAGCTTATCAGAACATTTACGGATAATTACGGTGATACACAGATAAAAACCTTTGACAGTAAGGGAAATATTCTTACAATAGCCGACGGAGAAGGCAATATTCTTTATGACAGCACAATTCCTGAAGAAGAATTACCCGAAGAAGAAACAACTGAGGAAGAAAGCACAGAATTTGTAAGCCTTTGCCCTTGTGAAGAATGTCCTGAATATATGTGCAGCTGTGAATGTGAAACGGAAGAAAACTGTACTTGTATTCAGTGTAAAAGAAAGGTGTTTACAGAAACCGATGAATATGGTAATGTAATATCAGAGATAGCTTTTGACGGAATTAAAACTCTTATCAGCGAAAGCTCAGTTTATTCCTCTGACGGAGCAAAGCTTTTATCTACAACGGACTCATCGGGAAA